>JADMJQ010000083.1 GCA_018780415.1 Roseateles sp. | reverse complement strand
CTACGCGCCGCTGCGCGGCAAGGCGATTGCCGGCGCCAAGGGCAATACCGAGGCGCGCATCTTTGCGACCTGCATGGAGGCCGAGCTGATCGCGATCGCCGGTACCTACCGCACGACCGAGAACCCGCTGCCCGAGACGGTATTTGGCAAGCCGGCGCAGATCCGCCTGGAAGGCGAAAAATTAATTATGGAGCCGCTCAAGCTCTGAAATGAACGCAGGGCTGCCTTGGCGGCCTCTCAGTGAACTATTTTCTTAAGGGATCGATTCGATGACAAAAATCGTCGTGGTGACTTCGGGCAAAGGCGGCGTGGGCAAAACCACCACCAGTGCCAGCTTCGCAACCGGCCTGGCCTTGCGGGGCCACAAAACCTGCGTGATCGACTTTGACGTCGGCCTGCGCAATCTGGACCTGATCATGGGTTGTGAGCGCCGCGTGGTCTATGACCTGATCAACGTCATCAATGACGAGATCAAGCTCAGCCAGGCGCTGATCAAGGACAAGCAGCTGGACAAGCTGTTCATCCTGGCCGCCTCGCAGACGCGCGACAAGGACGCGCTGTCGGTCGAGGGCGTCGAGCGGGTGCTGGAGGAGCTCAAGGCGATGGACTTCGAGTTCATCATCTGCGACTCGCCGGCCGGCATCGAAACCGGCGCCTTGATGGCCATGCATTTCGCTGATGAGGCCATCGTCGTGACCAACCCCGAGGTCTCGTCGGTGCGCGACTCCGACCGCATCCTGGGCATGCTCAATAGCAAGACCCGCCGCGCCATCGAGGGCAAGGAGCCGATCAAGGAGCATTTGCTGATCACCCGCTACAACCCGAGCCGGGTCGAGGGTGGTCATATGCTGTCGCTGGAGGACATCCACGAGATTCTGCGCACGCCGCTGATCGGCGTGATCCCGGAATCCGAGATCGTGCTGCAGGCGTCCAACCAAGGCTCGCCGGCCATCCATATGCAGGGCAGCGATGTGTCCGAGGCCTATAAAGACGTGGTGCGCCGCTTCCTGGGCGAGGAGCGTCCTATGCGCTTTATCGAGGCGATCAAGCCGAGCTTGTTCAAGCGCCTGTTCGGCGGCAAGTGAGGAGTTTGAGATGGGATTTCTGAGCTATTTTCTTGGCGAGAAGAAGACCACGGCCAATGTCGCCAAAGAGCGCCTGCAGCTGATTCTGGCGCATGAGCGCAATGGCCGCACCGCCAGCCCCGACTATCTGCCCCAGCTGAAGAACGAGCTGCTGCTGGTGATCTCCAAATACATGAAGATCGACCCGGACGACATCAAGGTCAGCCTGGAGCATCAGGGCGATCTGGATGTGCTGGAGCTGAAGATCGAGCTGCCGGACGGCGGGCGCTGATCCTCAGGTGCTCAATGCTTCAGTTGCGTTGCCCACGCGACTGCTCGCGCAGCATGAACAAGTACAAGCTCTCCACCTTGGCGCGCGCCCAGGGTGTTTTGCGCAGGAACTTCAGGCTGGAGGCGACGCTGGGGTCGATCACAAAGGAGCGGATCTCGATCCGCTGGCCCAGCTCCTCCCAGCCGAAGTAGTCGACCAGGGCGGTCACGATCGCCTCGAGCGTCAGGCCGTGCAGCGGGTCTTTGGGTTTGATGGTTTTTTGCTGTTCGTTCATTGATGGTCGAACTGCTGCCAGTTCTTGCCCTTGAATTGCGCGTAGTAGGCCTTGATGCGGACCATATCGGCCTCGATATCGCCGGTCGGCACGAATACCGGCCCGAGGCCGCTGAGCTTGCGCGGGTAGTCCATATAGGCCATCACGATGGGCACTTGCGCCGTGTGGGCGATCCAATAAAAACCGGTTTTCCAGTAGCGCGTTTTGCTGCGCGTGCCTTCTGGCGGCACGATCAGCTGCACCGGGCCATCGGCGGCCACCAACGCCGCAGCCGATGCCGCGACCAAATTGCTGGACTGCTCCCGGTTCACCGCGATGCCGCCCAGCCAGCGCATCAGGCCGCCAAATGGCCAGCGGAAAATCTGGCTCTTGCCCATCCAGTACGGCGTCAACTGCAAGGCAAACGCCACCATCAAGGTGTAGGGCAGGTCCCAGTTGCTGGTGTGGGGTGCGGCGATCAACACGTATTTGCTTTGTCCGGGCGGCAGGCTGCCGTCAATCTTCCAGCCTTTGAACTTGAGGAAGGCCAGCGAGGCGGCGCGCAAAAAACGGTTGACAAGCGGCGTGGTGAAAATGGTTCTGTGCATAGAGGCAAGCTTGTTGACAAGCCGATCAAGCGGATTGATCGAGCGCTTTTTGGCGAAGGGCCGGGGGCCGCGCAACAGCCCGGGATTATCCCGCCTCCTCACTGGGCCGCTTGTGCAGTACTGCCTGATTTTTAGGCAAATCAAGAAAGATTGATTGTTTTCAAGCACTTGGCGTAAGCGTACGCAGGCTGTACACGGACTTATCCACAGCGGCTGTGGAATGCGTTGGCGACCTGGCTGCGGGGCGCGCCCGCTTCGTCAAGAAACGGCGATCAAGGTTTTGTGACACTGGCCGCGGCGGCCACGATGTGCTGCCGCGTCCTCCCAATGCGGCGAACAAACTGGCATTGCCCGCACAGCTTTGCGCTTGCTGTACAGGGTTTCAAGTGCAAACTCCGCCATCGCCACGGAGTCATTGCGTGCAATCAGCGCTCGTCGCATCAAAGTTAGCCAATGTTTGGGCAGGCCTGAGTGGCAAGAACTGCCCCTTTGTGGCGGCAGCCTGCCTGCCCAGCTTGCGGCCGAACGACGCCTGCTTCTCGCTGCCGATCACCGACTGCGTCACCGGCTTCTCCAGCCACCCTCGGGCCCTTGTGCTGTTGATGCTCGGCGAGGCCGAAGCCAAGGCCTTGGCGGCGGCCATGTTCGGTTTGCCCAAGGATCAGCTGCAACCCGCCGATGTGCAAGACGCGGGCATGGAGCTGTGCAATATCCTCAGCGCTTGCTTGCTGCAATGCTTGGAAGACACCAGCCTGAGCAATCTGGGCCTGCCCGAGATGCCGGGCCAGCGGCAGTGGCAGGACTTCAGCCAGAGCGGCGAGCTGCGCGCGCTCTTTGTTTCCGCCGACCAGGCGCAACGCTTGGCCGTGATGTTGACCGATATACATGCCCTGACCGGGGATGCCTTGCCCGGCGAAATATGTTCACCCCCCGGCCTTTCCAGCGAGAACTAAAAGCCATGCAAACAGCCACACATGCCCCGCTGCGTGTCCTGATTGTTGATGACAGTCGGGCCATTCAAGCCATCATCCAGCGGGTGTTGCAGAACGCCCAGCTCGGCCCCTTGTTGATCGAGCTGGCCATGGACGGCGAGCAGGCCTTGCGCCTAGTGGGCTCATTCGAGCCGGATCTGGTCATCTCGGACTGGCATATGCCCAAGGTCGGCGGCCTGGAGATGCTGCAGACCTTGCGCCAGATTGGCCGGCATGAGATCAAGGTCGGTTTCGTGACCACCGAGACGGCGCCGCGCCATCTCGATCAGGCGCGCAGCAACGGCGCGCTGTTTGTGATCAACAAGCCCTTCAAGGACGAAGATCTGCAGCGCGAGGTTCAACAAGCCTTGGCCGAGCGAATCGCCGAGTTGACGGCGCCGCCGGGCCCCGCGCCGGCTTTTGAGTCCGAGGCCGCGCTGAGCGGTTTGATCAAATTCTTCCTGCGTGACATTCCGTTTCGCCTGATCGCCGCCCCCGGCCAGCTTTTGAGCGAGCTGAAGCTGCCCCACAACCTGGCCATGTATGTGGCGGCGGGCCACAAGACGCCGCATGCGCTGGGCGTTTTGGACCTGAATATCTGTTGCATTCTCGGCGGCGGCGGGGCGCAGCTGCAGCCGGCGCCGGTGCGTGCGGCGATGCAGGCGGGCGCGCCCACGGCCGAGATGATGAAGTTTGCCGATCAGTTCATGCAGACCGCCGCCGGGCTCTTGTTCAAGCCCAAGGACTCACCCGAAATTTCCTTGAAGGTGGCCAATATGATGAGCAAGCCGTTCGAAAAAATGGGCAGCTTGATGGCGCGCGGCCATGGCCGCAGCGACTACCGCCTCTCGGTGCCGGGCTACGGCGAAGGTCGACTCGCCTTTGTGCGGGTCTAGGGGCGCAGCGCGATGGCTGAATTTACGCTCGAAAGCCTGGCGGCACTGTCGCTGTTCTTGGCCAATGTGATTGTGATCATCGTGGTCATCGGTACCTACTGGCGCATGACCCGCTACGAGGAAAGCAACCATATCCACATCGTCAACGCCTTGCGTGAGACGCGCGAGGCCGGCCGTGCGATGAAGGCGGCCTCGAATGAGTTGATGCGGGTGGCCGAGCGCGGTGGCGGCTCGGGCGGCGGCGGGGCTGGGGACTTGGCGTCAGCGGATTTGCGCGGCTTGACCGAGCTGCCCCTGCTGATGCGGCAATTGCTCAATACCTTTGGTGTGGACGGTGGCGGCAACGCCGATACGCAAGACTCAACAAGCCGTTTGCCCTGGCCTGAACATGCCAGCGATATGAACGAGGAGGGCCTGGAGGCGCTCAAACGCAGCCACCGCAACGAGGTAGAGCGCATGGTGGCGCAGCGCCGCCGGGTGCAGCTGGAATTGGCGCAGGCACGCGAACGGCTGGAAGAAAGCTCAAGGCTATTGAACAACTTCCGCAGCCGCACCGGTCAAACCCTCAACGACCAGGCCGAGATCAATGCGGTCCGCCAGCGCGCCGAGCAAGCGCGCGCGCAGATGCAGCAGTGGCAAGAAAAGCATGGCATGGCCGAAACCCGGGCCGAACGGGCGGAGCGCACCGCGGCGCGCCTGCAGCGTGAGCTGGAAACCTTGGCCTTGAATCCGATTCCCGCCGAGGCAGCACCGGCCAACACCGGCGCGGTGGGCGACACGGCGGCGCTGAAGAAGCTCGAGCGCGAAGCCCAGGCCCAGCGGGAGCAGTTGGCCGAAGCCGGCCAGACGATTGAGAAGCTGCGGCGCGACCTGGCGATCTTGTCCGCCGACCCGCCGCAGCATGATGGCGAAGAAGTGGGCGGCCCAGACGGCGAAAGTGCCACCGAAGATGCCCGCAAACAGCTCGAAAAAGAAATCGAAAAGCTCAACGGCCGCGTCGAGGAACTGGAAGATTCCTTGCAGCGCAATCTGGTCGAGAAAAACTTCATCGAGGAGCATTACCTGGCCGAAACCCGCAAGCAAAGGCTGGACGCAGCGGCGCTTGGGAGTGAGCTGATCGATGCGGCCGAAGCCGAGTCGGGTCTGCCGGCCAAGCCACCGGACGCTGCCGGCTGATCTCGTCAGGGGCGCTGCAGGACCAGATCGCTGCGCGCCTGAGCGACGCAGGGCAGGATCCAACCCTCGGCTTTTTCCTCGGCGCTGAGACCCGGCCACTCGATCAAATAGCTGATCTCGCCCTGCAGCAGCTTGCAGCGGCAGGCCCGGCAGGTGCCGTTGCGGCAAGAGCTGAGCAGGCCGCCATTGCCGGCCAATGAAGCGCGCAGCAGGGTCAGCTCCGGCGTGGCCCAGAAGCGGGTCGACTCGCCCGCCAGCGTGATTTGAAAACGTTTCGCCATGGCGGCAATCATCCCAGAACTGCCAGGCAAAGCCGGCAGGCGCTATGCTCTCGGCCCTTGCAGACTCCACCAGAGCCCGTTTCATGCCGCAATCAGCACGCGCCTTCTTTGATCAACTGAACCTTGACTACAACGCGGTCCACAAGACCAAGGAGGATCTGTTCTGGGCCACCTATATGGCGACCAGCGACGATCAGGCGGGTTTTGCTCAGGCCGAGGGCGCCTACAAGGACTTCATCTCTGACCCGGCCAAGTTGAGCGCCACGCGCGCCCATATCGCTGCCCTGCAAGCGCTGCCGGCGGCCGAGCAGGATGCGCCGCTGCTGCACGGATTGAAGGGCTGGCTGGCGCTGTTCGAGGCCAATATCATCGACAACGACGCCGCCCGCGCCCTGATGGGCGAGATCATCAAGGCGGAGGCGGCGCTGTTTGCGGCCAAGCGCGAGCTGCAGCCCGCCCATATCAACCAGCGCGGCGAGCCAGAAGTCGCCTCGCTGTCGATGCTGGCCACCAATCTGGCCACCAACCCGGTTGAAGCCAGGCGCCGCAGCTCGTTTACGGCCTTTCAAGAGATCGAGCACTGGGTCTTGGCGAATGGCTTTTTGGACCTGGTCAAGCTGCGCAACCGCTTTGCGCGGGCGCTGGGCTTCGACAACTATTTCGAGCTGAAGCTGCTCAAGAACGAGCGCATGACGCCGGCACAGCTGACCGCCATCCTGGACGACTTCATAGATCGCACCGACGGCGCCCATGCGCGCACGCTGGCCGACCTTCAGCTCAGCCACGGCGCCGAGGTGCTGGCGCCCTGGAATTTGCGTTTCTATTCCAGCGGCGATGTGGTGCGCCGCATGGACGAGTACATGCCGTTCGGTCCGGCCTTGCGGCGCTGGATCGAGTCGTTCCGCCGCCTGGGCATTCAGTACCGCGGCGCCACCCTGCAGCTGGACCTGCTGGAGCGCAAGGGCAAGTACCAAAACGGCTTTTGCCATGGCCCCATCCCCAGCTATGTGAATGCGCAAGGGGCATGGGTGCCGGGCCAGATCAACTTCACCGCCGAGGCCAAGCCCGATCAGATCGGCAGCGGCCTGCGCGCGATCAACACCTTGTTCCACGAGGGCGGCCATGCCGCGCATTTCGCCAATGTGGCGCAGAACTCGCCCTGCTTTTCGCAGGAGTTCGCGCCGACCTCGATGGCCTACGCCGAGACCCAATCGATGTTCTGCGACAGCCTGCTCGGCGACGCCGATTGGCTCAAGCGTTATGCCAAGAACGCCGCCGGCGAGACCATCCCCGACGAGCTGATCCACGACCGCATCGCCAGCAGCCAGCCGATGCGGGCCTTTGATGAGCGCTCGATTGCCGTCGTGCCTTACTTCGAGGCGGCGCTGTATCAGATGAGCGACGAAGAGCTGAGCGCCGAGGCCGTGCTGGCCTTGGCGCGGGCGACCGAAATGCGGGTCTTGGGCGTGGTCAGCCCGCGGCCCATGCTGGCGATTCCGCATTTGCTGAACCAGGAGTCGGCAGCCAGCTATCAGGGCTATTTGTTGGCCCATATGGCGGTCTACCAGACCCGCGCTTTCTTCCTGCGCGAGCATGGATTTTTGACCGACAACCTCGCCATCGGCCCGCTATTGGCCGAGCATTACTGGCAGCCGGGCAATAGCATCGACCATGACGCAACGCTGCGCAGCCTGACCGGCGAGGGTTTTTCGGCCCGGTATCTGGCCGAGGCCTGCGACCAGTCCGTTGAATCTTGCTGGGCCGAGGCGCAGGCCAGCCTGGCGGCCGCTGAGGCCAGAAGTTATGCCGAGCAGCTGCCGGCGAGCTTGGACGCGCAGATCCGCATCGTTCACGGTGCCGAGCTGCTGGCCGACAGTAGTGCCGGCGAAGACGCGATGTGCGCGCGCTTCGAAGCCTGGGTCAGCGGGCATTACCCGGCTTCAGCGCAGCTCCAGTGAAAGCTCTGAAGTATTTGAGCGGCTACCCGGCCGAGACGCTGCAGCAGGTGCAGGCCTTGATTGATGCCGGGCGCTTGGGCGAGCTGCTGGCCAAGCGCTACCCGCTGAGCCACGAGGTGCGCAGCGACAAGGCCTTGTTCGACTACACGCAGGACTTGAAACTGCGCTATCTGCGCAATGCCGAACCGCTGTCCAAGGTCTGCTTCGATGCCAAGCTCAAGGTCATCCAGCACGCTTTAGGTACGCACACGCGGGCCTCGCGCGTGCAGGGCAGCAAGCTCAAGACCAAACGCGAGATTCGCATCGCCGGCCTGTTCAAGGAGGCGCCGGCCGAGTTCCTCAAAATGATCGTCGTCCACGAGCTAGCGCATCTGAAGGAGCTCGATCACAACAAGGCGTTTTATCAGCTCTGTCAACACATGGAGCCCAGCTACGGGCAGCTGGAGTTCGATTTGCGCCTCTATTTGACCCAGCAAGATCTGCTGGCTGGGGCGGCGACGTGATGGGGTCGAGCGCAGGGCCGCCCCAAGCCGACCCTCATCCCCTCGGGGGATCGTCCGCCGTACCCGGTGGGCGAGGGGTCATTCTGTTGGCGCCGATGGAGGGTTTGTTGGATCACATGTTGCGTGACGTGCTTACACGCGTCGGCGGCATCGACCGCTGCGTGTCCGAGTTCATTCGCATCACCGACCGTTTGATGCCTAGCCGCGTGTTCACCCGCATCGTGCCCGAGCTGCTGAGCGGCGGGCTGACGCCGGCCGGCGTGCCGGTGCGCGCGCAGCTGCTGGGCTCGGACCCCGTTTGCATGGCCGAGAACGCGGCCAAGCTCGCGGCGCTCAAACCAGCCGGCATCGATCTGAACTTCGGCTGCCCGGCCAAAAACGTCAATCGGCACCGGGGCGGGGCGGTGCTGTTGGACGAGCCCGAGCTGATTTTGCAAATCGTCGGCGCGGTCAAGCGCGCGATGCCGGCGGGCATGCCGCTGTCGGCCAAGATGCGGCTGGGCTATATGGATGATTCGCGCACGCTGGAATGCGCGCAGGCGATGGTGGCCGGCGGCGCCGAGGAGCTGGTCATCCATGCCCGCACCAAGGCCGACGGCTACAAGCCGCCCGCTTACTGGGACCGCATCAACGCGGTCAGAACCCAGGTGGCTGTGCCGGTCGTGGCCAACGGCGAAGTCTGGACCGCCGCCGATGCGCGCGCCTGCCTGGATCAGTCCGGTTGCACGGCCCTGATGCTGGGACGCGGCATGGTCGCCAACCCCGGCCTGGCCTTGGCGATCTGCGCGCCCGGCACGGGCGCCTTGAGCTGGCAAGCGATGCTGCCGCTGATGCAGTTGTTCTGGGGGCAGGTGATGATTCACATGCCGGCCAAGCACCAGGCCGGCCGGCTCAAGCAATGGCTGCATTATTTGCGCCGTCACTACCCGCAGGCCGAGGAGGCCTATCTGCGGGTGCGCACGATTAACTCGCCACTTGAGCTGCATCAGCAGCTGTTTGGCAGACCCGCGGAGGCCATGCAATGAAACCCACCAAAACCTTGTCTGGCCTGGGCGCGCTCAGCGGCCTGGTCTATTCCACCGAGACGGGGCGCACCTGCCCGGATTGCCGCCAGGCCAAGGCCGACTGCCGCTGTGGTCGGCCGGTATTGCCCAAGGGCGACGGTGTCGTGCGGGTGTCGCGCGAGACCAAGGGCCGGGCCGGCAAGGGCGTCACCCTGGTCAAGGGCGTGCAGCTGGACGAGGCCGGCCTGATCGCCCTGGGCAAGGTCTTGAAGACCGCCTGCGGCTCCGGCGGTACGGTCAAGGACGGCGTGATCGAGGTGCAGGGCGACCATTGCGAGCGGGTGGTCGAGCTGCTGAAGAAGAGTCAGCCGGGCTGGACGATCAAGCGAGCCGGCGGCTGATTCAGGGTTGCCCCTGCATTGGCTGGGATAATCCGACGATGAACGCACCCCTGAACGTACCCTCGAGCGACAAGCAATCCTTCGCTCAACTCCCCTTGAGCGCCGCCATGCAGGCCAATCTGGCCCAGCTCGGCTACACGCAAATGACCCCCATCCAGGCCGCCAGCCTGCCGCTGGCCCTGGCCGGCCAGGACTTGATCGCGCAGGCCCAGACCGGCAGCGGCAAGACCGCCGCCTTCGCCCTGGCCCTGCTGCACAAGCTCGACGCCGCCCGCTTTGATGTGCAGGCCCTGGTGCTGTGCCCGACCCGCGAGCTGGCCGATCAGGTCACGCAAGAAATCCGCCGCTTGGCGCGCGCCGCCGACAACATCAAGATCCTGACCCTCTGCGGCGGCTCGCCGATGAAGCCGCAGATGGATAGCTTGGGCTTTGGTTGCCATATCGCCGTCGGCACGCCGGGGCGGGTGATGGACCATCTGGAGCGCGGCAGCCTCAACCTGAGCGCGCTGAACACCCTGGTGCTGGACGAAGCCGACCGCATGCTGGACATGGGTTTCTTTGACGATATCGTCACCGTCGCCAAGCAAGCACCGAAGAAACGCCAGACTCTGCTGTTCTCGGCCACCTACCCCGAAGGCATCGCGAAATTGAGCGCCCAGTTCATGCGCGAGCCCAAGGAGGTCAAGCTCAGCAGCTCCGCCGTGCAGGCGCCGACCAGCATTCGTCAGCTGGCTTTTGAGGTGACGGAAGGTGAGCGCCTGCATGCGGTGTCGCTGCTGCTGAACCACTTCCGCCCGGCCAGCACGATCGCGTTTTGCAATACCAAGGCGCAATGCCGGGATCTGGTCGAGGTGCTCTCGGGCCAAGGCTTTGTCGCGATGGCCTTGCATGGCGACCTGGAGCAGCGTGACCGGGATCAGGTCTTGATCCAGTTCGCCAACCGCAGCTGCTCGGTGCTGGTGGCCACCGATGTGGCCGCGCGTGGCCTGGACATTGCGCAGCTGGAATGCGTGATCAATGTCGAGGTGACGCCCGATATGGAGGTGCATACCCACCGCATCGGCCGCACCGGCCGCGCCGGCGCCGACGGCCTGGCCTTGAGCCTGGCCAGCCTGGACGAGATGGGCCGCATCGGCCGCATCGAGCAGATGCAGGGCTATGCCTTTGTCTGGCAGCAGCTGGACACGCTGATCCCGGCCCCGGGCAATGTGATGCAGCCGCCGATGGACACGCTGCAGATCCTGGGTGGCCGCAAGGAAAAAATCCGCCCCGGGGACATCTTGGGCGCCTTGACCGGCGAGGCCGGCTTCAAGTTCGAGCAGGTCGGCAAGATCAATATCACCGAGTTCCACAGCTATGTGGCGGTGGAGCGCGGGATTGCGCGTGAGGCCGTCAAGCGGCTCTCCGAGGGCAAGATCAAGGGCCGCAAGGCCAAGGTGCGGCGCATGGCCGATCTGGCCGAGCTGGGAGACTGAATCGGCTTTTGAAGGGGGTGGATTTTTCGTGACAAATTGATGTCAGTGAAAGCCCTAGTCCACCGCTGGTGTTCATCCGACGTTATTTCGAGACGTATGCACATGGTCTCCCCCTCAGATGGGGCCTAGTCTTCAGACATGCAGAACTAGATCATGGTGACAGCTCAGGAGTAACCCAGATGGACACCCAATTTATGCAAAGCAGCAGCACCAAGCCCACCCCGCCCGCGCCGATGGCAGCGGACACCGAACAGTTCGAGTTGCGGTTTCAGTCGCTGTTCCACAGCGGCAAGGCCTTGGCCTTCCCCTGCGATTCACAAGGCGATGTGATGCTGGATGTGCTCAGCGCCAGGGCGCTGGAGAACTATCTGTTCGCCCGCGCCGTGGTCGGTCATGAGTACGCGAACCCGGTGATTCAGGTTCGCGAAGACTGAGTTTCGCTTACTTGGACCAGCCATCCTTCAAGCCGGTGATCTTGTTGAAGACCGGTTTGTCGCTGCGGTGATCGATGCGATCGGCGACGAAATAGCCATGCCGCTCAAATTGGAAGTGAGCCCCGGCCGCCACTGAAGCCAATGATGGCTCCAGATAAGCCACCGCGACGCGCCGGCTTTGCGGATTGATGTAGCTGAGATAGTCGGCGTCGCCGCCATCGGGCTGAGCCTCGGTGAACAAGCGGTCATACAGCCGCACCTCGGCTTCAATCGCCTCATGCACGCTGACCCAGGTGATGGCGCTCTTGACCTTGACCGCGTCGGCGCCCGGCGTGCCGCTCTTGGTGTCGGGCACGACGGTGGCCAAGACGGCCGTGATGTTGCCGCTGCTGTCTTTCTCGCAGCCGGTGCACTCGATCACGTAGCCATACTTCAGCCGCGTCTTGTTGCCGGGGAAGAGCCGGTGATAGCCCTTGACCGGCGTTTCCATGAAGTCATCACGCTCGATCCAGACCTCGTGGCCGAGACCGAATTCGCGCTGGCCCAGCTCAGGGACATGCGGATGGGCCGGCGCGCTGCTGCTCTCCACATGCGTGCTGCTGCCGAACAGTTCTACCCAGTTCGTCAACTTCAATTTGAGCGGGTCCAGCACCGCGCAGGCGCGCGCCGCCTTGCCTTCCAGGTCGGTGCGCAGGCAGCCGTCCAGCACCGAGTAATCGAGCCAGGCATTGCTCTTGGTCACGCCGGTGGCCTCGACCATATTGCGGATGCTGGCCGGTGTGTAGCCACGCCGGCGCATGCCCACCAGGGTCGGCAGGCGCGGGTCGTCCCAGCCGTCCACATGGCCCTCGTCGACCAGCTGACGCAGCTTGCGCTTGGAGGTGACGACATAGGTCAGATTGAGGCGACCGAACTCATACTGCTTGGGCAGCGGATGGGCCAGCAGCCCGCCCTCGGCGAGATGGCCGAGCAGCCAGTCGTAGAACGGACGCTGGTCCTCGAACTCCAGCGTGCACAGGCTGTGCGTGATGCGCTCCAGCGCGTCCTCGATCGGGTGCGCGAAGGTGTACATCGGGTAGATGCACCAGCGGTCACCGGTGTTGTGGTGGGTGGCGCGGCGAATGCGGTAGAGCGCCGGGTCGCGAAGATTGATGTTAGGCGAAGCCATATCGATCTTGGCGCGCAGCACCATCGCGCCGTCAGGGTGCTTGCCATCACGCATCTCCTGCAAGCGGGCCAGGTTGTCGGCCGGGCTGCGGGTGCGGAACGGGCTGTCGACGCCGGGTCGGCCGAAGTCACCCCGGTTGGTGCGCATCTCGTCCGGCGTCTGCTCGTCCACATAGGCCAGGCCGGCCGTCACCAGATACTCGGCGGCGCGGTACATGAAGTCGAAATAATTGCTGGCAAAGAACAGGTGCGATGTTCCGGCCGCCTGCCAATCCCAGCCCAGCCAGGCCACCATCTCCTGGATTGCGTCGACATATTCCTGCTCTTCCTTCTCCGGATTGGTGTCGTCGAAGCGCAGATGGCAGATGCCGCCGTAGTCGCGTGCCAGGCCGAAGTTCAGGCAGATGCTCTTGGCATGCCCGATGTGCAGATAGCCGTTCGGCTCGGGCGGAAAGCGGGTGCGGATCTTGGCGGCGTCCAGCGGGCCAGCCGCATGGTGGGCGGCGTCGCCGGGTGTGCCGGCGAAATGACGCTCGGGCTGCCCGGTCTGTGCCAAGTCGCGCTCGATGATGCTGCGCAGGAAGTTATTGCCGGGAGCGGGCTTGGTGGCGTCGTCGGGAGAATGGGACATCGGGTGGGGGCGGCCGCTGTGCGGCGGCGTCTAAGTGGCAGGTTTGCGCCGATTTTATCGGTGCAAGTGACGCTGTCCGCCAAGCCGCCCCTCTAAGTGACCCGCGAGTGACCACAGAGGCTGAGAACTTTTGTAGCGAGCGGCCGTCAGGCTAGGCGGACGGAGCGCAG
>JADMJQ010000031.1:72111-108604 GCA_018780415.1 Roseateles sp. | reverse complement strand
CCCGTCGCTGGTGGAGCTGATGAACTCGGCGTTCAAGAAATTCCCGCAGCAGCCGGCGTACAAGATGATGGGCCGGCAGATCCCGTTCGCCCAGCTGGATGAAAGTTCCCGCGCGCTGGCCGCCTATTTGCAAAGCCTGGGGCTGGAGAAGGGCGACCGCGTCGCCTTGATGATGCCCAATGTGATGCAGTACCCGGTCGCTGTCGCCGCCGTGCTGCGGGCCGGCTGTGTGGTCGTCAACGTCAACCCGCTGTACACGCCGCGTGAGCTGGAGCACCAGCTGAAGGACTCCGGCGCCAAGGCGATCGTGATCCTGGAGAACTTTGCGATCACCCTGCAACAAGTGCTCAAGCAGGTGCCGACCAAGCATATCGTGCTGGCGTCCATGGGCGATATGTTGGGCTTCCCCAAGGGGCTGCTCGTCAACTATGTGGTGCGCAAGGTTAAAAAATTGGTGCCGGCCTTCGAGTTGCCCGGCGCGGTGAATTTCAATGATGCGGTGACGCGCGGCCGCGCGCTCAGCTACAAGGCGCCCACCGTTGGCCCCAACGACATCGCGGTGCTGCAGTACACCGGCGGCACCACCGGCGTGTCCAAAGGCGCCGTGCTTTTGCATCGCAATCTGGTCGCCAATGTGATGCAGGCCGAGGCTTGGTATCAGCCGGCACTCAAGAAGATCCCGGCCGGCGAGCAGTTGGTCAGCATCTGCGCGCTGCCGCTGTATCACATTTTCGGTTTCACGACGAACATGATGTTGTCCATGCATGTGGGCGGCTGCAATGTCTTGATCCCCAATCCGCGCGACATCCCGGGCACCTTCAAGGAGTTGGCCAAGCATAGGTTTCACAGCCTGCCGGCGGTCAACACCTTGTTCATGGCCATGGCCAACCACAAGGATTTCAATACGGTGGATTGGAGCGGCTTGGTGATCGCGGTAGGCGGCGGCATGGCGGTGCAGCAGGCCACGGCCAAGCTCTGGCTGGAAAAGACCGGTTGCCCGATCTGCGAAGGCTACGGCCTCAGCGAGACCTCGCCGATCGCCAGTTGCAATCCGACCGACAGCCTTGCCTACACCGGCTCGATCGGCCTGCCCATGCCCAGCACCGAGATCTTGCTGCTGGATGATCTGGGTCAGCCGGTGGCCAATGGTGAGCGGGGCGAGATCGCTATCCGCGGGCCCCAGGTGATGGCGGGCTACTGGCAGCGGCCCGATGAGACCGCGCAGGTGATGACGGCCGATGGTTTCTTCCGCACCGGCGACGTGGGCACCATGGACGAGCGCGGCTTCTTCCGCATCGTGGACCGCAAGAAAGACATGATTCTGGTCAGCGGCTTCAATGTCTACCCGAACGAGATCGAGGATGTGTTGACGCAGATGGAGGGTGTGCTGGAATGCGCGTCGGTCGGCATCGCCGACGCCAAGGCCGGCGAGGCGGTCAAGGTGGTGATTGTGCGCAAGGACCCCGCGGTCTGGCCGGTCACCGAGGCCGATGTGCGCGCCTATTGCGAGGCGAATTTGACCGGCTACAAGCGGCCCAAGGTGGTCGAGTTCCGCGATGAGTTGCCCAAGACGCCGGTCGGCAAGATCTTGCGGCGTGAATTACGCGACAAGACCTGAGTCCGCGTGCGCTGAACCAACGCGCGCACAAGCCCAGTCCCATTTAGAGTCCACCATGTGCTGCAGGGGGTGACAACAATGCTGGACCGGGCTTACCTCAAGACCGAGGCGGGGCGTGCCGAAATCAAGGCGCGCGGCTTGGCCATGTCGCGCAGCGTGCGCAATCTATTGCTGATGATTGATGGCGGCAAGACCGCGGCGCAATGGCTGAGTCTGGTGCAGGGCACGGTGGCGGCCGACATCGACTATCTGCTGGCGCAGGGCTTGATTGCCGACGCCAACGCAGGCCCGGACGCCGGCGCAAGTGCACCGGACGATCTCTCGCCGCTGGACTACGAGCAGCTCTACGGCTTTCTGACTCGCCATGCCAAGCAGTATCTGGGTCTGATGAAGGGCTACCGCATGGTGCTGGAGGTGGAACGCTGCGGCGACCTGGCGGCTCTGCGTATCTTGGGGCAGCGCTTCGTGGCCGAGGTCCAGCAAGCGCAGGGTCCGGTGGTGGCCGATCAGGTGCGGCGTGCCATGTCCATCATCCGATCCACCTGATGTGCTTGATGCGCATGAACTTGCTGGCACACTGAGCGCTTTTGCGATTCAAGCTGCCAGCCATGCCCCCGCGTTTTTTTGTCGATAGCCCACTGAGCGCCCCCGAGCTCAGCGGCACTGATTTGCTTTTGCCGCCCTCGGCCGCCCGGCGCGCCATGTGCAGGTGCTGCGCCTGCAGCCGGGCAGCCCGCTGACTCTGTTCGACGGCTCCGGCCATGAATGGCAGGCCGAAGTGCTGGCGATGGGCCGCAGCGAGGTGCGCGTGCATCTGCAGGCGCGCCATCTGGTGCAGCGTGAGTTGGCGCAGGACGTGACCCTGGCCGTGGTGATGCCGGCCAATGACCGCATGGACGGCCTGGTCGAGAAGGCCACCGAACTCGGCGTGGCCTGCATTCAGCCCTTGATGAGCGAGCGCTCGGTGCTGCGGCTCAGCGGTGAGCGGGCCGACAAGAAGGCCGCTCATTGGACCGGCGTGGCCATTGCCGCTTGCGAGCAAAGCGGCCGCACCAAGGTGCCCAGGATCGCCCCGGTGAAGAGCTTGGCGGCCTGGCTGGCCGAGCTGGCCCAGCCCACGCTTGAACAACGCCGCTGGCTGCTCAGTCCGACCGCCGCTCAGCCCTTGACCTCGTTGAACGCCGTTGTCGCCAAGCAAACCCTGGTCCTGAGTGGCCCCGAGGGCGGGCTCAGCCCGGCCGAGGAGCAGGCGGCGCGCGGCCGTGGCTTTCAGGCCGCCCAGCTCGGCCCCCGCATCCTGCGCGCCGACACCGCGCCGTTGGCCGTGCTCGGCTGGTTGTCCCTGCAGGAAGTCTAGACTTCAGACGGCTCGGCGCCTGGCTTGGGTGTACGCGCCGAGCCGGCCACCAGGTCGAAGCGGAACAGCCGGCATTCGATCGGGCCATTCCACATCGGGAAGCGGCGCGATTCCTTCAGCCGCATCTGCTGAGGTAACTTCATATCCGGGCAGAGCAGCCAGGCGGTCCAGCCGGCCGGGTTGTTTGTGTAGGCGCGCTTCCAATGCGAGGCCAGGCGCGGGAAGAAGTCGTCGCCGGCATCGCGTGCTTCGGAGCCCCCTGCGTCACGGTAATGAGCCGCCTTGCCGCGTACCTCGATCCGCTCGCCATAGGGCGGGTTCATCATGATGGTGCCGGGCATGCCCTCCGGCAGCTCGGGCGCGGGGCGCTCCAGCGCGTCTCCGCCGTTGAACTGGATGTACTGGGCGACGCCAGCGCGCTCGGCATTGCGGCGCGCAAAGTCCACCATGCGGAAGGCCACATCGCTGCAAAAGATAGGCACGGCCGGCGCATGTTCGCGGTCCTTGGCGGCCTGTTTGATCGCCTGCCAGCGGCCGCGCAAGGGCACAAACGGCAATTGCTTCTCGAATGAAAAACGGCGCTGCATGCCGGCCGCCATGCCGCAGGCAATTTGCGCCGCCTCGACCGCGATCGTGCCCGAGCCACAGCAGGGGTCATGCAGGGCGCCGCCGGTCTCGGGCGTGCCCTTCCAGCCTGCGGCGGCCAGCATCGCGGCGGCCAGCGTTTCTTTCAGCGGCGCGTCGCCCTTGTCCTCACGCCAACCGCGCTTGAACAGCGGCTCGCCCGATGTGTCGACATAGAGCGTCGCGTCCAGCTCGCTCAGGTGCAGGATGATGGGCAGGTCGGGGAAGCGGGTGTCGACGCTGGGGCGCTCGCCGGTGGCGTCGCGCAACACATCGCAGATCGCGTCCTTGACGCGCAGCGTGGCGAAGTTGAGGCTGCGCAGCGGCGAGTGGCGCGCCACGGTGTCCACCCGGATCGTCTCGGCCGGCGTGATCCACTCGGTCCAGTCAATGGTGCGTGCAAGTGCATAGATATCGTCCTCATGGCGGTAGCCGCCCGAGGCCAACTCGATCATCACGCGCTGGGCCAGCCGGCATTCGAGGTTGAGCTTCATCACGCCCTCGAGATCGCTCTTCAGCGCGATGCCGCCGCGCAAGACCTCGATATGCGTCTTGGGCAGGATCAGGCGGACTTCTTCGTCCAGCAAGCGCTCCACGCCGGAGGCGCAGGAGAGGAAAAGTTGTAGAGAGGTTTTGGGGGATTCTTTGGCGGCCATGGGCCTATTGTCCCAGCATCGGCAGCAGCGATGACGAACGGCCTAAACTGCCCGTCACATTTCAAACCCAGGACCTCATGCTCACCTCTGACCAATTGACCCAGTTCGGCGCCGCCGGCTTGCCCGGCTTGCTGGGCATCGTGATTTTGCAAGCCAGCCCCGAGGAGGTGCATGCCGAACTGCCGGTGCGCCCGGTCGTGATGGCGCCGAATGGCTATTTGCATGCCGGCAGCATCGTCAGCCTGGCCGATACCTGCGCCGGCTATGGCTGCATCGCCAATCTGCCGGCCGGCGCCAATGGCTTCACGACCATCGAGCTGAAGTCCAACCATCTGCGCACGGCCCGCGACGGCGTGATCGAGTGCAAGGCCCGCCCGGTGCATCTGGGCCGCACGACGCAAGTTTGGGACGCGGTGGTGACGCACCGCGACACCGGCAAGACGCTGGCGCTGTTTCGCTGCACGCAGCTGCTGCTTTACCCCAAATAAGGCCCCGGGCCGCAGGCCTTAGCGCATGGGGAACATACGGTCGTCATCGAAGATCATGCTGTGGGTGGTGCGCAGCACGACGCCGTCCTTGAAGTGCACATTGAAGCGCTGGCGCTGACCCATCATTTCATCGGGTACGGTCCAGTCCCACACCTCTTCGCCGCTGAATCTGAACGTCATGCGGCTGCGCTCCCGGCCCAGCAGGCGGCTGACCTGATCGGGCGTCCAGCCCGGCTGAACGCGAGCACGCGCGGCTGGCTGCAGCGTGTCTTCGATGCTGGAAACCCTGCCTCCGGCGTCGATCCGAATCATCCAGGCACTCTTGCCCATCGGCTGCTGCGAATATTCCAAGGTTTTGCCGCCCTTGCCGTCCAGATCGGGCCAGATCTGTACGGGTTGGCCATATTGGGCCAGCACGGCGGCACTGCTCATGCCAGGGCCGACGCTGCCCGGGCTCGGTATGCTGACGCATGCAGCCAGGCTCATACATAGGCCTCCGATGAGGGCAAGCATTGCAAGACGGTTTCGCTGGGCCATGGATTTGCTCCAAGTGGGTTGATTGACGCAGTCTGGTGCCGACCTCAGCCGGCATAGCCTTTGAGAAAGAGCCGCACCGCAGCGGCCACCGTCGCGCTGATTTGCTGCTCGCTCGGCTGCTCGATCTGCAAATGTGCGCGCCGGCTCATGCCAGCATCGCACAGCCCGATGAATTGGTGGGCGGCGAGCAGCTCGTCGTCAATCTTCAGCAGACCCTGGTCGGCCAAGCCGCGCAAGTAACGGCCCAAAGAGAGGGCGCCCAGCTCGGGGCCGGCGGACTCGAACGCACGGCCCAGCTCGGGGAACTTGTGGCTCTCGGCCAGCACGGTGCGTGCCATCGCCATTTCATGCGGGCGCAAGGTTGACTGCATAAAGGCGAGGCCGACCTGCATCAGTACGGCCTCGGGCGCCGCTCGCACCCCGTCAAGCGAGAACACCAGGCCGCGCAGCTTGTCGCATTCCAGCTCAATCAGCACGGCGAACAGCGCCTGTTTGCTGTCGAAGTAGTTGTAGAGCGTGCCCTTGGAGACGCCGCTGTGTTTGGCGACCTGCTCCATGCTGGCGCCGCCGAAGCCTTCGCTGGTGAAGACGCGCATCGCGCCCTGCAGGATTTGCTCCCGCTTGGCGGCGCTCAGGCCTTCGCGCAAGGCTGGGGCGGTGGATGGCGGGCAGGTCCCATGGCTTTGTGGCATCGGTGGTCGGTGGGTAGCGAGGGGTCGATAAATTGTAAGTTCAGCAAAAACCGGCAGCCTCAGCAATAAGTCGGCGCTTGTCACTGACTGAACGGTTCGGTCAGTGTATAGTGAAATTCATGCCGCGCCCATTTCGGGCTGGCTCCCGTCCCCCGCACTCCCTTTTCCTACTTTTTGGTATCGACATGAAGCAACTTCAGCAAGCAACAAGCAAATTCAAGCCGGGCCGCCTGGCCCTGGTCTCCCTGATCACCGCGCTGGCCTGCATCGCGTCTCTGAGTCTGGTCAGCGACGCGCGCGCACAGGCCTTCGATGCCGTGCGCCTGTACGGCGTCAAAACCGCCGAAAGCGGCGGCTCGGTCGGCATGGGGCTGGCCTATCTGCCCAAGTACATGGGCGCCAAGGACGCCGGCCTGCGCCCGCTTCCCTTGCTCGAATACCGCTGGAGTAATGGATTATTTGCAGGCACCGGCAATGGCATAGGCGTCAATTTCGGCGGCAGCGGCCCGGCCCAGTTCGGCGCCCGTTTGACGGTCGACATCGGCCGCAAAGAAGACGCTGACGACCATCTGGCCGGCCTGGGTGACATCAAGGTCAGGCCCGAGCTGGGCTTGTTCTTCAACTATGAAATCGCACGGGGTCTGCAAGCCACCAGCTCGCTGCGCTATGGCTCCGGTGATCAGAAAAACGGCCTGGTTGCCGACCTGGGCCTGAGCTACGCCTACCCCGTCTCGCCCAGCTGGATGCTGGGCGTCGGCGTCGCGGCGAGCTGGGTCAACGAGGACTATATGCAGAGCTATTTTGGCGTGACTCAGGCGCAGGCCGGGCGCAGTGGCCTGGCGCGCTACAGCCCCAAGGCGGGCGGGCGCGATGCGCGCGCCAATCTGGCGCTGACCTATAGCTACAGCCAGCGGCTGGGGGTCTCGTTCGGGCTGACGGCGGGGCAATTGCTCAGCGAAGCCAAACGAAGCCCGCTGGTGCAGCAAAGCTCATCGGTGAGCGGTTTCGCCGGCGTTACCTATTTGTTTTAGTTGACCCGCCGCATCGTCGTCGTGCCGATCTTCATGCCTTCGCGGTACTTGGCGACGGTGCGGCGAGCGACCTGGATGCCTTGCTCCTCCAGCATGCTGGCCAGCGCGCTGTCGGACAGCGGCTTGGCCGGGTTCTCGGCGTCGATGAATTGCTTGATCAGCGCCCGCACGGCGGTGCTCGAGGCATTGCCGCCGGCCTCGGTGCTCAAGCCCGAACCGAAGAAGTACTTCAGCTCGAAGGTGCCGAACACGGTCGCCATGTATTTGGCCGTGGTGACGCGCGAAATCGTCGACTCATGCAGGCCCAGCTCATCGGCAATTTCGCGCAGCACCAGCGGCTTCATCGCCAAAGCGCCATGCGTGAAGAAGGCTTTTTGGCGCTCCACGATGGCCTGAGAGACGCGCAAAATCGTGTCGAAGCGCTGCTGGATGTTCTTGATGAACCAGCGCGCTTCCTGCAACTGGCCGCCGAGCGGGCTGTTGGTAATGCCGCCGCGCGTCTGCCTCAGCGCATTCGCATACAGCTCATTGATGCGCAGCTTGGGCGCCACCTCGGGGTTGATGATGACGCGCAGCTCGCGTCCGACCTTGCGCACGATCACGTCCGGGATCACCGCCGCGGCCATGCCGCGCGCGAACGCACGCCCCGGCTTGGGCTCCAGCGACACGATCAAGGCCTGCGCTTCGCGCAACAGCTCATCATCGGCGCCGGTCAAGGCCATCAGCTTCTTGCTGTCGCGCCGGGCCAGCAGCTCCAGATACTTCTGGCAAATCATGATGGCGATCATCTGCGCGGCGCTGCGCGGCAGGGCGCGCAATTGCAGCTCCAGGCATTCGGCCAAATCCTTGGCGCCGACGCCGGTGGGCGTCATGTTTTTCAGCCATTTCAAGGCGATGCGCAAATGGTCGAGCAGGTCCTCGCGCTCCTCCGCATCTTCGGTCAAGGCCTCGGCAATCTCATCCAGACAGTCTTCCAGATAACCGTCTTCGTTCAGCGATTCGATCAACACATGCAGGGCCATGCGGTCGGTCGCCGACAGCCCCATGCCGGCCATTTGTTGCGTCAGGTGTTCCTGCAGGCTGATTTCGCCATTCGATTGGTCGGCATGCTCACCGTCGTCGTCGCCAGCATTGGCGCTGCCAGGCTTGTTGGTGGGCAGCTCGCGGATGCCGTCGAAATCATCTCGCTCGGTGCCGTTTTCCCAGTCCTCGCGCTCCGGCGCGCCGAAGTCATCCGCCTGCAACTCGGCCGTCGTCTCGCTGCCGCCGCCCAACTCGGCATCGGCGCCGCTGTCCTCGGCGGCAGTCGCCTCGCTGAGATTGGCGCGCAGCTCGGCCAGCTCGGGCGCGGCAACGCTGAAGTCCTCCTCGGTCTCCAGCAGCGGGTTCTGCGCCAGCATCTGCTCTACCTCTTGGTTCAGCTCCAAGGTGGAGAGCTGCAAGAGCCGGATCGACTGCTGCAGCTGCGGCGTTAAAGAGAGGTGCTGACTCAGCCGTAGCTGCAGAGAGGGCTTCATCACACTACATGCGGAAGTTTTCGCCGAGATAGACCTTGCGCACATCGGCGTTCTCGACGATCTCGGCCGGCGTGCCCTCGGCCAGCACCGAGCCCTCGCTGATGATGTAGGCGCGGTCACAAATGCCCAGCGTTTCGCGCACATTGTGGTCGGTGATCAAAACGCCGATGCCACGCGCTTTCAGGAAGCCGATGATGCGCTGGATCTCCAGCACCGCGATCGGGTCGACGCCGGCAAAGGGCTCGTCCAGCAGGATGAAGCGCGGCTGGGTGGCCAGCGCGCGGGCAATCTCGACCCGCCGTCGCTCGCCGCCCGACAAGGCAGGTGCCGGGCTGTCGCGCAGCTTCTCGATGCTGAGATCGTGCAGCAGGCTCTCCAGCAATTCCTCAATGCGCGCGGGCGCGAGGGCTTGGCCATCCGGCCCGAGCTGCAACTCCAGCACCGCGCGGATGTTTTCTTCGGTCGTCAGCTTGCGGAAGATCGAAGCTTCTTGCGGCAAATAGCTCAGGCCCAGGCGCGCGCGCTGGTGAATGGGCAGGTGCTGCACCGCCTGGCCGTCGATGCGGATCTCGCCCGCATCGGCGCGCACCAGGCCAACGATCATGTAAAAGCTGGTGGTCTTGCCGGCACCATTGGGGCCCAGCAGGCCGACCACTTCACCGCTATTGACGCCGACATGAACATTGGTGACGACGCGGCGCACGCCATAACTCTTGGCCAGACCCTCGGCCTCTAAACGGCTGCGCGGCCCGGACTCAAGGGCGGCGACGGGGCTGTGCGCGTGCGGGGCTGCTGGCGCGGCGCTCATAGCGGCTTGGGCTGCGGCAGCGTCAGGCTGGGCTGCAGCGGCACGCCCGGAGGCGTCGCTACAGCCGACGCCGCCGACGCCGCCGACGCCGCCGCATCGGCGGCGGCAGCCGCACCGCGCGGCATCAGCACCACCCGCACCCGGCCGGTCGGGTGCGGCGAGGCGTTGCCGCCTTCCGCGGTGAACACTTCGCTGCGGTTGTTGTAGACGATGACGGCGCCGGTCACCTCGTCGGCGACCCGGTTGCCCTGGGTGCGACGCACCACCGCATTGCCCAAAAAGCGCACCGAGTCGCTGCGGGTGTCATATTCGAGCGCATCGGCATAGCCTTCGATCGCTTCGCCCGGCACGTCGCGAGCCTGGCGGAAGCTGACCTGCTTGCCGGTTTTGCCACTGGCATTGGCCTGGTAATAGCCGTCACCGGTTTCGCGCAGGTCGATGCGCTCGGCCCGCAACAGCAGGCTGCCTCGGCTCAACACCACATCGCCGAGGAACTCGGTCCGTTGATTGGCGACGTCAACACTGCCACCCTTCTCGGAGACGATGTTCAGCGGCATCAGGCGATCGGCCTTTTCGGCCCGTGCCGGCCCCGCGGCCAGCAGCAGCAAGCCAGCGACGCCCAAGGCAAGGCCGAGCAGCTTGGGCGGCAAAAAGGCGACGTTGCGTCGAAGGGCAGGCTTAGGGATAGGCATCATCTGGGTGGCGGCACAATTCTTGCAGTTCATTCTAGCCCGCCGGCAGCGGCTGCCTGCGCCTGGTGGCCTGCGCTAGCCCTTGCTGCGGGCCAGCTTGATCAGATGGTCGGTAACGGCCAAGGCCTGCGGCATGCCGCCGGCCATGCTGGGCGAGGTCAAAAAGCGCCCGCCGACGCCCAAGGCCGGCACGCCGTCGGCGCGATAGGCTTCGGCCAGCTTGGTCGATTGGCCCAGGCGGGCCTGTGCGCCGAAGGAATTGAAGGCGGCGCTGAACTTGCTGGCGTCCAGGCCCTTGCTGACGGCCCAGGCGGTGATGGCCTTCTCGCTGCTCAGATCCAGGCGCTCAACTTGCAGGGCATTGAAAACCTGCGTGTGCAGATCACCCAGGCGGCCCAGGCTCTCCAGCGCATAAAACAGGCGCTGATGCAGCTTGTGCATGGCGCCTATGCCGACATGAATCTGGCGCAGCTGCACGTCGGCGGGCAATTGCTTGCTCCAGGCGCTGACGAGAGGATCGAAGGCAAAGCAATGCGGGCAGGTGTAGAGGAAGAACTCGAACACCTCGATCTTGCCGCCGGCGCCGGCAGCCAGCGGCTGGCTCAGGCGCAGGAATTGTTTGCCCTCGATGGGCTGCGCTTGTGCGGGGGCTTGCGCCTGGCTCAGGCTGGGCAAGCTGGCTACAGCCACGGCGATGAGGCCGGTGTTGAAGTGGCGGCGTTGTATCTGCGTCATGATGATTGGCTTAGGCCTTGTTGCGTGCGAGCTTGATCAAGTAGTCGGCCACTGCCACCGCTTGCTGGCCATGCTGCACCTCGCTTTGCCCTTGCACGCCGGCCATGGCGGGCGAGGTCAGGAACTTGCCGCCAATACCGAGCGCCGGCACCCCGTCAATGCGGTAGCTCTCCGACAGCTTGCTGGCTTGCGCGCTCTTGGTTTGGACGCCGAAGGAGTTGAAGGCGGCGGTGAATTTGGCCATGTCCAGCCCCATGCGGGCGGCCAACTCGAGGATGGACTTCTCATCGTCGAGATTCAGGCGTTCAACGTGGAAGGCGTTGAAGATGCGCGGCCGCAGCTCTTCTTCCTTGCCCATGCTTTCGAGTGCAAAGAACAAGCGCTGGTGCAGCTTGATATTGGCGCGAAAACCAACGTGAACCCGGCGGAACGCCACATCGGCGGGTAGCTGCTTGGACCAAGCCTCGACGACGGGCTCAAAGGCGAAGCAATGCGGGCAGCCGTACCAGAAGAACTCGACCACCTCGACCTTGCCCGGCGCCACCGCCAAGGGCTGCCCCAGCCTTTGGAATTGCCGGCCTTCGATCGGGCCGCCTTGGGCCAAGGCGGCAGTCGGAAAGCCGGCGGCGCCGATCATGCCAATGGCGCTGAGGCTGAAAATTGCGGAGAAATCGCGACGCTTCATCATCATGAAAATCCTAGGGGCGGGGTAAAAATGGCTTGGAGTAGAGCGTGCAATGCTGAGCGATCAGCGTTGCACGCGCACCAGATTGGCTTCGATGCCGGCGGCCTCAACCTTGCGTTGCAGCTCCTCGGCCTCGTCGCGGTTCTCCAGCGGGCCTATGCGCACGCGCATCACCGTGCGGCCGGACTGCTCGCGCTCCAGCACCTTGGCGCTGAAGCCCAGCATGGCCAGACGAGCGCGTTGCTGCTCGGCGTCTTCGGTCTTGACGAAGGCACCGGCCTGGACGAAGTAAATAAAGGGCTCGGCGGTGTTCGCCGCAGCGGCTGCCGCGGCTTTGGCGTCGAGCTTTTTGTCGGCGGCTTTCTCGGCGGCCTTGTCTTGCGGCTTGTCCGCTGCCTTTTCAGCAGCTTTTTCTGCCACTTTCTGGGCCGGCGCACTGGCGGGCACCGCGGGGGCGGCGCTCACCGGTGCCGGGGCAGCTGTCGGCTCTACGGCGGGTGCGGCGGCGGGCGCGGCGCTCACCACACCACTGGCCACCTTGGCGCCGGCCTTGCCGGCCAGCGGCGCGTTCGGGTCCCAGTTCTTGTTGCGCGCGGCTTCTTCAACATCCTGCTCGGCCGTTCGCAGCGGCACCTTGTTGATGAAGGGAATCGGCACCTTGGTGATGTAAAGCGCCACGCCCAGCGCCACCGCCAGCCCCAGCAAAACGCCGACGATCAGGCCCAGCACAAAGCCGCCGCGCTGCTGTTGTTTTTTACTGCTGCTGCTACCGCTGCTTTGGCTCATGCGCTTTCCTCGATCGCTTCACGATTCATGATGGTAGGTGCTGTAACGCCCAGCACGGCCAAAGCGTTGGCAATCACCTGACGGGTGGCGGCCAGCAGGGCGGCCCGCGCCTGGCTCAGCGCCGGCGTCTGGTCCAGCACCCGCTCGGCGGCATAGTAGCTGTGATAGCAGGCGGCCAGGTCGCGCAGATAGAAAGCCACATCATGCGGCGCCAGCGATTCGGCAGCGCTGGTCAACATGCGCGGGTAATCGGCCAGCTTGAGCATCAGAGCGGCCTCGGTCGGTGCGCTCAGCAGGCTCAGGTCCGCCTGGTTCAGCGTCGCTTCATCGCCGCCACGCGCGACCCAGTTGCGCAGCACCGAGCAGATTCGCGCGTGGGCGTACTGCACATAGAAGACCGGGTTTTCGTCGTTCTGCTTCAAGGCCAGATCGACGTCGAAGGTGAATTCGGTGTCCGCCTTGCGGCCGATCAGGAAGAAACGCACCGCGTCGCGGCTGGTCCAGTCGACCAGGTCACGCAGCGTTACATAGCTGCCGGCGCGCTTGGAGATCTTGACCTCTTGGCCGCCCTTCATCACCGTCACCATCTTGTGCAAGATGTAGTCAGGGAAGCCCAGCGGGATGCCCACATTGGCCGCCTGCAGGCCGCCGCGCACGCGGGCAATCGTGCCGTGGTGGTCAGTGCCCTGGATATTGATGCACTTGCTGTAGCCGCGCTGGAACTTGTCGATGTGATAGGCGACGTCGGGCACGAAGTAGGTGTAGCCACCTTCGCTCTTGCGCATCACGCGGTCTTTGTCGTCGCCGTAGTCGGTGGTGCGCAGCCACAAAGCGCCGCCTTCTTCGAAAGTCTTGCCGCTGGCGTTCAGCTTGGCGATGGTGTCGTCGACGCGGCCGCTGCTGTAGAGGCTGGACTCGAGAAAATAGCTGTCGAACTTGAGCCCGAAGGCCTGCAAATCCAGATCCTGCTCGTGGCGCAGATAGGCGACGGCGAACTGGCGGATGCTGTCCAGGTCCTCAATATCGCCCGAGGCGGTGAATTGGCGGTCATCGGCGACCACGGTTTGCTTGGCCAGGAAGGCGTTGGCGATGTCCTGGATGTAGTCGCCGTTGTAGGCCGATTCGGGCCAGCCCGCGTCGCCGGGTTTGATGCCCTTCAAGCGGCATTGGGTTGAATTGGCCAGCGTGGCGATCTGCACGCCGGCGTCGTTGTAATAGAACTCGCGGGTGACTTGGGAGCCTTGGGTCTTGAACAGACTGCACAGTGCGTCGCCCAAGGCGGCCTGGCGGGCATGGCCCACATGCAAGGGACCGGTCGGGTTGGCCGAGACGAACTCGACCATCACATGGCGCTCGTTGGCCGGCTGCTGGCCGAAGGCCTCGGCCGCGCTCAAGACCTCGGCGACGACGGCCTGCTTGGCGGCATCGAGCAGGCGGATATTGATGAAGCCTGGCCCGGCAATTTCCAGCGCCGCGACCCATTTTTGAAAGGCCGGCTTGGCCTGCAGCGCGTCAATCAGCGCCTGCGCCAGCTCACGCGGGTTCTTTTTAAGCGGCTTTGCCAGTTGCATGGCGGCCGTGCAGGCGAAGTCGCCGTGGCTGGCCTGCTTGGGCGATTCAAAGGCAGCCGGCAGCGCGGAGCCGGGGCTGAGTTCCTGGATGGCATCGCCCAGGGCGGCGAGCAGTTCTTGCTTGGCTTGGATCATGGCGAGATTCTACGGGCCCGCCTTGCGTATGATGGTTGTCATGTCCCCGGACTCCGATCTCCCCGTAGTAGCGAATGTCGACTTGCCGGTCTATATCGGCAAGTACAAGGTTCTGCGCCGCTTGGGCGAGGGCGCGACCAGCGATGTGTTTCTGGCTTTCGATGAGTTCCGCAAGGCCGAGGTGGCGATCAAACGCATGCGCTCCTGGGCCACGCAAAGCCGGGCCGGCCAGCAGGGCGACTACAGTTTTCACTTCTATGCCGCCGAGGCCGCTTTGGCCGGGCGGCTCCAGCATCCCAATGTGGTGCAAATCCTCGACGCTGTGCCGGATCAGGATGCACCCTATCTGGTGATGGAGTTTGTGCCCGGCGTGACGCTCAAACATTTTTGCCGCAGCGACCGCCTACTGCCGCTGGACCAAATCGTCGAGTTGGGTTTCAAGTGTGCAATGGCCTTGAGCTATGTGTTCCGCCAAGGCCTGATCCACCGCGATGTCAAACCGGCCAATCTGCTGGCGGTGCTGGACGCGCAAGGCCAGGTCACCGACGTCAAGGTCAGCGATTTCGGCAGCGCGCTGAATCTGCATTCCGACTCCACCCAGGTGCACCGGGTCGGCTCCTTGGCCTATATGCCGCCTGAGCAGATCGAGGGCGGCGACGTCGATTGCCGGGCCGATGTCTATGCGCTGGGTGCCGTGCTTTATCACCTGGTGGCCGGGCGGCCGCCGTTTGACGCGCCCAGCCAGATGGCCTTGATGCACCAGATCTATCACCAGGCACCGCCCTCGCTGGTGGGCCTGCGTGGCGGCGTCACGGCCGAGCTGGACGCGGTGATCCTGAAGGCGCTAGCCAAACACCCGGCCGAGCGCTATGCGGACTGGGAGGCGTTCGGGCGCGCGCTGTCGGAGCTGGTCTCCAAGCAATTGGTGCCGCTGGCCAGGCTCTATGAGGTGAAGGACTCCGAGCGCTTCAATATGCTGCGCGAGCTGGAGTTTTTTGCCGAATTTGGCGATGTGGAACTGTGGGAGGTGGTGCACCGCGGCCGCTGGCGGCGCTTCCCGCCCGAGCATGCGCTGTACAAGCGCGGCCAGGAGGGCAATACCTTTCACATCATTGCGCAAGGCGCGGTCGAGGTGTTCCGTGACGGCACATCAGTCGCCACGCTGGGCCAGGGCACCTCGGTCGGCGAGATGGCCTATCTGGCGCCTAACCCCGATCTGCGCCGGCACAGCACCGACGTGATCGTCAGCGAGATCTGCACCACGATCTCGTTCACGCCCGAATCGATCGGCATGCTCAGCCCGGAGTGCCAGCACCGGTTTGACCGTGGTTTCATCCAGGTGCTGGTGCGCCGCTTGCACGCCGCGCACGAATCAATGGCCCACCCGCGCCGCATCATGTAAACCCGTCTTGAGTCTGTCGCGTTAGCGTGCTTGAATTGCTCAGAAGGCCGTTTTCAATCCACCCCACTCATTCAGAAAGTCCTCAGATGAAGAAACTGATTAGCTTTGCGGCTTTGGCCATGTTTGCTTTCGGCGCCGCAGCGGCCGACGCCACTTGCGACGCGCAGGCCGTCGAGAAGAAGCTGGCCGGCGCTGCCAAGACCAGCTTTTTGAAGAAGTGCAATGCCGATCACCCGGCCGCCGCCGCAGTGGCCGGCAACCCGGCCTGCGATGCCAAGGCGGCCGAGAAGAAACTGGCCGGCGCAGCCAAGATCAGCTTCGTCAAGAAATGTACGGTCGACGGTGGTCCCGATATGGCCGCTGCCGCCCCGGCCGGCGATGCCGCCGCCGCTTGCTCAGCCAAGTCAGCCGAGAAGAAGCTGGCCGGCGCCGCCAAGACCAGCTTCGAGAAGAAATGCGTCGCCGACGCCGCCGCCAAGTAAATTAAAGAGTCCCCAGCCCGCGCGCCAGCATCACGCCGGCCACGGGGATCAGCAAGAGCAGGTGGGCGGTGCGCATGATGTGCGCCCGCACTGCCTTGATTTCTCGCTCGGCCGGCAAGCTGCCCTGGGCCTCAAGCTGAACCAGCCAGCGCCGGAGCGCCAGGCTGGGCTTGATGGACAGTAGCAGGAGCAGCAGCATCAACCCCAGCTTGGCCCACCACAGCGGCTGGCCGATGTACCAGACCCAGCCCTTGATGCCCCAGAACGTGCGCGCCAGGCCGCTGGCCAGGATCAGCGCGGCGGCGCTCAGATAAATCTTGTCCAAAACGACCAAACGCCGCACCACGGCCGCATTCAGCCATTCGACCCGGCACAGCGCCGCCTGGCTGCTGATGAAAACCACCAGGCTCAGGATGGCGGCGATATGCAGATAGGCCAGCAGGGCTTCTAGATTCATCGTCATCATCGGTTCAACCAGTAGTTGTCGTTGCCGTAGTTCAGCTTCAGAAAATCCATCCACAGCCGTACCCGCAAGGGAAGATGTTTGCGCTGCGGGATCAGCACGAAGATGCCGTTGGGCGGCGCGGCGAAGCTGTCCAGCACGACGACCAGCCGGCCGGCCTGGATGTCGGCCTCGACCTCCCAGGTGCTGCGCCAGGCCAGCCCTAAGCCGGCCAAGCACCAGTCGTGCAAGACCTGGCCGTCGCTGCAATCGAGCCGGCCGTTGGGCCGGGCGAAGCTCAACTCGCCATTGATGAGAAAGGCCCAGCCGCGGGTCTGGCTGGCGTCGGAGCTGAGCGTCAGGCAGCTGTGGCGGCTCAGCTCGCTCGGATGTTGCGGTGTGCCAGCGCGCTTCAGATAGGCGGGCGTGGCCACGCACAAGCGCCGGTTGTCGGCCAGCCGGACACTGACCAAGCTGGAGTCCGGTAAATCGCCGACGCGCACCGCACAGTCAAAGCCCTCGCCGCTGATGTCAACCACGCGGTCGCTCAAGTTCAGCGAAATGCTGACCTCGGGGTGCTGGGCGAGGAACTCCGGCACCAGCGGCGCCACATGGCGGCGGCCGAAGCCAGCCGGCGCGGTGATGCGCAGATGGCCGCTGGCCTTGACGCCGCCGGCGCTGACGCTGGCCTCTGCATTGTTGAAGTCCACCAGCAGGCGCTGGCAGTCTTCCAGGAAGGCGCTGCCCTCATGCGTCAGGCTGATGCGCCGGGTGGTGCGCAGCAAGAGCTTGACGCCCAGGCGAGATTCCAGCGCGTCGATGCGCCTGCCCATCACCGCTGGCGCCACGCCCTCGACTTGCGCGGCGGCGGTCAGGCTGCCACGGGTGGCTACCGAGACAAAGGATTCGATCTGTTTGAGGCGGTCCATGGCCGTTGATTGTGCTGCCGCATCGAGTGAAAAAACGGGCATTCCGTTTGATTCATGCAAATTCATCAGGTATTCAATGCATCCAAGGCGATGAATGCCGGGTCGGTTTTGGCATAAATTCAGGGCATTCCATTTCAATTGTTGAGGCTCAACACCATGACCGCACGCACCACCATCCACGGTTTGCAAGTTGCCACCGAGCTCTTTAGCTTCATCGAGGACCAGGTGCTGCCCGGCACCGGTGTGGCCAGCGCCGCGTTCTGGGCCGGCTTTGACGCCATCGTCAGCGACCTGGCGCCCAAGAATATGGCCTTGCTGGCCGAGCGTGATCGTCTGCAAGCCGATCTGGATGCCTGGCACCGCGCCCACCCAGGGCCGATCAGCGATATGCCGGCCTACCGTGCCCATCTGGAGCAGATCGGCTATCTGGTGCCGGCGCCCGGTGCGGTGCAGATCAGCACCGCCAACGTCGACGCCGAGTTGGCCACACAGGCCGGCCCGCAATTGGTGGTGCCGATTCTGAATGCCCGCTATGCCTTGAACGCCGCCAATGCACGCTGGGGCTCGCTCTATGACGCGCTCTATGGCACCGATGTGATCGCCGAGACCGATGGCGCAGAAAAGGCGGGCCGCTACAACCCGGTGCGCGGCGCCAAGGTGATTGCCTTTGCTCGCCAGGTGTTGGATCAGGCCGCGCCCTTGGCTGAAGGCTCGCACAGCGACGCCACCGGCTACAGCGTGGTCGCGGGCCGTTTGCAGGTGTCCTTGGGCGACCGCGTCACTGGACTGGCCGATGCGGCCCAGTTTGTCGGTTACCAAGGCGAGGCGGCAGCGCCCAGCTCGGTGCTGTTGCGCCATAACGGCCTGCATCTGGACATCCAGATCGACCGCTCAACCGCAATCGGCCAAAGCGATCTGGCGGGCGTCAGCGATCTGGTGCTGGAGGCGGCACTGTCGACGATTCTTGATCTGGAGGACTCGGTCGCCGTTGTCGACGCTGAGGATAAGGTCTTGGCCTATGGCAATTGGCTGGGCATCTTGAAAGGTACGCTGACCGAAGAAGTTAGCAAGGGCGGCAAAACCATTTCGCGCCGGCTCAACCCGGACCGCATTTACACCGGCGCCTCGAGTGGCGAGGTCAAGCTGCATGGCCGCTCGCTGATGTTTGTGCGCAATGTCGGCCATCTGATGACCAATCCGGCGATTCTGTATGCCGACGGCCGGGAGATCCCCGAGGGCATCATGGATGCCGTCATCACGACGACGATCGCGATCCACGATCTGCAGCGCAAGGGCAATAGCCGCACCGGCTCGGTCTATATCGTCAAGCCCAAGATGCATGGCCCGGCCGAGGTCGCGTTCGCGTCCGAGATCTTCGGCCGTGTCGAGGCCATGCTGGGTCTGGCCGAGAACGCCGTCAAGCTCGGCATCATGGACGAAGAGCGCCGCACCAGCGTCAATCTGAAGGCCTGTATCGCGGCCGCGGCGGGCCGGGTCGCCTTCATCAACACCGGCTTCCTGGACCGCACCGGTGACGAGATGCACACCGCCATGCAAGCCGGTGCAATGTTCCGCAAAGGCGATATGAAGACCAGCGCCTGGATTGCCGCTTACGAGCGCAGCAATGTGCTGACGGGCCTCAGCTGCGGCCTGCGTGGTCGAGCTCAAATTGGCAAGGGCATGTGGGCGATGCCCGACCTGATGGCGGCGATGCTGGAGCAAAAGATTGCCCACCCCAAGGCCGGCGCCAACACCGCCTGGGTGCCGTCGCCGACGGCGGCGACCTTGCATGCTTTGCACTACCACCAGGTCAATGTGGCGCAGGTGCAAAAGGAACTGGAGCAAATCGATGCAGATGCGGAGCGTCACTCGATTCTGGATAAATTGCTGCAGATTCCGGTAGTCGCACAAGCAAATTGGTCCGCCGCCGAGGTTCAGCAGGAACTCGACAACAACGCCCAGGGCATCTTGGGCTATGTGGTGCGCTGGGTGGACCAGGGTGTCGGCTGCTCCAAGGTGCCGGATATTCACAATATCGGTCTGATGGAAGACCGCGCCACCCTAAGAATCTCCAGCCAACATATTGCCAACTGGCTGCTACATGGTGTGGTGAGCGCGGCGCAGGTCAACGCGACCTTTCAGCGCATGGCAGCGGTGGTGGACGGGCAAAACGCCGGGGATGCGCAGTACCAAGCCATGGCCGGCCATTTCGAGCCCTCGGCCGCCTATCAAGCAGCGCTGGATCTGGTCTTCAAGGGTCTGGAGCAACCCAGCGGCTACACCGAGCCGCTGCTGCACGCCTGGCGCCTCAAAGTGAAAGCAAATAGGGATTGAACTTTCGCTTCGATTCGGGTAGGCGTTTTGCCCTACAGCAAACTGCCCCTCATCTCGGGGGGGTTGTTGCATTGCCGTCACGGGGAGATGCCGCCATGTCTTTCGGCACTACTAGCGGGTAAAGTTTTATTACGAAAAGCCGCTGGTCTGGCCGGCCTCGCCCGAAAAAGGCGGGTCATCGGCGGCAGCGATCGTAAAAACCACTACCCCAAGGTTATAGACAATGTCTCTGAAAAAAACTCATAAAGCCAGTGCGGTTCGCATTGCCGTGATCGCCGCGATGGGCGCGATGACGATGTCGGCACAGGCTCAGACTGCACCGCCGGCACAACTCGAGCGTATCGAGATCACAGGTTCCAGTATCAAGCGCATTGCCAGTGAAGGTTCGCTGCCGGTTCAAATCGTCAGCGCCAAGGAAATTGCCCGCTCAGGTGCGACGTCTGTGGCCGAAGTGTTGCAAAAGCTGCCTGCAATGCAGGGTTTCCAGATTGCAGACATCGCCGTGGGTTCAAACTCCGGCGGCATCGTGACCGCCAGCATTCACGATATTGGGGCTTCCTACACCCTGGTGCTGCTGAACGGCCGCCGCGTGGCGCCGACTGGTTCGGGCAGCACAGTGAATCTGAATTCCATTCCGATGAGCGCCATTGACCGCATTGAAATCCTTACCGACGGCGCCTCGGCGCTGTACGGCTCGGATGCGATTGCCGGCGTGGTCAACTTCGTCTTGAAGAAGAACCAACAGGGCGGCAACATCACCGCCAGCGGAATGGTGCCCACAGAAGGCGGCGGCAAGTCAGGCTATGTCAGCGCCACCTACGGCATCGGTGATATCGATAAGGACCGCTTCAATGTCCTGATGTCCTATCGCCATGACGAGCAAAAGCAGCTGAAAGCGACCGACCGCGATTTCGGCAGCACCGCCTATTTGCCGTTTGAGTTCAATGGCAAGAACTACATCTATGACCGCACCAGTTCGTCCGCCGTGCCTGCCAATGCGACGGTGACATTCTTGAAGGGCGCTATTGATCCAGCGACCGGCAAAGCCTTTCCTTCGTATGGCTTCAACCCCTTCCAGAAGAAAACGGGCGCCTGTGCCGCCGGCAACTTCTATAGCCTGAGCAATACGGCCACTGCGACATCGGTGACCCAGCTCTGCGCCTTTGACTTTGTCAAAACGATCGAGATTTTCCCTGAGAACAAGCGTGACTCGCTGTTCCTGACTGGACAGTTCAAGGTCAACGATCAGTTGCGCTTCTTCAGCGATGTGGCCTTGTCGCGTTTTGACTTGACGGCGCGTATCGCCGCCAACCCGGTGCCAGTGGCGATCAGCAAGACTTCCAGCTATTTCACCGATTACATCAAGCCTTATTTGACGCCGGCTCAATTGGCCAATGTCAACACGGTCACGGCTGCTTACCGCGCGCAAGATTTCGGCACGCGTGACTCGCAAACGATCACGGATTCCAAGCATTTCGTCATCGGCGCCGAGGCCGAGTTGGCCGGCTGGAATATGGAATCCGGCTTGACCTGGTCGCGCAATTCGATCGATGAGCGCTATGTCGGCGGCTATTTCAAGACCAATGAATTCCTGGCCTTGCGCGACGGCGGTAAGTTCGATCCCTTCGTTGAATCCGGCAACCAGTCGGCTGCGACGATGGCCTTGATCCAGGACTCGATTTACCTCGGCAATGTGCGCAAGTCCGAAACCACCATGACGGGTGTTGACTTCCGCGCTTCGCGTGAATTGTTCAAATTGCCAGCCGGCGATGTGGCCCTGGGCATGGGCGGCGATCTGCGCAATATGAAGTACACGCAGACACCATCGGCAGCGGCCGTGAATGGCGACATTTACAACTATGCCGCCGTCGCGCCTTACGATCTTGAGCGCAAGTCGGGCGGTGTGTTTGCTGAGTTGCAGATCCCGGTGATCAAGAATCTGGAATTCAACGCTGCCTTGCGTTACGACAAAACCGATGCCATCAAGGATTCGGTGGCGAACAAGACCGTCGGCGAGAGCATGAGCTCCAGCACTTACAAGGTCTCGGCACGCTACCAGGCTTTGCCGCAACTGCTGTTCCGTGGTTCTTACGGCACCGGTTTCAAGGTGCCGTCGATGCTGGATCTGGCGCAGCCGTTGACTGCGGCTGGTGTGACGGCAGCTAAGCAGCCTTGCCCTTTCCCTGGTACCGATGCTTGCAAACCAGCAACTACCGAGCAGTACAGTGTGCTGAGCGGCGGCAATGAAAAGCTCAAGCCTGAGACCTCCAAGGGAGGCACATTCGGTATTCGCTTCGAGCCCAATGTTGCGTTTGGGATTGGGGCCGACTATTGGAGCGTCAAGCTGAAGGATGCGGTCAGCGCCGTGTCTGAGAACCAGGCCTTCGGCAATCCTGCAAAGTACGGCAACCTGTTTACGACCTACAAGACGTCGCAGGAACCGCAGGCTTACTACGCCTTCATCGAGTCGTCGACCAATATTGGGCAGCAGAATACCAGCGGTATTGACTGGGACATCACCGGTCGCGCCAACCTGGATATCGGCCGCCTGACCTTGGGTCTGGCCGGTACCTATCTGATCGAATCGGAGTACACACGCCCCGGTACGGACAACGACTTCACCAACAACATGAACAAATATGGTGAAAACGCGGCCGTGTCGTCACGCAATATCTATCGTGCGACGGCCAGCCTGGAGTCGGGTTCTTTCGTCAATACCTTCACGTTGAGTGGTCGTGATGGTTATGCCGACAAGGCAAATTCGACCGTGCGCAATGTGGCGACTGGCAAGAACGAAGCGGTCACTTTGAGTGTGCCGCGTTACTTCACCTTTGATTGGCAAGGCGTCTACAACTACAACAAGTCGTTCCAATTGACGGCCGGCGTCAAGAACTTGTTCAACTCCGAGCCACCACTGACGCTGCGTGACTCGTCCGGTCACCAAGTGGGTTACGACCCGCGCTATTCTGATGTGTTGCTGCGTCGTGTCTATCTGACCGGCAGCTACAGCTTCTAAGAGGCGCGACCTTGGTCGAACTAAAAAGGGGCTTAGGCCCCTTTTTTTACGCCCATCTAAATGTCAGCCCCAAAAAGAAACGGCGCCCTCGGGCGCCGTTTTCAATCTAACTAACTAGCTATCGAAGCGTGGGGTCAGAACTTGACCTTGGCGCCAACGAAGAACGAACGGCCCATCACGTCGTAGTAACCGGGAATGGTGTCCAGCGCTTGCGTGCCCGATGTGCCGGATGCGAACAGCGGCGGCTGCTTGTCAAACAAGTTGGTGACGCCGGCTGTCAACTCCCAGCCCTTCTTGACTTCGTAGCCTGCGCTCACATTGTGATACGCATGCGCCGGGATCTTCGGGAAGCCATCGGCCGTCGTGCCTGTCGCCATATCGGCCGAGCCGATGTAGCGAATGTTCCAGTTGGCCCGGATCGCGCCCATGCGCCAGCCCACATTGGCGTTGGCGGTGAACTTGATGAAGCCTTGGTCGGTAGTGGAACCGCCGGCCTGGCCCAGCAGGTCAACACTGGGTTGACCAGCCAATGGCAACAAGGTGGCTTCGTCATAGACGGTGGCCAAAGCGTTCAAATCAAAGTCGCCGAAGCCGGTCTTGAAGGCGTAGCGCACATCGAAGTCAATGCCCTTGATGTTCATCGAGGCAACGTTCTGCAACTGCTCGTTGACGCCGATCAGCACATAGTTGGCGCCCGGCAGCAAGACGTTGGGGCCGCGTGTCTTGGCATCGCACAGCAGACGGCTGGCGGTGTCATAGCACTGGTCAACGGCCAGTTGGCGGCCCACGGCAGTGATCTGGTCGGTCACTTCGATCTGGAAGCGGTCGACAGCCAGCGACAAGCCCTTGGCAAAGCTAGGCTGGAACACCAGACCGAAGGTCAACGTGTCACCCGTCTCAGGCTTCAGCAGGGCGTTACCACCCGAGAAGCCTTGCACGCTCTGCTCGATGATCTGCGAGGGTGTGTAATCCGCCGGCACGCCGTCGGCGCTGCAATTGGCCGCACGCGTCGCGTTGGCATTGCGGCGGGACTTGGTGCAGGGGTCATTGATGACGCCGAAGGTCTGGCCAATGCCGGACAACTCGCCCGGCACAGGGGTGCGCACCGCACGTGCCTTCATGGCACGCAGACGCAGGCCACCGACCGGCTCCCAGTCACCGCCGAACTTCCAGGTGTTGTAGCTCTCACCGCTGGACTCGGAGCGGCGATAAGCGCCTTCCACATTCAGCTGCTTGGCGAAGGCCATATTGGCCAGCACCGGCACCACCAGCTCACCGAACACTTCGTTGGTGGTGGTCTTGATGTAGTCGGTGTCACCGATCTGGTTGCCGGTCACCGTGCCTTGGTTGATCAGCGAATCGTGGTTCAGGTAGCCAGAATAGCTGCGACGCTCGGCGCCGACCGAAGCCATCACATCGCCGGCCGGCAGCTTGAAGATGCCGCCCGACAAGGAAATGATGCTGTCGTTCAGCGAGTTGGCGCCGGTCGACGTGGTGTCCTGCACCAGATAGTCCGCCATCGCCTTGGTGTAAGGCGCGAACGGGTTGACAGGAACGCAGCCCTGGCCGCGTGCGGTTGCGTCCTTGCACTGATAGACGCCCGAACCCGGCTTGGTTTCTTCAACGCGCAGGCCGTTGTAGAGCTGTGGCAAGCCGACCGAGCCCGCGGTGCCCAGGTTGGTGCGCGTGCGGCCGTAGGTGTGCGAAGCTTCCCAGCGCCAGTCATTGCCGAGGCCGAACAGCGTGTCCATTTCGCCCTTCAAGCCAACCACGGTGCGAATCATCGAACGCTCGCTGTCGGCGCCGCGGCTGCCGCCCAGGCTCTCGTTCGAGAAACGCTGCCACCAGTTCAGGTCACCCTGCGTAGGCAGGAAGCTGTCCTTCATCGCCTTGGGAATGAAGGGGTTGTCCTTGGGGATGGTGGCCGCCGTGCCGCCGAAGGTGTTGTTGTTCGACTGGAACGGGTGACCTTCGAACTTCGACTCGATCGTGGTGTTGGCCAGATTGAATTCACCAAAGGCGCTGATGCCGCTGGTGAGCTGGTACTCGGCGTCGCCGCCGACCAAGATACGCGTGGTCGGAATGGCCAGATCGCGCTGGGCATTGCGGTTGTAGCCGTCGACCGAGGTCTTGAACGGGATCAGATTGCCGGCAGCGTCAGTGAACTGGCCGCCGCGACGAGTGTAGCGCACGGCGGCAGGCTTGCCGTCGGCACCGATGCGGTCAAGGATGAAGCTGCCTTCAATGCCGACGCCGGAGCGCGCGTCAGGGCCGCGCACCAGGCTGTCAGGTGCGCCCCAGAAGATGTCATCATTGCAAATTTCGCGGTCGACGCAGCTGACGCGGCCTTGCTTGTCGAACTGCATGGTCAGCAACGCGCGACCCTTGTTGTCGCCGAACTTGCCGCCCATCATGATCGATGCGCTAGGGTTCTTATTGTCGCCTTCGAAGGTCTGGCCATAGCTGACGCCCATTTCGACGCCTTCGAAATTGCGCTTGGTGATGATGTTGATCACACCGGCCATCGCGTCAGCGCCGTAAATCGCCGACGCGCCGCCGGTGATCACTTCGATGCGGTCAATATTGGCGGTCGGAATGGAGTTGAAGTCAACCGACATGCCGGTGGACGTGCCGCCGGGGACACGGCGGCCGTTCACCAGCACCAGGCTACGCTGTGAGCCCATATTGCGCAAATTGGCATTGTTCAAGCCCGAGGACTCGACGCCGGAGAAGGTCGACTGCGTGCGCGAGGCACCAAAGGCCGGCGCAAACGCGGGCAGCTGAGTCGCCATATCGGCGAAGTTCTCGAAACCCATATTGCCCATGGTGTCGGCCGAGATGGCCACCACCGGCGTCGAGCTGGTCAAGTTGGGGCGCACGATGCGCGAACCGGTGACGACGACGGTTTCCACTTTCTCGACCTTGTCGGTGCTCTGCGCGAAAGCAGTGCCCGCGAACGGCAGCATGCCGCTCATCAGTAGCGCGGCCGCAGCGCTGATTCGATCTTTTCTAAACATAGATGTACTCCTGGTTGTTGTGGCTTGTGACCCAAGGTGGCGGCGCTCTTGACCCCGCTGGTAAGAGGTGTGGGATGGCGGCATACCTTCAGCGCGGCTGAGTCTATGAACCAAAAATCGACCCTGCCGAAAGTCACAGCGAGCCTGTCGGAGGCGTGCAACGCTCGGTTTGGCCAAGGTTCACGAGAACCCTAGGGGTTTTCCATGGGACTTGAAAGCGAACCGCTGCGGCGCGCTTCTCGCCCCGCCATGAACAGCGGCAAATTCGTCGGTGCGTGCGCTGGCAAGCTTCGATGCAGACTTTTTGGGGGTGACTTTTGCAACTGGTGCAACAGCTCGATTGATGCTTTATGGTGTGAGCGCGACGCAGGGGATGGGCCATCGGGGCTCGCTGTTGTTACGGAGCGGCCCCCTAGAATGCGCAGTCCCGAATCAGGAGGAATGCATGTCAGATCCCAACACGATGACCGACCCGGCGACGCTGCCGGACGGTGCATCGCTGCCCGCCGTTTGTGAGATCTTGATCATCGGCGCCGGCCCCGCCGGCAGTGCGGCGGCCAAGGTGTTGGCGGCGGCTGGCCTGGACGTGCTGTTGATCGACCAACAGCCACAAGGCCGCGACAAGATTTGCGGTGATGGCCTGATCCCGGACTCTCACGCCGCCCTGGCTCGTTTGGGCCTGCTGGACAAGGTGATGGCGCGCGCGCAGCCGGTCGCCCATGTCGGCTGCATAGGCCCGCGCGGTGGGCGCATCGACGTGCCCGGCCAGTTGGCCGTGCGGCCGCGCAAGGTCTTGGATGACATCTTGTGCCAAGGCGCGCAGGACGCCGGCGCGAGGTTCTTGGCGCCGGTGCGCTTCGAGGCGCCGCTGCTGGATGCGCAGCAACGCGTGATCGGCGCGACGCTGAAGCTCGGCGACGCGCTGCATGAAGTTCGCGCCAGCTGGGTGATTTTGGCCACCGGCGCCGTGCCCAAGGCGCTGACCGCCGCCGGCCTGTGCGAGCGCCACACGCCCAGTGGCGTGGCGCTGCGTGGTTATGTGCATGCGCCCAGCATGGTCGGCCGCATCAAGGCGATGGATGTGGTGTGGACCAAGGCGGTGCGGCCCGGCTATGGCTGGATCTTCCCGGCGCCGGATGGCTGCTTCAATATCGGTGTCGGCGTGACCGACAGCCACAAGGCCGTTGGGGGCAAAGGCAGCAAGAAAGAGCTGAACCTGCGCGCTATTTTTGATGCCTTTGTCGAGAGCTATCCGCCCGCCGCGCAACTGATGCGCGAGGGCGTCTTGGTCGGTGAGCTCAAGGGCGCGCCGCTGCGCTGTACCTTGAGCGGCGCCAAGTGGAGCCGTCCCGGTTTATTGGTCACCGGCGAGGCGGCCGGCAGCACTTATTCCTTCACCGGCGAAGGCATTGGCAAGGCGATGGAAACCGGCATGCTGGCCGCCGACGCGCTGCTGCTAGCGCGAGCCAAAGGATTGGACGAGGCCCAGGTGCGCGCGCATTACGAACAAGGCTTGACCGCGCTTAGACCCAAGTTCGACTTGTACGAGCGCGCCAACCAGGTCAACGCCCACCCCTGGTTGATCGACCTCCTGATCTGGCGCGCCAACAAGAGCGAGCGCCTGCTGAGGCGCATGAGCGGGGTGCTGAACGAGACCAGCAACCCGGGCAATCTGCTCAGCTTCAATGGCTTCAAGCGCCTGTTTTTCGAGGGCTGAAAGGTAAAACCCATGTGCCAGCTGCTCGGCATGAATGCCAACACGCCCACCGATGTGATGTTCAGCTTCACCGGCCTGGCTAACCGCGCCGATGAGCACAAGGACGGCTTTGGCATTGCCTTCTTCGAGGGCCGCGGACTGCGTCATTTTGTCGACCATCACAGCGCCCGCGTCTCGCCTTTGGCCGAACTGGTGCAGCGCTATCCGATCAAGAGCGACAACGTCATTGCCCATATCCGCAAGGCCACGCAGGGCCAGGTCGCGCTGGAAAACACCCACCCGTTCCAGCGCGAGTTGTGGGGCCGCTACTGGGTGTTTGCGCACAACGGCAATTTATTGGGCTTTGAGCCGCGCCTGCATGCGGCCTTCAAACCGGTAGGCCAGACCGACAGCGAGCGCGCCTTTTGCTGGCTGATGCAGGAGTTATCTAAAGCGCATTGCGATGTGCCCTCGGTCGAGGAGCTGACGCACACGCTGGCCGAGCTGCTGCCGCAGCTGAACGCCTTCGGCACCTTCAATATGCTGTTGTCCAACGGCCAAGCGCTGTGGGCGCATGGCTCCACCCATCTGCATTATTTGCAACGCCGCCATCCGTTTGGGCGGGTCAATTTGCAGGACGAAGACCTCAGCGTCGACTTTGCTGCCTTGACCACGCAAAACGACCGCGTCGCCATCATCGCGACCGAGCCGCTGACGCGGGACGAACCCTGGACGGCGTTCCAGCCTGGCCAGCTATTGGTGTTTGTTGGCGGTGAGTTGGTGTCGGCCTGAGCGCCATTCGCCGCATTGGGGCCGGCGAGCCGGCAGGGCTGGCCTAGACTGCCGATCATGCGCTGCACATCTTCCAAGTCCACCGAATCTGACGACAAGCTCAAGCTGGATTGGACCCAATGGGTCTACCCGGGGCCTAAGCGCGTGTTCACGGCCAGTGAGATGGCCCGCGCCGGCCAGCAGCCCTGGCCCAAGGCGATTGAGTACTACGTCTACAGCAATGTGTTTGTGTTGCTGGTCATCAATTTCAATCTGCTGGCCCGCGAGCTGATCCAGTGGGCCGCGGTGCTGGTGTTTGGCCTGAGTTATTTGGCCTTGTGGGTGGCCAAGGCGCTGTGGCGGCAACCGACTCGCAAGTGCTTGAATCTGGCCAGCCTGGTTTCGGGCGGCGTGATGATAGGGGTGGCGCTATTGTTGAAGTTCAGTCCCATCGGGCCGGTTCAAGATATGGCGCGAGCTGAGCTGAAGGGGCTGACGCTGATCATTGCGGCGGTGGTGATGGCGTCGCTAGTTTCCTGGTTTTTCTTGGTGCTGATTCGCAGCCAGCAGATCGCCGCCCGCCTGCGCGAGTTGGACGAGCAGGAGCGTCACCTCAAGCTCGCCCGCCGCCTCGCTACCGCCCAGATCCAGCCGCATTTCTTGTTCAACACGCTGGCCTCGGTCCAGCATTGGGTCGACACCCAAGACCCACGCGCCGCCAGCACCTTGCGCTCGTTCACGTCCTATTTGCGCGCCACCTTGCCGATGTTCGAGCGCGAGAGCCTCCACCTAAAGGACGAGCTGCAAATCGTGCGCAGCTACTTGGAAGTGATGCAGGCGCGCTTGGGTACGCGGCTGCAATGGCAGGTCGAGCTCTGCGATGGGGTGGATGAGCTGCTGCTACTGCCACCGGGCCTGCTGCTGACTCTGGTCGAGAACGCGATCTGCCACGGCATCGAGCCGGCGTTGCGTGGCGGGCGCATCACCATCGTGGTGACCCGCCCGGCCGAGAGTCAGGTCGTGATCGAGATCAGCGATGACGGCGCCGGCCTTAGCCCCGATGCCGTGGATGGCCTGGGCCTGAAGAATTCACGCGAACGCCTGCAGCAACTCTTTGGCGAGCGGGCTCGGCTGAGTCTTGAGGCCTTGTCGCCGGGCTGCCTGGCGCGTCTGCAAATTCAAACCCTGGAGCCCACAGCATGAGCACCCTCAAGGCCTTGATCGCCGATGACGAAGAAGGCCCGCGCGAGCAGCTGCGCGCCGCACTGAAGCGGCTGTGGCCGGAGTTGCATATCGTGGCCGCCAGCGAGAACGGCGTCGACGCCTGGGACGACTACCTGGAACATGAGCCGGCCCTGTGTTTTCTGGACATCCGCATGCCGGGCCTGAGTGGCCTGGAGGTGGCGCGCCGCATGAGCGAGTTGGCCACGCCGCCGCAGGTGGTGTTTGTCAGTGCCTATGGTGACCACGCGCTGTCGGCTTTCGAGGCCGGTGCGGTCGACTACTGCCTCAAGCCGGTCGAGGACGTGCGGCTGGCGCAGGCCTTGCAGCGGGTGCGGGCACGTTTGAGCGCCGCGCCGACCGCGCCGGCGCTGGATTTGCAAAAGCTGCTGCAGCAAATGCTGCCCGCGCCGAAGGCGACGATGCGCCCCATCCAGGCCTCGCTGGGGCGCGAGATCAAGCTGATCGCGCCGGAAGAGGTGGTCTATTTCGAGAGCGACAGCCGCTACACCCGGGTTGTCTATCAAGGCGGCGAAGCGCTGATTCGCACGCCGCTGAAGGAGTTGCTGGCCGGCCTGGATGCCGAGCTGTTCTGGCAGGTTCATCGCAGCGTGCTGGTCAACAGCCGCTGCATCGCCAGCGCTTTACGGGTGGATGAGAACGCCATGCACATCACGCTGAAGGGCCGCGACGAGAAGCTGCCGGTGTCGCGGCAGTTCCAGGCCTTGTTCAAGGGGCAGTAGGGCGGCGCGCCGTTCGGCGTGGGCAAGATGACACACCCGGCTGATACACTGATTTCATGTTCATCACGCGCAACTTCATCAAGGGGTCTCACGACCGGGGAGCCTGGCCCTGGCGCCGCACGCCCGCTGCCCGTTTGATGACGCTTGCGCGCTGCCCCTGATCGCTCTTTAGAGCCCGGTCAGCCCAAGCGCCCTGTTTTTTGCGGCGCGCCCCACAGAGATGGCCGGCGCGCTTTTGCTAGGGTTGGACTTGATGATGACCGAACTTGAATTTAAAAGCCTGGCCGCGCTCGGCTACAACCGCATCCCCTTGATCAGCGAGGCCTTCGCCGATCTGGAAACCCCGCTTTCGCTCTACCTGAAGCTCTGCTCGGGCGCCGGGGCTTATGGCGGCAAAGGGGGGCGCAACAGCTTCTTGCTGGAATCGGTGGTCGGTGGCGAGCGCTTTGGGCGTTACTCCTATATCGGCCTGCCGGCCCGCACCGTGCTGCAGAGCCGCGGCCTGCTGACCGAGGTGATCTGCGACGGCCAGGTGGTTGAGACTCACAACGGCAACCCACTCGACTTCATCGCCGCCTATCAGCAGCGCTTCAAGGTCGCGCTGCGGCCCGGCATGCCGCGCTTTTGCGGTGGCCTGGCCGGCTATTTCGGCTATGACGCGGTGCGCTATATCGAACCCAAGCTCGCCAAGACAGCAATGCCCGGCGGCATCGATACGCCGGACGTGATGCTCTTGCAGTGCGAGGAGCTGGCGGTGATCGACAACCTCAGCGGCAAGCTCTATTTGATCGTTTACGCCGACCCGAGCCAGCCCGAGGCTTTTTTCAAGGCGCAAAAGCGCCTGACCGAGCTGCGCGACAAGCTGGCCTATAGCGTCTCGGCGCCGCTGGTCAAACGCGGGCAGGCGCACCCGGTCGAGCGCGAATTTGCCAAGGCAGATTATTTGAAGGCGGTGTTGCGGGCCAAAGAATACATCGCCGCCGGCGACATGATGCAGGTGCAGATTGGTCAGCGCCTGCGCAAGCGTTACACCGAATCGCCTTTGAGCCTGTACCGGGCGCTGCGCTCCTTGAACCCCAGCCCCTATATGTATTTCTACGATATGGGCGACTTCCAGATCGTCGGCGCCTCGCCGGAGATTCTGGTCCGCCAGGAGCATTCTCCCGACGGTGACAAGGTCACCATCCGCCCGCTGGCCGGCACCCGCCCGCGCGGCGGCACGCTGGAGCAAGACCTGGCCCTGGAGCGTGAGCTGAAGGCCGACCCCAAGGAGCTGGCCGAGCATCTGATGCTGATTGACCTGGCCCGCAACGACATCGGCCGCATCGTCAAGACTGGTTCGGTCAAGGTGACCGATGCCTTTGTCGTCGAGCGCTACTCGCATGTGATGCATCTGGTCAGCAATGTCGAGGGCATCTTGAATGACGGCATCAGCAATCTGGACGTGTTCCGAGCCAGCTTCCCGGCCGGCACGCTAAGCGGCGCGCCCAAGATCCGCGCGATGCAGATCATCGATGAGCTGGAGCCGGTCAAGCGCGGCATTTATGGTGGCGCGGTCGGTTGCCTGAGCTTTGCCGGCGATATGGACCTGGCCATCGCCATCCGCACCGGCATCATCAAGGACGAAACCCTCTATGTGCAGGCGGCGGCCGGCGTGGTGGCCGACTCGGTGCCCGAGCTGGAATGGGCCGAGACGGAAGCTAAGGCGAGGGCCTTGATACGGGCGGCGGAGTTGGTTGAGGAGGGGTTTTAGGACTCGGGAATTCGGACGCAGAGTGCGCAGAGGAACGCGGAGGTCGCAGAGGTGATTGAAAATCAAGTCAGCGAAATGGTGATTGGCGCTGCTGTCGAAGTCCATCGTTGCCTGGGACCCGGGCTGCTGGAGTCGGCGTATGCCAATGCGCTGTCGATCGAGCTTCAATTGCGGAACTGCTCTTTCGAGCGTGAGCTTGGGATTCGGGCCTTGTACAAAGGGCAGGACCTTGGCGTCTCGTACCGGGCCGACTTTTTGGTCCAGGACTGTGTGCTGGTGGAGCTCAAGGCGGTGGATGCTTTGACCCCGCAGCATGAAGCACAGCTGCTTTCTTATTTGCGACTCAGCGATAAACGTCTTGGTCTGCTGATCAATTTCAATCAGCCGACTCTGTTGAAAGGATTGAGGCGGCTTGTGAACCAGCTGTGAGCTCTGCGGACTCTGCGTCCCTTTGCGAACTCTGCGTCCTTGCTTGCCTTGGGGATAAAAATGCTCTTGATGATCGACAACTACGACAGCTTCACCTTCAACCTGGTGCAGTATTTTGGGGAACTCGGCGCTGAGGTGCGGGTCGCCCGTAACGACGAGATCACGCTGGAAGAAATCCAAGCGATGCAGCCCGACCATCTGGTGCTGTCACCGGGGCCTTGCTCGCCGGCAGAGGCCGGCATCTGCATCGCGGCGATCCAGCACTTCATCGGCAAGCTGCCGATTCTGGGTGTCTGCCTAGGTCACCAAAGCATGGGTGCAGCGCTGGGCGGCAGAATAGTCCGCGCGCAGCGCCAGATGCACGGCAAGGCCAGCACCATCACGACCGACGAGAAGGGCGTGTTCAAGGGCCTGCCCAAGGATTTCAGCGTGATTCGCTACCACTCGCTGGCGATCGAGGAGGCCTCGCTGCCGGCCGTGCTCGACATCACCGCGCGCAGCGAAGACGGCGAGATCATGGGCGTGCGCCACCGCGAGCTGGCCGGCACGGCGACGCCGCTGGAGGGCGTGCAGTTTCACCCGGAATCCATCCTCAGCGAGCATGGCCACGCGATGCTGAAGAACTTCCTGACGCTGGCGCTGTAGGCCATGAAAACAGTTGATTTCCGTAGCGACACGGTGACCCAGCCGACGGCCGGCATGCGCGAAGCAATGGCCGCAGCGCAGCTCGGGGACGATGTGTTCGGCGATGACCCCAGCGTCAATGCGCTGCAGCAGGCAGTCGCCGAGCGCTTAGGGTTTGAGGCGGCGCTGTTCATGCCGACCGGCACGCAGAGCAATCTCTGTGCCTTGATGGCGCATTGCCAGCGCGGCGACGAGTACATCGTCGGCCAGTTCGCCCATACCTATCGCTGGGAGGGCGGCGGCGCAGCGGTCTTGGGCTCCATCCAGCCGCAGCCGCTGAATCACCAGGCCGATGGCTCGCTGTCCTTGGCAGACATCGCAGCGAACATCAAGCCCGATGATGTGCATTTCGCGCGCACGCGTTTGCTGACGCTGGAGAACACCATTGGCGGCAAGGTGCTGCCCTTGGCCTACTTGGCCGAGGCCTCGGCGCTGGCGCAAAAGCATGGGCTGGCGCGCCATTTGGACGGTGCTCGGCTGTTCAACGCGTCGGTGTCGGCTGGCGGCGACCCTTATGCGGCTGCCCGTGAGATAACGCAGTATTTCGACAGCGTGTCGGTCTGCTTCTCCAAGGGCCTGGGCGCGCCGGTCGGCTCGGTGCTGTGCGGCTCGGCCGCCCTGATCAAACAGGCCAAGCGCTGGCGCAAGATGCTGGGCGGCGGCATGCGCCAGGCCGGCGTGTTGGCGGCGGCGGCGCATTACGCGCTTGACCACCAGGTGGCGCGTTTGGCCGATGACCATGCGCTGGCAAAGCGTCTGGCCGCCGGGCTGCAAGGCCTGCCCGGCGTGACGGTTGAGGCGCCGCAGACCAATATCGTCTTCGTCGATGTGGCCGGCGTGACCGCAAGCAGGGCCGCCGGCGTGATCGAGTACTTGAAGGCGCGCGGCGTGCTGGCCACCGGCCTCTACAAGCTGCGCTTCGTCACCCATCTGGATGTGGACGAAGCCGCGGTGGACCAAGCCATCGCCGCTATGCGCGAATACTTCGCTGGATAAACAGGATTCAAGATGCCATTTACCGACCAAGAAGCGCTGACCCGCGTCATCGAACACCGCGAAATCTTCCACGACGAAATGCTCACCCTGATGCGCCGCATCATGGCCGGTGAGATGTCGCCGGTGATGGCTGCGGCCCTGCTGACCGGCCTGCGCGTCAAGAAGGAAACCATCGGTGAGATCACCGCCGCAGCCCAGGTGATGCGTGAACTGTCGACCAAGGTGCCCTTGGTGATTTCGGACCACCCGCATCTGGTCGACGTGGTCGGCACCGGCGGCGACGGCGCCCACACCTTCAATATCTCAACCTGTTCGATGTTTGTGGCCGCAGCGGCCGGTGCGCAAGTCGCCAAGCATGGCAACCGCAGCGTCTCCAGCAAGACCGGCAGTGCCGATGTGCTGGAGGCCTTGGGCGCCAATATCATGCTGACGCCGGCGCAGGTGGCGGCCTCGGTGGCGCAGACCGGCATCGGCTTCATGTTCGCCCCCAACCACCACCCGGCGATGAAAAATATCGCGCCGGTGCGGCGTGAGCTGGGCGTGCGCACCATCTTTAACATCCTGGGTCCACTGACCAATCCGGCCGGCGCGACCAATATCCTGATGGGTGTGTTTCACCCCGATCTGGTTGGCATCCAGGTGCGCGTGATGCAGCGCCTCGGCGCCGAACATGCGCTGGTGGTCTACGGCAAGGACGGCATGGACGAGATTTCGCTCGGCGCCGCGACCCTGGTGGGTGAGCTGAAAAACGGCGAGGTGCGCGAGTACGAGATCCACCCCGAGGACTTCGGCATGGCCATGGCCTCGAACCGTACGCTGAAGGTGGCCGGGCCTGAGGAGTCGCGGCTGATGTTGATAGGTGCCTTGAACAATGAAGAAGGTGCGGCCCGCGACATCGTGATCCTGAACGCCGGTGCGACGCTGTACGCCGCCAATGTGGCCGATTCGATCGCCGGCGGTATCCAACTGGCCCGGGCGGCGATTGCCAGCGGTGCAGCGCGAGCCAAGCTGGATCATTTCGTGAGTACCACACAAGCCCTGGGGCGAGGCTGATATGTCCGACATCCTGCGCCGCATTGTTGCGGTCAAACATGAAGAGCTGGCCCTGGCCCGCAAGCGCCGCTCGCTGGCCAGCCAGCGAGAGGAGGCAGAAGGACGACATGACCAACGCGGCTTCGAGGCCGCGCTGCGCGCCAAGATCGCCGTCGGCTCGTCCTTGGCGGGAAGCGCCGTGATCGCCGAGATCAAGAAAGCTTCACCCAGCAAGGGCGTGTTGCGCGCCGACTTTCAAGCTGCTGCCATCGCCGAGAGTTATGCCAAACATGGCGCGGCTTGCCTGAGCGTTTTGACCGACGAGCAGTTCTTCCAGGGCTCGGTCGCCTACCTGCAACAGGCCCGCGCCGCCTGCGAGCTGCCGGTCTTGCGCAAGGACTTCATGGTCGACGAGTACCAGGTCTTCGAGGCGCGGGCGATGGGTGCGGATTGCATTTTGCTGATCGCCGCCTGCCTTGATGATGCCCAGATGGCCGACCTTGAAGCGGTGGCGCTCAGCCTCAAGCTCGACGTGCTTGTCGAAGTGCATGACGGCGCGGAGCTGGACCGTGCCTTGCGCCTGCGCACGCCGCTGGTCGGCATCAATAACCGCAATCTGCGCACCTTTGACGTGACGCTGGACACCACGCTGGGCTTGCTGGACCGCGTGCCGGCCGATCGACTACTGGTCACCGAGTCGGGCATTCTGGGTGCCGCCGATGTGGCGCGGATGCGGGCGGCGAATGTCAACGCCTTCTTGGTCGGCGAGGCCTTTGTGCGGGCGCCGGACCCGGGTGCGGCGCTGGCGGCGGTGTTTGCCTGAGAGAATGGTCGCTCCATTGCATCAGTGTGAGTCAGCCCAATGAACGACACCGAGAAGTTGACTGCCGCCGTGCGTGCCTTGGCGCAGGCTGCGCCTGAGGCCGAACAGATTGTGCTGTTTGGCTCGCGCGCACGCGGTGATGCGTCCGAGGGTTCGGACTTCGACTTTTTGGTGATTGAGTCTGAGTTGCCCGATCGCGCTCGTGAGATGGTTCGGCTGCGGCGTGTGCTGCGCCCCTTGCGCATCGCCGCCGATGTCTTGGTCTACAGCCGCGACGAGGTCTTGCGCTGGGGCAAGCAGCCCGGCACGGCGCTGTACTGGGCGCTCAAGGAAGGGCGGGTTGTGCATGGCTGAATCGGCCTCGGCCAAGTCGGTTGCGCAATTGCTTTTGGAGGCGGCGCGGCAGGATCAGGCCGCTTGCATCTTGCTGGCGAGCGCAGCCGGGATAGGTGACGGCGTGGTCGGTTTTCATGCTCAGCAAGCGGTCGAAAAATCACTGAAGGTGGTGCTCAGTGCCCGCGGCATCGAGTTTCGCCGCACCCATGACTTGGTCACTTTGCTTGATCTATTGCAGGATCATGGCGTCGATGCGCCGCCGGGGGCCGATTGGGTCGATGAGCTCAATCCCTACGCTGTGGAAGCGCGTTGTGGCACGATTGACCCGACGGGTTTGGACCGCGCGCGTGCGCTGCTGGTGGTGGCGCAGATCATTCAATGGGCGTTGAGTCAGCTGGCCCAGTTTGAGCCCGGTCGGGCGGCATAGGCATGACAGTGGACGCTGGCTGGCAGCC
>JADMJQ010000031.1:58233-72101 GCA_018780415.1 Roseateles sp. | reverse complement strand
TGCCTGGGCGCAGAGCCCGGCCGGCCAACAGCTGCATAACTTCCTGACCCAGCGCCGCGCTGCCGGCGCCACCATCTATCCGCCCGAACCGCTGCGCGCCTTGCGCCTGACGTCGCTGAGTCAGACCCGCGTGGTGATCCTGGGCCAAGACCCCTATCATGGTGAGGGTCAGGCCGAGGGCCTGGCGTTTTCGGTGCCGGACGGCGTCAAGCCACCGCCCAGTCTGCGCAATATTTTCAAGGAGCTGCAGCGCGATCTTGGCCAGCAGCCACCGATGTCGGCGAGCCTGATGCCCTGGGCCGAGCGCGGCGTGTTGTTGTTGAACAGCGCCTTGACGGTCGAGGCTGGCGCGCCGGCCAGTCATGCCAAAAAGGGCTGGGAGGCGCTGACCGACGGCTTGATTCATGCGGCGGCCGCCGACGCCGCGCCCAAGGTGTTCATGCTCTGGGGCGCTCATGCGCAGGCCAAGGGGGCGCTGATTGCGGCCGCCGGCCCGCAGCATCTGATCTTGCAGGCCAATCACCCGTCGCCGTTGTCGGCGCTGCGTCCGCCTGTTCCTTTTATTGGCTGCGGGCATTTTTCGCAGGCACAAGCCTGGCTCGCGGCGCGCGGGCGAACGCTGAGCTGGGCCTTGTGATCGGCTAGCTCGCCAGCACCAGCTCGAACAAGCGCGCCAGATGACTGGCGTGCAGCTGATCTTGCCGGCTCCACGTGTGCTTCTGCCGGCAATGCGACAGCCACAGCACCCCCATCAGCTCACCCCTGGCATAGAGCGGCAGCTCGATGCGCGACAGCGTGCCGGCCGCTGGGTCCAGCGCGCTGAGATCGGCGCGGCAGGGGTGATTGCTGACCGTACTCAAGGCCTGCGGTTTGCCCAAGGCGCTCAGCCAATCAAGGTATTGCGCCTGCGCCGGCCGGGCCAGCGCCGGAAAGCTGGGCCCCTCACCGACCCACCAGAACTGCACCCGGTCCAGCTGCAAGATTTGCTGCGCCTCGGCGCACAGCTGCTGCAGCGCGGCCAAGCGATCGTTGACTGTTTCTATCTTCCAATGCCGGCTCGACAGGTTCAAGAGTTGCGCTTCGGCCGCCTGCCGCGCGGGGTCGAAGAAGCTGGGTAGCCCAGGCCGCGCCGGGCTGCTCAGGCGCTCAATCTCGGCCTGCAGGCTGAGGTGTTGCCAAAGGTGGGGGATGGCGGCGTCTTTGTCGCCGCGGCGGTCCAGCAGCTTGGCCAGCAGCAAATGCGCCTGGCTCTGCTGTGGACGCGAATGGATGCGCTTGGCCAGCAGCAATCCATGTTCGGTGCTGCGGATGGCGCCCTGTTGATCGCCGCGCGCCAAGGCGATGTCGGTCCAGGTGCGGCTGGCGGCGGCCTCCAGCCAGCTGTGGCCGAGCTTGGCCGCGATGCTCAGCGCCAGCCGGCAGTCGACCGTGGCCCAGTCGAGCCGGCCCCGGGCCAGGGCGGCGCGCGCCAGTTGCCAATGCGCCTCGGCCTCGTACTCGCGGTGCTGGCCACGCCGCGCCGCCGCTAGGCCATGGCTGAAATGGCGCTCGGCGTCGTCGAGCTGTTCAGTCTCGAAATGGCCGACGCCGATATTCAAGGCCAGTTTGGCGGCCAGATAGCTGTCGTCGGCCGCACCCAGCAACTGGGCGGCCTCGCCGTGCACCTCGCGGCCCCGCGCCCAGGCGCCAAAAGCGTAATGAATCTGGCCCAGGCCGATGCGGGCGGCGGCGCCTGCGCGCGCGTCGGGCACTTGGGCGGCCAGTTCGGCGGCCTGATTCCAATGCTCGGTGGCCTCAAAGTACTCGCCTTGCTGATAAGCGATGCGGCCGGCCGCTTCATGCAAGCGCGAGGCCTGCAGCGGCTGCGCTTCGGCGTCCAGCTCGCTTTGCGCCTTGGCCAGGGCGGTTTGCAACTCGAGCGCTCGGCCGCGGTGCTCCAGCAGGTAAAAGCGCGCGTACAGCGCATCGGCGGCGGCGGCGAACTGGCCGGCGGCGCGGGCGGACTCTTCAAGTGCGGCCAGGCGCAGCAGCGCGCTGTTCGGGTGGCGCTGCGCCACCAGCGACAGGCGCCGCAGGGTTTCGGTGATCATCACGACTTTTTCTGTCACGGCGTGGCAATTCAGGTCTAGAGGAGGGTAAAGACCACAAGGATAGCCGCTGCCGCCCACCCGCCAGAGTAAGACCGCTGCAATACCTGCTTTCTTTCGTTGAAGACGGCGTTTTCCAGGGCAGAGGGCGCTCCCGCACTAAGGTAAACACCAATGCCAGTTTGATTGACTGGCATTATTTTTGGTATTAGACTGGTATCGCTATGACGCCCATACCCGACTCCCCCCGCACTCAATTTGTCGCCCAATCAGACGCCGCGGCGCGCTTCCTGGTGGGTGTCGACGGAGGGGGTACCGGCACCCGTGTGCGACTGGCTGATTTGCAGGGCCGGGTGTTGGGTCAGGGTGATGCTGGGCCTTCGGCCCTGGGTCAGGGTGCCGAGCAGGCTTGGCGCCACATCCAACAAGCGTTGCAGGTGGCGGCGCAGCAGGCCGGTTTGGCCGATTTGGCGCCGCGCGACTGTGCGATCGGCCTCGGCCTGTCCGGCGCGACGGTGCCCAAGCAGGCGGCCGACTTTCTGGGACGGCAACCGGGTTATGCGCTGCTGGCCTTGGATGGTGACGGTTTCACGACCGTGCTGGGCGCGCACGCCGGCCAGCCGGGTGCCGTGGTGGCTGCGGGCACCGGCTCGGTCGGCGAGGTCTTGCGGCGCGATGGTTCACGCTTCTGTGCCGGCGGTTGGGGCTGGATTGGCGGCGACGAAGGCAGCGGCGCCTGGCTGGGGCTGAAGGCGGTACGCCATGCCTGCCAGGCGATGGACGGCCGGGTGCCGGCCAGCAGCTTGGCGCAGGCGGTGTGGGCGGTAGCGGGCGCTAGCACCGACGCGATGCTGGCCTGGGGTGCGCTGGCCGGCCAACATGCTTATGCCAGCTTGGCGCCCTTGGTGTTTGATAGCGCAGACAGTGACCCGATCGCGGCGGGCTTTGTCGCCGAGGCGGTGGGCGAGTTGGAAAAACTCGCGCAGGCCCTGGACCCCGAGGGCAGCTTGCCCTTGGCGCTGTGCGGCAGTGTTGCCGTACGGCTGGCCCCCGATTTCTCCGCCACCTTGCGCGCTCGCTGCGTCTCACCGCTGGGTGATTCGGCCGACGGTGGTCTGCATCTGGTGCGCAGCGCACTTCAACGCAAAGCGAGTTGATCCACATGGCCTTCGAATTCAAAGCCGACCCCGACGCGGCCTCGCCGCTGTATATGCAGCTGGCCCACAAGCTGGCGCAGGCGATTCGCCAGGGCGAATACCACGCCGACGAGGCGCTGCCGTCCGAGCGGGTCTTGTCCGAGTCGCTGGCGCTCTCAAGGGTGACGGCACGCAAGGCGATCGACCGGCTGGTCGAGCAGGGCCTGATCATCCGCAAGCGCGGCTCCGGCAACTACATCGCGCCCAAGCTGGAGCAGCCGCTGTCGCGCTTGACCAGCTTTTCCGAGGAGCTGCATCAGCGCGGCTTCAAGCCGAGTTCGCGCTGGCTGACGCGCAGCTTCACGGCCGCCGCGCCGGATGAGCAGCTCAGCCTGGGTCTGGGTACCGGTGAGCGGGTCGCCCGGCTGGAGCGCCTGCGCCTGGCCGACGCGGTGGTGATGAATTACGAGGTGACGGTGATGCCGGAGGCGGTGCTGCCCGATCCGCAGGCGGTGCAGGCCTCGCTGTACGAGCACTTGGCCACCTTGGGCGTGGCGCCGGTGCGCGCCTTGCAACATATCCGTGCCATCAATGCGGACGCCAAGCTGGCGGGTCTGCTCGAAGTGCCGGTGGGCCAGGCGGTCTTGTTCATCACGCGGGTCGGCTATCTGGAGTCGGGGCTGGCGGTCGAGCTGACGCATTCCTATTGCCGCAGCGATTACTACGATTTTGTCGCCGAGATGCGACGCGAGGGCTAAGGTTTTGGCACAGCTAGTCGAGGGCTATGTTCTGACGCCGCAAGGGTTTCTGCGCGGCATTGTCGAGATCAACGAGGGCCGCATCAGTCGCATCGAGGGCGAGTCCGTCACCGAGAGTCAGGTCAGACACGACCAGTTGGCCCTGCCCATCATCTTGCCCGGTTTCATCGATGTGCATGTGCATGGCGGCGGTGGCCGCGACACCATGGAGGGCGGCGACGCCGCCTTGCAGATGTCGCGCCTGCATGTCAAGCATGGCACCACCGCGCTGCTGGCCACCACCATGACCGCGCCCTTGGCCGAAATTGAAACAGCGCTGGCCGCTCTAGGCCCAATCTGCCGTGAGCGCGCGCCGAACGCCGCCCGTATCCTGGGGGTGCACCTTGAGGGCCCCTATATCAGTCCGGCGAAGCTGGGTGCCCAGCCCGATTTCGCCAAGCCGGCCAGCATGGCCGAGATCGAGGCGCTGAACGCGCTGGCGCCGATCAAGCTGATCACGCTGGCGCCTGAAATGGCCGGCACGCTGGCGCTGATAGCCGAGCTGCGCGCGGCCGGCTTCCAGGTGCAGATTGGCCACACGGCCGGCACCTACGAGGACGGCGTCGCCGCGCTCAAGCAGGGCGCCGGCGGCTTCACCCATTTGTTCAATGCGATGACCGGCCTGCATCACCGCGAGCCCGGAATGGTCGGCGCGGCGCTGGCCCATGCCCGCTATGCCGAGATCATTCCCGACCTCCTGCATGTGCATCCGGGTGCGATTCGGGTCGCGATGCGCTCGATTCCCTGCACCTTTTGCGTGACCGATTCGACCGCCGCCGCCGGCATGCCCGATGGCGACTACCGGCTGGGCAGCCACACCGTCACCAAATGCATGGGCGGCGTGCGCCTGCCCGACGGCACCTTGGCCGGCAGCACGCTGACGATGGACCAGGCGCTGCGCAATCTGGTCGGCATGGGGCTGGAGATCGCGGACGCGTCGCGGCGGGTTTCCAGCTATGCGGCTGAATACATGGGCTTGAGTGATCGCGGCCAGTTGGTCGTCGGGGCTTGGGCGGATTTAGTGGTGATGGACCGTGAATTGCAGTTGCAGCGCGTGGTCGTTGAAGGAGAAGAAATTGACCTCGCTGGATAGCAAGTACGCATCACGGATGCAAGAAGAAGCCCTGAACGCCCCGGCCGCCGTGGCGCGCCAGTTGGCGCATGACCACAATGCTTATGCCGAGCTGGGCCAGGCCCTGCGCGAGCAGCCGCCGACCACCTTGTTGACGGTGGCGCGCGGCAGCTCCGATCATGCCGCCCACTACATGGCTTATCTGATGATGGCGCGCATGGGCCGTTTGGTGACGTCGCTGCCGATGTCGCTGGTGACGCTGTACCAAAGCAAGATCATTTGTGACGGCCTGGTCTCGCTGGCGTTCTCGCAGTCGGGCCAGAGTCCCGATCTGGTCGCGCCGACCAAGTTCTTCCGCGAGGGCGGCGCCCGCACGGTCGCCTTCGTCAATGCCGATACATCGCCGCTGGCCGATGCCGCGCAATTCGTCTTCCCGCTGCGCTCCGGCCCAGAGTTGAGCGTGGCCGCGACCAAGAGCTATATCTGCCAGCTGGTCGCCGGCGCCCGCGTCGTCGCCGCCTGGAGCGGTGACGAGGACCTGCAGGCCGCGCTGGAGCAACTGCCGGCCGCCTTGGAGCAAGCCGCCACACAGCGGTGGGATGTGGCGGTCGAGGTTCTGAAGGACGCCGACAAGCTCTTCGTCATCGGCCGCGGCACCGGTCTGCCGATTGCGATGGAAGCGGCCTTGAAGTTCAAGGAGACCTGCGGCATTCAGGCCGAGGCTTTCTCCGGCGCCGAGGTCAAGCATGGACCGATGGCGCTTGTGGAAGAGGGCTATCCAATGTTGGTGTTCGCACCGCGCGGCCCGGCGCAGGCCGGTCTGCTGGCCTTGGCCGAAGAGATGCGCGGCCGTGGTGCGCGGGTCTTGCTGGCCGCCCCCGCCGGCACACCGGGCGCCGAGCTAACGCTGAGCTGCACCGGTAACGAAGATCTCGATCCTATCGCCGTGGTGCAGAGTTTCTACCCGATGGTGGAGGCGTTGGCGCGCGCGCGCGGCCGCAACCCGGACGCGCCGCCGCATCTGGCCAAAGTCACCAAGACCAACTGAGTTCAGCCGCCATGACAGCTTTTCATCCCGGCCAACTGGTGATGGTCGATATCCAGGGCAAGTCCCTGGACGCCGCCACCGCCGCTTTCCTGCGCCAGCATCAGGTGCGCGCCGTCTGCCTGTTCCGCAAGAACCTCGGCACCGAGGCCGAGGTGCGCCAGCTGACCCGCGATCTGCGCGAGGTGATGGGGCCGACGGCCCTGATCGGCCTCGACCAGGAGGGCGGCTCGGTCGTGCGCGCCACCTTTCTGCCGCAGGCGCCGTCGGCGATGGCACTGGGCGCGGCGGCCGATGCGGCGCTGGCCGAGAGCGTCGGCGCGGCGGTCGCGCGCGGCCTGGCCAGCATTGGCGTGAACTGGAATTTCGCGCCGGTGCTGGACATCAATAACAACCCGGCCAACCCGGTCATCGCCGAGCGCAGCTTCTCCGAAGACGCCGATGAAGTGACGCGTTTGGCCGGCGCCTGGATGGCCGGCTCGCTGAAAGAGGGCGTGGCCTGCTGCGTCAAGCATTTCCCCGGCCACGGTGACACGCATGTGGACTCGCATTTGGCGCTGCCGACGGTGGACAAGAGCCGTGCCGAGCTGGACGCGCTGGAGCTACGGCCCTTCAAGGCACTGAGGGACGAAGCGCCGGCGGTGATGACTGCCCATATCGTCTACCCGCAGATCGACCCCGAGCATCCGGCCACGCTGTCGACCAAGATCCTGCGCGACATCCTGCGCCGTGAATGGGGCTACGACGGTGTCGTCATCACCGACGCGCTGATGATGAAGGCAATTTTCGAGCGCTATGGCTACGCCCGCGCGGCGGTGATGGCCATCCAGGCCGGCGCCGACATGATTCTGGCCCAGGGTGACCTGGACGAGCAGGCCAAGTCGATCCAGGCCTTGGTCGACGCCTTCGCCAGCGGCGAACTGACGGCCGAGCAGGGTCGCGTCGCCTGCGCTCGTTTGGACAAGCTGGCCTTGGCTTACCCGGTGCGCCATGATGATTACGTCGGCGCGCCGCGTGCGGCCGATGATGAGCTGATGCGCCGGGCCTGGGCGGCCGGTTTGACCGCGCTGCGCGGTGCCATGCCGCCGGCGCTTGACGCGGCGCTGCGCGTGTTCGTGCAGCCCGAAGTGCCGACCGACGGGGTGTCGGAAGCCGGCCCGCTTGGCGCGCAGATCGTCGAACTGTTCGCCGCTTTTCCGAACGCGCAGATTCAATATGTCGACGACATCCTGGCGCTGGACTGGGCCCAAGTGCCGCAGGACGGCCGCCTCAATATCGTCGCCTCCACGCACCGTATGCGTTATGGGGACAACGCACAAAGCTGGCGGCCCGACCTGCATCTGGTGCTGTGGAACCCGTTCCAAGCCCATGATGTGCCGGCGCCGACCGTTGTGACTTGGGGTTATGCCGACGGCGCGCTGGCGGGACTGAAGGCCTGGCTGGAAGGGCGCGCCAGCGCCACCGCGACTTCGCCTGTCAATCTGGATTGATTCTTATGACCACCCCAAGCACCCCAAGCACCGCGACCACGCGCTCCCCGATCAGCTGGGTGCCCAGCCTGTACTTTGTGCAGGGCATGCAGTTCTTTGTCGTCATGCTGCTGGCCGGCCTGATGTTCAAGAATATGGGTGTGCCCAATGACCAGATCGCACGCTGGACCGGCTTGCTTGGCCTGGCCTGGGCGATCAAGCCACTCTGGAGTCCGTTTCTGGAGTTGACGCGTAGCAAGAAGACGGTCGTGGTGGCGACGCAGTTCACAGGCGCGGCGGGGCTGGCGCTGATGGCCTTGGCGGTGCAGATGCCGATGTATTTTGCGGCCAGCATCGCGGTGCTGTTCCTGATCGCCTACGCGGCGGCCACGCATGACATCGCCTGCGACGGCCTCTACCTGGCCTCGTTGGACAGCAAACAGCAGGCCGCCTATGCGGGCTGGCAAGGCGCCTTCTTCAATGCCTCCAAGTTCCTCACCCTGGGCGGTCTGCTGGTCTTGGCCGGCCAGCTGGAGAAGGGCCTGGGCGTTTTTAATGCCTGGAGCGTCATCTTCGTCATGCTGGCCCTGCTGTTGGCCGGCCTGGCGGCCTATAACGCACGGGCCTTGCCCGATGTGCTGAATGCACAGGCCGGCAAGGTCAGCGCCGCCAGCGTGCTCGCCACGCTCAAGGAGGTGATTGCCGATCTGCTGACCAAGCCCGGCATCTGGTTGATGATTTTGTTCATCGTCATGTTCCGTTTCGCCGAGGGCCAGGTGCAGACGATAGGGCCGCTGTTCCTGATTGAGCCGCGCGGCCTCAATGGCACGGGCGGCTTGGGGCTGAGCACCGAGCAGGTGGGCGGCATCTACGGCACTTTCGGCACGGCAGCCTTCCTGGTCGGCAGCATTGCGGGCGGCTATTTCACCTCGTGGCTGAGCCTGAAGCGCGCCATGCCGATCTTGCTGCTGGCCATGTTGGTGCCGAACCTGACCTTCTACTATCTGAGTGCCAGTATGCCGGCGGACCTGTTCCATATCGGCGCGGCGGTCACCGTGGAAATGTTTGGTTACGGCTTTGGCTTTGTCGGCATGATTCTGTTCATCATGCAGGTGCTGGCGCCGGGCAAGTTTTCCACCGCGCACTACGCGCTGGGCTCCGGCGTGATGCAGCTGGGCTTCATCTTCTCCAAGACCATCAGCGGCGACATCCAAATGGCGATGGGCTATGAGCAGTTCTTCCAATGGACGATCTTGTGTGGCCTACCGGTGTTTGTGCTGCTTTTCTTCGTCAAGTTCCCCAAGCCGGTGGCGGTCGCCGCGCCATGAGGCGCCTCGTCTGGCTTTGCGCTCTGTTGGGCGCGTGCGCGCAGGCTCAGCCGGAGCGCTTCTTCGATGACTTCAGCTACGCCGACCCCGCAGCACTGGTTGCCAAGGGCTGGACGCCGCGCAGCAAGGCCGGTCATCCGGGCGTAGTGGGTGCTAGCTGGAGTGCCAAGCAGTTCAGCTTGTTAGATGATCCGCTGAATGCGGCCAATCGACTCCTGCGCATAACGGCAAATACAGACGGCACAGGGGCCGGCACCAGCCAAGCCCAGCTCTGCCATGCGCGCAAGTATCTGGAAGGGACGTACGCGGCCCGCATCCGCTTCACCGACAAGCCGGTGGCCGGCGTCGACGGCGATCCGGTGATACAGACTTTCTACGCGGTCACGCCACTCAAGCATGACTTCGATCCCGATTTTTCGGAGATGGATTGGGAGTACCTGCCCAACGGCGGCTGGGGCAGCGAGAAGACCCGGCTCTACGGCATCGCCTGGCAGACGGTGCAGCTGGAGCCCTGGCAAGCACATAACCAGCAGCACGAGGAATTTGGCAGTTTGGACGGCTGGCATCAGCTGATGATGCAGGTCAGCGAAGGCCGGGTGAAGCTCTTTCTCGATGGTCGGCATATCGCCACCCATGGCGGCCGGACCTACCCGGTGTCGCCGATGTCGATCAACTTCAATCTGTGGTTCTCGCCCGGTGGCTTGTTGCCGAAGACCGAGCAAGTGCGCCGTTATGAGCAAGATGTGGACTGGGTCTTTCACGCCCGCAACGAGGTTCTGAGTCCGGCTCAGGTCGATGCCGAAGTGGCAAGGCTACGCGCCGCTGGTGTTGCGCAGATCGACAGCGTGCCGCCGGCCATCCCGGCCTTGACCAGTCTGTGTGATTTCTGAGTTAGCCATGAGCGTCAACAAACGATTTGCGTCGGTCGACGCGCTGCGTGGCCTCAGCGTGGCGGCCATGTTGCTGGTCAACAACCCCGGCAGCTGGAGTTTTGTCTATCCGCCGCTGCAGCATGCGGCCTGGCATGGTTGTACACCGACGGATCTGATCTTCCCCTTCTTCTTGTTCATCGTCGGGGTGTCGATCGCGCTGGCCCTGGGTGGCCGCGTTGACGCCGGCGCGCCGCCCGGGCCAATGGCGCGCACGGTGATCCAACGCGCCGTTCGCATCATCCTGCTGGGCTTGTTTCTGCATGCCCTGGCCTGGTGGCTGATGGACAAGGCCGAGTTCCGCATCCCCGGTGTCTTGCAGCGCATCGGCCTGTGCTTTGCTTTCGTTGGCCTGGTTGCCATCTACCTGCGCGCGCGCCTGCAGTGGCTGCTGCTGGTGGCGCTGTTGATCGCTTACGCGGGCCTGTTGACGTGGGGCGGTTCGCTCGACAAGGCGGGCAATATCGCGTCGCGCTGGGACGCGCTGCTGCTGGGACGTTTCGCTTATGAATGGTTGGCCGCCACCGGCGTCGGCCATGACCCCGAGGGTTTGGTCAGCAGCTTGGGCGCCATGGCGACAACGCTGCTGGGTTTGCAGGCTGGCAATTTCTTGCGGCGTGGGCAAACGGTCAAGCTGATCGCGTTGGGCTGCGCAAGCGCGATGCTGGGCCTGCTGTGGACCGAATGGCTGCCTTTGAACAAGCAGTTATGGACACCAAGCTTTGTGCTCTGGACCGGTGGGCTGGGAGCCTTGGCCTTGGCCCTGGCGCATAGCTTGATCGACCAGGCCGGCTGGCCACCGATCGGCCGCAGCTTCGGCGTCAACGCGATTGCGGCCTATGCGGGTGCCTGGATCTGCACGATCGTGCTGGAGGGCTTTGGTCTGATGCAACCGCTCTACGCGCTGGGTTTCGGTTGGCTGGCGCCGCTGGTCGGCCCATTCGGGCAGTCGCTCGCTTTTGCCTTGGCCTTCGTCGCGGTGTGGGCCCTGATCGTGCGAGAGCTGGACCGGCGCAAGATCTATTTCAAGGTTTGAGCCGCGCGCTGGGCCATCCAGCGTCTGCGCGCGAATAAATGAACCTGACCCCATTTATTACCCCATTTATTGGGACGTAGTCCCAGGCGGCCTTGCCGGTTCATGTCCGCACGATAAACCGCCATCAGGGCAGGGTTTGCCTTGGGCCGGCAGTGCGGCGCGTGGTCTTATTCTCTGAGCTGCTGCAAACCCCGGCTCCAGCCGAGCGAAGCCAGCGCAGGAGACCCCATGTCCAAGCTTCACTTCAATGCCGATACGCCTCTGTATACCTCGGACGGCAAGGCCTGGCGGATCGACCAATTCGAGGCCTTGATGCAGGGCCTGGAGGCGGCCAACAAGCCTTTGATATTTTTCGTCCACGGGCGTGGCAAGGAGCCCAGCAAGAGCCTCAAGGGCGGCATCTTCACCAAGGGGCTGGCGGTCCACAAGCTGGAACTGGGCTACGACGCCAAGGTGCTGATGTTCAACTGGGACTCGGCCTTCGAGGGCTTGCACTTTCTCGACCGCGAACTGCCGCTCAGCCATACCGAGGCGGGCGCGAAGGCGCTGGGCGCGGTGCTGGAGGCCTTGATCAAGCACAACGCCGCCCAGCCCAAGGCACCCAAAATGGCCATGCTGGCGCACAGCATGGGCGCCGTGGTGGTCGAGAAGGCGCTTGAAAAGGCATATTGGCCGGGCGTCAAGAACCTGTTCTCGGCGGTGCTATTGACCCAGCCGGATGCCGACGACGAGGGCCACGCGCTCTGGCTCAACCGGCTGGCGCAACGCGAGAAGGTTTACGTCACCTTCAACGCCGATGACCAGGTGCTGCGGCGTGCCACCGACGGCCGCGTGCCCGGCCGGCAGGCCCTGGGCCTGGGTACCGAGCAGCCGCTGGCGCCGCTGGCAACCTATATCGACATCGGCCGAATGGGTGCCCTGGGCCAGAAAGACGAAGACCACGAGGTCTTCGGCAAGGGCGCGATGAATGGGCAGGTGAATGTCTGCCAATTCTTCGAGCAAGTGCTCAAGGGCCAGCCCGTGTTGCTCGACCTGGCCAGCAATGTGGACGGCGTCGAGCGTGAGCTGATCTACCGGCTGAAGAGTCGCCATGAGCCGAGCAAGCCCTGCCTGAAGATCCCCAAACTGCCCGGCGATTGAGACCCGCGGCTGGCCCGGCGGCGTTCAGCGTTCTTCAGCGTTAGCATGGAGCATCCGCTACGAATGTGGCCGCCCCGGTTGCCGGTGGCACCGAACCCGGCTGAGACATGGCGCAACGATTGGACGCAAACGATTTGAGTTCCCGCAAGGCGATGGGCACAAGCCTGCTTGATGGGCTGCTGATTGCGCTCATCGCCGTGATCGGCGCCACCATCAGCTATCTGGGCTATCAGGCGCTGCGCAAGGCCGAGGCCATGCGGCGCGACGAGATCTTCAACGCCGCGCTTGAGAACGTGCTCAGTTCGGTGGAGCTCGAGCTGGCGCGTGCGGTCGAGGCGGCGCGCAGCAGCGGCCTGATGTTGGCCTTGCAGCCGCGCACGCAGCCCCACCTACAGCGCGTCGACTTCAATCGTTATGCGCAGGGCCTGATCCGTCAGCTGCCGAGTGTCAGGGTGCTGGAGTGGCAGCCCCTGGTGGCGGGGTCAGAGCGCGCCCCGTTCGAAGCCTTTGCGCGGTCCCAGGGCTTGCTTGATTACCGGATTGTCGAGCCGAACGAGCGGACCGGCGCCTGGGAAGCGGCGCCGAAGCGCGCCGACTATGTGCCGGTTCTCTATGCCTGGCCCGAGCATGACGCGGCGCTGGGCTTCAATCTCGGCGCCGATGCCTTGCGCATGGCTTCCAAATTGAGTGCCGCGGCGCAGGGCGAACCGGTTGCGTCGGAGAGCTTTCGGGTCTTGCGCGGCGATATTCCTGGCTCCACGGCATTTGGCTTCGCCATCACTGCCGCGGTTCCCGCCGAGCTGCCGAACGGTCAGCTTGCGCCAAATGCTTCAAATGCGCCGCCCGGCGCCAAGGCGCGCGGCTACACCGCCGTCGTGATCGAGCTGCCGCTGCTTTTGCAGCTGGCCGCCGAGCGCGCCGATGCCGAGCATTTGGACTTGATGGTCTACGACCAGGCGATGTCCTTGAGCCGGCCGATTTACACCGCCATTGGCGCGGCCAGCGATCTGCGCCCGCCCGCTGCCGACGCCGCATTGCCCGCACAGGCCGGCGACCGGGTCAAGTCCATCAATGTGGCGGGGCGTGTCTGGCAGCTGGCCTTGCACCCGCGCCCGGCCTATTACGCCGCCCTGCCACGCGCCAATGCCGGCTGGGTGCTGGCGGCGGGTTTGCTGTGCACGCTGTTGCTGATGCTCGCGGCCGGCCATTTGCAGCGAACCCGGCGCAACCTGCAGACGGCGCAGCAGTCCCTGTTGGCCGAGCGGCAGCGCTTGCAAAACGTCATCGACGGCACCGGCGCGGGCAGCTGGGAATATGATTTCGAGACCGAGGAGATGCTGGTCAACGAACGCTGGACCCAGATCGGCGGTCTCGATCTGGCGACCTTCCGCGCCAAGCCCAACTACCGCTGGTTTGACGACTGCCACCCCGACGACAAGGCGATGGTCAAACACCAGCTGCTGCTGCATCTGCGTGGCGCCAGCGATGACTATCAGGCCGAGTACCGGCGCCCCCACGCCGACGGCAGCTGGGTGTGGGTGGCGGCGCGCGGCAAGGTGTTGCGCAGAAACGCACAGGGGCGCGCGCTGATGATCGCCGGCACCATGGTGGAGATTGGTGACCGCAAGCAAGCCGAAGCGCGCATTCTTGAGCTCAACAGCACGCTGGAGCAACGTGTGGCGCAACGCGGGGCCGAGCTGGAAGAGGCGATGCTGAAGCTGCGCCAATCACAGGAGGACCTGACCCGCAGCGAAGCTCGCGCCACGCTCAACACCCTGGCCGCCGGCGTGTCGCATGAGCTGAGCACGCCGATGAGCAATAGCCTGATC
>JADMJQ010000031.1:56869-58223 GCA_018780415.1 Roseateles sp. | reverse complement strand
GCGGCTTGCGGCGCAGCGAGCTGGAGCGCTTTGTGGGCCGGGTCCGCGACGGCAGCGAGTTGGCGGTGCGCAATCTGGAGCGGGCGCTCGATTTGATGCAAAGCTTCAGGCAAGTGGCCACCGATCAAGCCAGCGAGCAGCGGCGGCGTTTCGATCTGCGCGGCGCCATCCAAGAGTTGCTGGAGGCGCTGGGCCCCAGCCTGAACCGGCAGCCGCATCAGATCAGCTTGAACGTGCCCGAAGGCATCATGCTGGACAGCTACCCGGGGCCGCTCGGGCAAGTCCTGACCAATCTGATCAATAACGCCTATTTGCATGGGTTCGAAGGCATGACCGAGGGTGGCGCCCTGCTGATCAGCGCCGAGGCGGCCGGCGCCAAGCATGTGCGCATCAGCTGCCGCGACAACGGCCGCGGCATGGATGCGGCGACCTTGGAGAAGCTGTTCATCCCCTTCTTCAGCACCAAGATGGGTAAAGGAGGCAGCGGCCTGGGTATGTCCATCATCGACACCTTGGTCGGCAAGACCTTGGGCGGCTCCCTGCAAATTGAATCGGCGCCGGGGCAGGGCACAACCGTGCACATCACGCTGCCGTTGCAGGCACCGCGGGCGCGCGGCTGAGGGTGGAAGAGGGCGGAACGCCTTCAGTCCCAAGGGCTGCTGAGTGCCGATTCTGTTGAAAAATGGTCGTCAATCTCGCGACAGTTGCCTGCCATGGTTTCTCGGCCTCAAGCGCCCGGCCAAGACCAGTCATTCGATGTCGCGGGATGGGCGGCAACAAAGTGCCCATACCGGGCATTCGAAGCCGCTCCTGACAACCAGTTCGATCAGCGCATTTTCTGGTAACTGTTGACCGATCGGTGGGGCGGTTGAATTTCCTATCCGTCATATCCGTCGGAAGTCACTCACATTGAACCCTCCCGGAATGATTGCGTTGGCTGTCAAAAATAGGTGTAATCCCTAAAGGCAATACCGAGCAGTCGAAGGCTACACTCAATTTGGGGCCATTTGATTCACCATTAATTTTATCGTGAATTGAGTGTCACCCAAAATCATTGGCAGTCGTCGCTCTTCAGTCAAGGGCTTAAATTGGCGCCGGATGTTGACGCTTGTTTGTAAAATCAACCTTGGGCGGAGATAAATTTGAATAGGAAAATATTTGCATCAACTTTTCTAATAGCGGCTCTGCACGCATTGCCAACGTCAGCAGCTGTTACATATGAAATATCTACAGCGCCAGATCATTGGGCCACGCTCAAACTAGTAACATCTGATTTCATTCATGCGGATCGTGATTTTTTTGCATCTGAAATTGACCATTGCAGTATTGACGGCTTGTCATGCGATGTAGTTTC
>JADMJQ010000031.1:28439-56837 GCA_018780415.1 Roseateles sp. | reverse complement strand
GCAGCCGCTGGCATTAATGAGGCAAGTCCAGGTGATCAGGCGTTTGGATTGCTGCACTACTACACGCCAACCTATTGGTCCGTCGCATATTTGCTTTTCCGTGGGCCGGCGCTGTCGACGATCGGAGTGCATGCGGGTACTGGTTATTCAAATATAGGCACGTTGACCGTTAGTGCTGTACCAGAGCCACGGAATTTAGGATATCTATTTCTTGGACTTCCAATCGTTATCGGCCTGTCGCGCAGAAATAGGAAGTAACCCAGTAGTGTGGCGTTAATGCAGCGGCGGAAAGGTCAGCCCCGACCGCCCATACATGTGGTGAACCCCGCTTTAGCATCCCCATTTGCGGGCCCTGTGTCGGCGGAACCGGCATCCTGGAAAAGCCTGAAGGTCAGTTCTCCCATATTGCGTTTTGTCAACCAAGCCAAAACTTCGGGATAATTGCGGGATCTACGTTATTAACGGGGGTTTTAACTTCCGTCGCTTCTGTTGCTCGCATGTCAACGGCTGCTCCGGGCACGGAGTCGCCACGCAGTAGGTACCCTCAAAACGTCACGGCCTGCGCTTGGCCGACAGTTCGAACTAGCGCCGCGTAGCTGACGTTCGGTTCGCCGACCGTTTTGCTCAACGGCGGCTTCCTGGCGATGATGCGATTTCACGTTCCCAGCCAGTTCTTGTCATTCGGATGCGCAGTAGTGGCGGCGGCACGGTGCCCGTTGCAGTCGTCATCTTGAGTTTCATAAGCCCTTGCCCTCGGCAATAAGCTGACATTGCCCAGCGCCTGCTCTTAAAACGCCCAAGCCCCCTTGGCGCGATAGGCGGTTTACACATATGCATCGCCAATGCACAAAGCTGCCCCGAAATGAATTGCTACCGAGCAATCCAGTCTTCTCGCAACAAGCCATAGATGGCTGAGTCCGAGACTTCATCTCCGATGATCCAGCGTTGCCTTAGTAACCCCTCGCGCTGGAATCCCAGGCGCTCCAGGCAGGCGATCGATGCTGCGTTTCTCGGATCGATATCCGCCTCGATCCTGTTGAAGGCGAGTTCAGCGAAGACGTGGTCGAGAAGCGTCGTCAGAGCCTCGGCCATGTACCCCTGGCCCCACGCTTCGAATGCCAACGTGTAACCGAGCTCCGCACGACGACACTGCACATCGATCTGGAACAGGTCAACGGTGCCCAAAAAACGGTAATCGTGCCGATGGAAGATGGCTAAGCACATGGATTCGCCAGATTGGACTCCTCGACGATTGCGGAGAACCTTGTCTTCGGCCTTCGCGAGCGAGTCCCATTCCGGCGTGCTGCCGTAGCGCATCACGCGCGGATCGGAGAAGACGGCGAACAGCGCTTGCGTATCGATGTCGGACAAGGGGCGCAGGCACAGCCTCTCCGACGAAAGTTCAATTTTGATGACCATCAGTGCCCCGCCTTGTTCGAGATTGCGCAGCCATCGGTGCCCCCACTCGCTTGCCGCTTCAGATAGTCGCTAGCTTGGGTGGCGAGAAGAGCATTTCATAGAGGGTCGTGGCAGCTATGGCAGCAGGTGCTGCTTGAGCGCAGCCAGGCCGCCTCGGGGTCGGCTTAGTCCACTCGTGTGCCATCAAGTACATGAAATTAGTCCAGTGCAGGCGGTGTTGGCTAAGCGTAGTTACGTTGCTGGCGTTGCTAGCGGCTTATCCGAACCGTCTTCACAATGGCCGCATTAAGCGCTTCGATGGTGGCGGGCGACACCTGTCTGCTGCAAAGGATGTAGCGCAATTCCACCGCCGGAATGTCGGAGAAATTGAGGATATTGAAGTCAGTCATTTTGAGTTCTGCCATTTTCACATAGAGTCCCACCTCCTCTTGCGTCATGATGAATAGATCTGACCGGTTCAGGTAAATCAGCCTCACTATTCCCGATACTTCCCCCGCCTCAGTGAAAATTTGCGTGGCCGGCATTTTGGCAATGATGTCGTCGAGGTAAGCCCCGTTCACGAAGTGTTGTTTGACCATCAATCGCACGTCTGGACGGGCAAGCAAGTCTTTTGCGGTTATCCCCTCCTTGTACTGGAAGGCTTTGTTGGCGAGCCCCACTACCGCCTTATCGCGGTAGATTGGCATCGTGAACCGGGCATAACTCGCGCGTTGCTCACTGTGGTACCAACCAGGAGTACAAACTGGCGCGGTATCGCGTTTGAGCGCATCCATGATGGCATTTGCCGAACGCACTTCCCATTTGAATGGAATCCCCGCTGCAGTAAAAGCCTTGGCCGCCGGTTCGGCTGTGAGACCAATTACCTTGCCGCTCTCATCGCTGTAGTTAAAGGGCTTGCGTTCGTAATACAGAAGGCGAACCGGCACGGGCGCTTCGGCCAAGGCAGTTCCCATAAGCAGGAGCAGCCCCGCAAGCGCTACAAGCGCTACAAGCGCTGCAAGCACTTTAGTGGAAAACCGGAGCATGATTTCTCCAATTCAAGGTCTGGCCAAGGGGAGGGTATCGCCAATCCGTTCGTCTGCTAACTTTAAAAACAACACCCCGAAACAACTTGTCCGTTCCTCTTCCTTGCTGAAATAGAACTGCCTCGAATTTCCTCTTGAGGCCGTATTTTCCAGTGGTGCGTTATCTGTTTACAGGGGGAGCTTGCGGTTTGACTTGACAACAGGGAGCGACTGCTTGACAGCCCTCTGAAGTCAAATTCGATGACAATCAAAAAGTCGGCTATTGCGGCACTCCTGACGCAATGAAGCACATTATGGGTGACCGCTTCCAGCCTGGTCCCGAGGTTCGATGTACTTCGGCTTTGGGCACTTTTCAACCGCAGATGACCGGCTGGTCAGTGACTGCAACTGGACGGCATCGCCAGTTCGCAGCTCTCAAATGCAGTCGTATTGAACCTGGAATCGGCCAACCTGCGGACATACGCGATTGTTTTCCGAGTGGAGCGGTCGATAGACGATGGTTCGGCCACAGCCGCACCGCCGGTCGGCTGCGAATTGCCGTGAAAAATTTGTAGCGCGCTGATCGCGGTTGATGACCGTTCGGGCTTGGGCCAGCCAGCGGCGATCCGTCACCGTCTGGGGCAGTCCGTCCCGGCACTTGGTAATGAAGTAGCTCGCGCGACGCTCGAACCGCTACTGCCGCGCTGCCTCGATGAGCATGCCGCACCGCGGAAACACCTGCCCTGGTGATCGTCACCTTGACACGGGGGGCTGCATCCAGCGCGGATGTCACCGACGCCGTTCGGCTGCCTTCTTCTTGGCTGTCCGCGCTGATCTTTCGCCCTCACCGGCAGCCTGCACCAGCTCCAAGTTGGCGATCGCATCCAGCTGCGTGAGCAGCCTGTGCAAATAGTCGGGAGCCAGCAGCTGAATCTGCTGCAGCACGCGCGTCGCCAGTGCCTGGCCATTGAGTGGCCCCAGATGCCCGGTGACCGGCGCATGAAGGTCGGCAATGTTTCGTGCGACGCGGAGCTGGCGCCATGTGCTTTGGTGGATGCGCACCTGGCGCAACTCTTGGCTCGCATCAAGCTGCAGCAAGGCGAGCAACTCGGCCAAGGGATTGACTAGGGCAGGATAGTCCTGCTTCAGATGCGCCACTGGCGCTCGCGACGCACGTTGCCTCAGTGCCGCAATCAGCTTGTCTCGCAGCGCGCCCGCAGGCTGGGCTGCCGCACGCAGGGCAAGTGCGTGCAGCATGCGCCGGCGCACCGGGTCAGCGCGCTGCGCAGCGACCCAATTGACAGGATCCTCGATGCTGCTCACGGTGCGGACGCTGCAGAAGCCACAACCGCAGCCGCCCGCCGTGGCCGCGGTGTGGGTGCGATTTCTACTCGACGATTGAGCGCACGCCCGGCCGCCGTGTCGTTGCTTGCTACCGGCTGCTGCGAACCGAATGCAGCAGAAAAAACCGCGTCGGGTGGCAGACCGTCCGCCAACAAGGCCCGCGTCACGTTCAGCGATCGCCTGGCGGACAGGTCCCAGTTGTCGGCGAACTGCATGCCCGCCACGACCCCCCGATCATCGGTGAAGCCGCTGACCATCAGGATCTCATCGCGTTGTGCGAGGTAGGTGCGTAGCGGCGTTGCCAAGGCCCCGAGCAGCGTCCGGCCCTCGGCGAGCAGTTGGTCCGAGCCCGTCGCAAAGAGCACCGCACTATTGATGCCGATTCGACCTTCCACCAGCGTGATACGGCCATCCGCAAGCGGGCCGGCCAAGGCGCGCTCCAACGCTTCCCGGCGGCTCTGCTCGGCCATGCGCTGCTGCACTTCAGCTTGCAATTGGGTGGCGAGATCCAGCTGCCCCACCAGGGCCGCGGCAAGCACCAGCACAAAGGCGCCCAGCACGCCGGCCATCAAGTCGCCAAAAGCCGCCCAAGCGGGAGCGGTAGTGCCTTCGTGCTCAACCTCCAGTTGGTCATCCATTTGACGCGGCACCTTGCAGCGCATCCAGGATTTGCTTCTGCGAGCCCAGGCAGAGGTCGATGACTTCGCGCGCCTGGGCCACGTAGTAACCCAGTTGGTCGTCACTTCGCGTGATCGAGGCGGACAGGCGCTCTTCCAGCGCAGCCAGATGCTGCACGAGTTGCGCATTAGCCCCCTGGAATTGCTCAATGGCCGCGCCGAAGCCTTCGCCCACGCTGGCGACGTCGGCCGCGCTGGCTGCCAGATTTGTGGCCGCATCGGCAAGGGCGTGACCGGAGGCTTCAGCAAGCGTTGTGAAGCGCTGGCCCAAGGCCTCGATCTGCAATGCAGATCTATCCACCAGCGAATCAATCGCGACGCGCTGCTCGCCAGCGGCTTGCTGCAGCGACGCGAGCAACGTCGATACCGTCCCCATCAGCTCGGCCCGCTCAAGCAGAGCCGCGCGGTCCTGGGCCTGGCTTTGGGCGAGCTGTTCTCGCAGCGCGACGACGACCTCGACGGCAGCGCGTGGCGCTTCACCAGCGGCTTGCAGAACTGCGCCGGCCTCAGTCAGCGTCCGTTGAGAAGTGGCCTCGGCCTGAGTCACCAAGCTGCGCGTGTTCGCCAACAGGTCATCGGCCAGCACTTGCTGCTGCTGCAACTGCGTGGCTCCAATCGAGGCCAGCTCATTGCGCCATGCCGCAAGCTGCTGCGCGTCATGGGCTGCCTGGCTTGCCTGCAAGCGCGTGAATGCATCGGCCAAGCCGGTCACGCCGGCCTGCGTCTGCTCGGCACATAAGCCGGCGATCTCGGTCACAGCCTTCTGCACGCGGCTTGCGCTGTCGCGCTGCAGTTGCAGGGCTTCCTCGCGCTGCAGGGCCAGCAGCCGCTCGGCGCCTTCGCGCTGTTGGCTCATGGCATTCGAATCGGCCAAGGCCTCGGCGCGACGCTGAGCGTCGCGCTCGGCCAGCAAAGTGAGATGACGGGTCTGGCCATCCGAGACACGGTCCAGCAGGGCCTGCGTCTGCGCGGCGAACTGCTGGGCGGCTTGCGCAACAAGCTCTCGAGCTGAGGCCTGTTGCTCGGCGAGCGCGCCTAAGTGATCTTGCAGCGAGCCCCAGCGTGCTTGATCCGCCTGAGCCTGCGCGGCCTGGTGGCGGGTGGCCATGGTGTCCAGCGCCGTGAGCATCGCTTGCGAATCCGAGGCCCAGCGCTGGCCCTGGAGCTCCATGGCGCGCTGCGAGGCCGCGCCGGCGTCTTCCAGGAGCTGCTGCGCGAGCTCTCGCTGCTGGTGCAGCGCTGCGGACTGCGCCTGGGCAGCTTCGACATGCTGATGTGCGATGCGCTCGGCACCCGCCTCAAAGCGGCTGCTGAGCGCGCTCAGCTGATCGGTCACCGTGTTGCCGACCCGCTCATGCAGGGATGCGGCCTCGCGGGCTATTGCCGCCATCGCCGCCGTTGCGGCGGGTTGAATGGCGGCGCCTGCCTCCCGCGCAGCTTGCGCAAGGCTGTTGCGCAGGGTGGCGTCGACACTGCTGGCCAAGGCGGCATAGGCCTTGCTAGTTTCGCCGTGAAAGAGGCTGTTTTGCGCGGATAGATGTTCAGCAATGCGCTCGGTGAACTGCTGAAGCTGGGCGACTATTTCGAGCTGCTTTGCCTTGTCGCGCTCGATCGCAGCTGAAGCAATAGCCTGCAGCTCAAGCTCCCGCCGATGTGCAGATGTCAGATGGCGCAGCCGCCCCAAAAGTGCGCCATCCAGTAAAGCGCCAGCGGCCGAGCGCTCTCTGCGGGCGAGGGCCACCATCAGACCCAGCATGGCTGAGCCGGCGACGCCAGCCACGCTGGCACTGAAAGCCAAACCAAGACCCTGGATCGGGGCCCCCAGCGCATTGCGCAAAGCGGCCAGGTCAGCGGAGGCGCCCAGTGCGCTGGCCGTGCTGCTCAAGGTGATGACCAATCCAATGAAGGTGCCGAGCATGCCCAGCAGCACCAACAAACCCGCAAGCGCTGGCGCCAATGCCAAGCCTGGGAGGCCGACGCGCTGGCCATCCAGACGCATCTGCACAGGGCCGCGCAAAGCGAGGGGCACGGAGGCAATCCAATCGTTGGGCATGTCGGGCATGTCGGACAATTCGCGCGTTGTGGCCGCAGCCAAACCACGGCTGTCCCGGCGAAAAGCCGCCAGCTCCCACGCGCCGATGGCAAAAAATACAGCTATCAGCCCTGCCATGGCCAGAGCGACGGGGTGATTCCTTGAGGCGGCCATGCCGGCGCCGGCGATGCCGGCCAGACCGGCGGCCATGGCGATGGGGTAGAGGGCGTTGAGAGATCGGTTCATGGGGGATTGTTGCTGCTCAAAGCCTCAATGAGGCCCAGCACAGCTTGAAGTTTTTGGTCCAGCTCGGCCCGCAGCAATCGCTGCAGGTCTGACCAGAGGCGGGCGCGCCAACGCAGCGGGTCGGCGGCGTGGTGCTTGCGTGCTCGCGTCTCCAGCACTACGGAAAGCCCGTTCAAGGCGCGCAATTGGGGCGAGGCAACTGCTCGCTCGATGTACTCGTCCAACTGAGCCAGCCGAGCGAGTTCGTCGGAGGCTCGCGTCAGGTTGGCTCGCAGATGCGCGCGGAACGCGGCAGTGCGACTTTCCATCACGCGCTGCTGCTGCGCGAAATGCTGCAAATAGGGTGCAAGCAGCGCCGTGAACGGTGCGCCGTCGGATATCGAATCGGACTCGCCTGCCAGCTCGGGGTGATTGAAGCTGGCAGCCAATTGGGCCTGGATCTTCTCCAGTTCAGCGCTCGCCCAGCACATGGACTCGATTCGAGCAGCCTCAGATTTAGCCTTACTCGGGGGCGTGGTTAAAACTTGGGAGATCTCGATGGCATCCGCCCAGCCTAGCCAGGAGCCTAGCCGCTCGGCTGCCGGTGGTGGGGAGCCTGAAGCTGTGCTCCATTGGCGCAGCAATTGAGACAGCGACTCGGGCGGGAATGGCTTGGAAATAGTTTGCATTCGGTGAAGCCGACGCCTGCGCTTTTGCGGCTGAAAACAGGGGATTTTAGAGAAGGCCCTCGGCATAGCCCGATCCCGTTCAGCCGAAGGCTAGAGTCGCACCAGCACCGCCGTAGGCTGAAGCCACTAAATTCTCGAACTCTGTTCTTTTCGGCAGGTCAGAATCGGGTCAACTTTTCCGAACCCTATGCCATGTTTCCGAACTCTATGCCGTCACACCCAGCCCCGCCCTGCGCCTTCATCATCGACCTCGACGGCACCCTGGTCGACACCTTGGGCGACTTTGTCGCCGTGTTGGAACGGGTTTTGAGCGAGCTGGGCCTGGCCACCGTGGACCGAGCCTTTGTCGAGCAGACGGTGGGGCGGGGCAGCGAGCATCTGATTCGCAGCTGCTTGGCCCATGTCGGCGCCGATGCCGGCCTGTATGAGCGCGCTTGGGCGCTCTATCAGCAGCAGTACCGGGCGCTGAACGGCCAGTTCTCGGCCGTTTACCCCGGCGTGGTCGAGGGCCTGCAGCGGCTGCGCGCGACGTGCCTGCCGATGGCCTGCCTGACCAATAAGCCGGCGGCGTTTGCCCGCGAGTTGCTGGCGCTGAAGGGCCTCGATGGGTTTTTCGACAAGGTCTTCGGCGGCGATGACTTTGCGCGCAAAAAGCCCGATCCCCTGCCCTTGTTGATGACTTGCGAGGCGCTGGGCACGGCCCCGGCGTCGACCTGGATGATTGGTGACTCCAGCAATGATGCCCAGGCAGCCCATGCGGCCGGTTGCCCCGTTGTGCTGGTCAGTTATGGCTACAACCATGGCGAGCCTATCCGCAATGTGCCGGCCAGCCTGTATATCGATAGGCTGGACCAGCTCAAGCTGGGTTTGTAAGCTCAAAGCCGGGCAGCTCCGTCTATACAAGACACAGGCTTTGGGCAAAATGGGCAGCTTGCATTCACCCACAGCGAGAACTCATGACCGCATTGCCTCAATTGCCGCACGTCCGCTTCGACGAGTTCTACCGCTATGAGCCGCTGACCGAGCTGCTATTTGCCTTTGCCGAGGCGCGGCCCAATCTGGTCTCGGTGCGATCTATCGGGCGCAGCCATGAGAGCCGCGACATCTGGGTGCTGGTGCTGACCAATACCGCCACCGGCGCCGACGTCGACAAGCCGGCCTTCTGGCTGGACGGCAATATCCATGCCGCCGAGCTGACCGCCTCGACCACCTGCCTCTACTACCTGCACCACCTGATCTCCGGCTACGGCACCCCGGATGAACAAGGTCGGCAAGTCACCCAGCTGCTGGACACGCGCGCTGTCTATATGGTGCCGCGCCTGAACCCGGACGGCGCCGAGTTGGCTCTGGCCGACCGGCCGCGCCATATCCGCTCCTCGACCCGGCCCTACCCCTACGACGAGCAGCCGGTCGAGGGCCTGACGCCCGAGGACATCGACGGTGACGGTCGCATCTTGAGCATGCGCGTGCCGGACCCGCATGGCACTTACAAAAAGCATGCCGACGAGCCACGCTTGCTGGTGGCGCGCGAGCCGGGCGAGTTTGGCGGCGAGTATTACCGCTTGCTGCCCGAGGGTTTTATCAAGAACCACGACGGCCTGACGGTGACGGTCAACAAGGACCGTGAGGGCCTGGATCTGAACCGTAACTTCCCATCCGAGTGGCGGCAGGAGTACAAGCAGGTCGGTGCCGGACCATTCCCCACCAGCGAGCCCGAGGTGCGAGCGATGGTGGAGTTCATCAGCACCCACCCGAATATCGGCGCCGCCATCAGTTATCACACCCACAGCGGCGTGATCCTGCGGCCGATGGGCGGGCACAGCGACGACGACATGATCCCCGAGGACTTGTGGGCCTACAAACGCTTCTCGGCCCTGGGCGAGAAGCACAGCGGCTATCCGGCGATCAGCATCTGGCACGACTTCAAATACCACCCCAAGGAAATCATCACCGGCACGCAGGACTGGGTCTACGAACATCTGGGCGCGCTGTTCTGGGTGGTGGAGCTGTGGTCGCCCAACAAAGAGGCCGGCATCGAGGGTTATAAATGGATTGACTGGTACCGCGAGCATTCGGTCGACGACGATCTGAAGCTGCTCAAGTGGAGCGATGAGCAATGCGGCGGCAAGGCGTACGTGGACTGGACGGCTTTTCATCACCCCCAGCTCGGTGCCGTCGAGATTGGCGGTTGGGACAAGATGAACTACTGGCGCAATCCGCCGCCCTGGTTGCGCGAGCGCGAGGCGGCACGCTTCCCGGCCTGGATGAACCAGATCGCGCTCAGCCTGCCCAAGCTGGAGTTGCTGCGCACCGAGGTGCGCGCACTCGGCCCCGACACCTGGCGCATCCGCATGGCGGTAGCCAATAGCGGCTATCTGCCGGCCTATGTGACCAAGCGCGCGCTGGAGCGCAAGGTCGTGCGCGGCGTGATGTTCGAGATCCATCTGCCTGCGCTTGATCCGACCGTTAGCCTGGTCAGCGGCAAGGAGCGCATGGAAGGCCCGCAACTCGAAGGCCATGGCCCCAAGTCCTCGCAGCAAGCCTTTTTGCCCAGCCGCGAGCTGACCGCCGACCGCGCGGTCGGCGAATGGGTGGTGCGCGCGCCCAAGGGCACGCGGCTGGCGCTGACAGCGAGTGCTGAGCGGGCGGGCACGGTGAGGACGGAGGTTAGCCTGGACTGAGGCATTGGCTTTCATCCCATGCACCCCCTCCATCCCCGCTCAATGTATTTTTGGCAGGGATGAACAGGATGAATACAAGCCAACCGGCCATGAAGCCAGGTCAGGTGATATTCAGCAGCCCTGCATCAGCTGCGAGCTCATCTGCCCGCCATCGATCAGCACCAAGAGCAACTCGCCCGCCGCAAGCCCAGTGGCTGCGATGACCGTGGCTGCGATGGCACGCGGGGCCGACAGGCCAATGGCCTTGAGGTAGCGCCACCAGACCCAGGCCAGCCAGATCGCGAGGTAGCTCAGGATCGCGACACTGAGGCCGGTGGCGATCAGGTACATCGGCCGAGTGACGGTCTCCAGGAACAAGGTCTGGCTCTTCAGCAAGGTCTCGGGATTGAAGGCGCCCAGATCGGTGCCCGGTGGCAGCTGCCCCGTCTTGGGATCGAACTTGCACAGCACGGTTTCCATGGGCGCGGCGAAGGCCTCGGTCAGCAGCCGCAGTTCATGCCAATTGCGCGCCACCACCGGGTCGGCCATGCTGACATTGGTGACCGCGTTCGCCAGGGACAGCAACACCAGCGTGGCCCCGCCGAAGCGCGCCACGGTGCCAAAGCAGGCGCTGAATTGCGCCCGACTCCCCAGCAGCCGGGTGGCGCCATGCGCCACGGCGGCGGCGGCCAGAAAGACAAAGATGCCGCGCAGCACCAGGGCGCTCTGCGCGAGCGCGCCCTCCGGCTTGCCTCCGCCCAAGGCCGTCATGCTGGCCACCGGAAAGGCGATCGCCAGCGCCGCCGCCAGAGCAAAGGACAAGATCAGAAAGCTCGCCCCATCGTGCACCGGCTTAGGGCCAGACTCGGCGGCCATATGCTCCGCCAGCACCTCACTCGGATGGGTCAGCGACTGTGTGAACTTGCCCAACCAGAGGGGCAGCTGGGTCAGCACATCGTCTAGGAGTTTGCTCATGCTCAAGCGACCTTAGTCCGTGATCGGGTGGGGGCCGGCTTCAAGCTTGCGCAGGCCGGCGCCCGGTCCTGGCGCCCAGGGCAAGCAGGCCCAGAGCCATCAGCGCCCAACTGCCGGGCTCCGGCACCGGGCTCGGGTTCAGGCTGGCCGCATAAGCCACGTTGTCGATGGCGAAGTTCCAACGGCAGCAGCCGGTCCCGAGGAAGATGAGGCGGTTGAAGGTCTGGTCCGACGTGAAGCCGATGAACTGCAACTCGCTTGCGCCGGCGAACTCGGGGCGCAGTTCAGCAACGTTGCGGTAGGAGCCGAAGCCATCCAGGCTGTCGCCGTCCACCCTGATGGCTGTGGGCGCGCCGCGGAACCAGGCGCCGAAGGCCTTGATGGGTGCATCAAAACGCAGGTCGGCCCAGCCGCCCCAGGCCAAGTCGATCAGCACATGGGTGCTGCCGTTGATGGTTCGCAGAGGGTCTGTGTCGGGGTCTGGGGCATCGACGTTCCAGGCACCCCTCAGCGCAAAGCCGCTCAGGTTGAGCGTTTGGGGTACGCCAAACAGGTCGTTGTGAGTGTCCGTGGTGAGGGCGTTGAAGGTCTCGGAATTGACCGAGCCTGTTGCTGCCAGGAAGCTGGCTTCGCTGGAGTAGGTCACATTCGCGGCGTGGACGTTGGTCGCCGCGCTTAGGGCGGCCAGCAGGGCGAGACTTGTCAGTGTGGGTTTCATGGCAAAACTCTTTCGGGTAGGTGTGGTGTGCTGGTGACGGGCAATTGGGTCCAAGAATGCATTTCAGCGACGGGCTAACATCGATGTCGATCGGACCAGAGTCCCGTCAAGTTAGGGGGTAGGGGGCCGGGCGTGGCGTCTGTTGACTGGATGGCTGTGAGGGGCCATGACAATCATTCGTGCCGACGGCGTATCTTGGTTCGCAGGCCTGCGGAAAGTTCTGATGGAACTCTTAAGCTTTTCTCAAGCATTTCGTTTCTCAATGAAATCAACAACTTATGACGAGGCCTCATGGCAAGTTCAGAGTCGATGAGTGAACACGCAGGGTCTGCGGAAGGGCAACTCGGCGGGTCCGCCGCCGGCGCTGAACCCGGCACGGGGCCTGCCGGGAGCTGCTGGAAAATTGGCGATTGGCTGGCAGATCCGAATCTGGATGAGCTGCGCTGCGGCGATCAGGTGCACAAGTTGGAGCCTCGCAAGATGCTGCTGCTGATGGCCTTGGCGCGTCGGCCACAACAGCTGGTGACCTTGGATCACCTGCTTGACGAAGTCTGGGCGGGCATGGTGGTAACGCCTAGTTCGGTGTACCAGGCTATCTCGCAGCTGCGCAGCTTGCTGGGTGACGATGCAGCCCAGCCGCGCTACATCGCGACCGTGCCGCGCAAGGGCTACCGGATGGTGGCGGCGGTCAGCGAGCTGCCGCCTGAGCAGGTGGCGGCCGCAGCGGCTGTGCCAGCGCCAGCATTGCAGGCGGCGCAAGGGCTGACTAGCTTGCCTGTCCCCGTGTCGCCCATGGCGACCATTTCGCCCATGCCTGCTATTCCCGCAACGCGCCGCCGCCGGCTGCTTGGCGGCTCGGCCGCTGCAGCGGCCCTGCTGGGTGCAGGCGCTTGGTGGGCCTGGCCGCGCGTGACTGGCATGCCGGCGGGGGATATCACCCTGGCCGTCCTGCCTTTTGCCGACGCCTCGGCCAAGGCCTTGGAGCAGTCTTTGGCCGACGGCTTGGCGGAGAGCGTCATCGGCGTCTTGTCGCGGCACCAGCAGATCCGTGTCACTGCCCGCGCAACCTCTTTTCAGTTTCGCAACCCTCAGGCCTTGGCGCCGCAAGCCGGACCGTTGGCGATCAGCCATGTGCTGAGCGGTGAACTGCGCCGTTGGCAGCAGAGCCTGCAGCTCAAACTCAGCCTGCACCGCGCGGCGGACAGCGAAGTGCTCTGGCGCCATGTACTGGATGTACCCGCCGCCGCTTTGGGCGGCCTGGCCTTCAGCGCCGCCAACGCCGCCTTGCAGGCCTTGGGGGCAACGCCTCTACCGGCCAGCGCGCTGCCCATGCCGGCCGCTGACGCCTACGAGCTGTACCTGCAGGGCTTGCAGCACCAGCGAGGAGGCGATATCGAAGGCATTTTGAAGGCGCGCGACTATTTCCAGCGTGCGATTGACACCGACCCTGGCTTTGCCCTGGCCTATGTGGGGCAGGCGGTCAGCTGGATTGGCGAGTTCAATTACGGCAAGGGCTTGAGCCTGCGGGCCATGGATGCGCGCGCCCAGCCGCTGATCGACCGCGCCCTGCAACTTGATCCCGAACTGCCGCATGCCCTGGGGGCACAGGGCAGTCTGCTTTCGATTCGTGGTCAGGACGATGAGGCACGGCGTTGGCACGAGCGGGCGCTGGCCAAGGCGCCCAGCGATGCTACCTTGCTGTTTTGGGCAGGCGCCGCCGAGAACCGTGCGGGTTGGCCGGCGCGCGCGCTCGACTATTTCAGCAAGGCGGCGCAGTTGAGCCCACTGTCGCCGCAGATTCAGCATCTGACCGGCGTGGCTGCCACCAACACGGGCCGCTACGAGGCTGCCGAAGCCGCCTACCGCCGTGCGATCAGCTTGGCGCCGAAACACCCCAATGGTCAGTGGGGGTTTGGGATCATTGGCTTTGCGAGGGGGCGGCTGGATGAGGCCGTGCAAGGCTACCGCAAGGCCTTGCTGATCAATCCGAATCGGCCCTGGCTGTGGGAGCAGCTGGCATGGATCTATCTCGATCTGGGTATGGTCGACGAGGCGGGCAAAGCCTTCTCTCAGTTCCAGGCCCAGAGCCCGCAGCCGGCCTGGGCGCGCGTATCGGCGGCGCGGCAATGGGTGCGTGCCGAAGACCGGCCGGCCTTGACCAAGGCGGTGGCGGCCTTGCCTGAGCAGAGCGCGGAGCGCGATGCGGTGATCGATCTGGCCTTGTTGCGCTTGCTGCTGGGTCAGCAGGAAGTGGCGCTCAAGACCCTGGCCTCCGTCATCGGCCTGGTCTTGGCCGATCCGGTGCCGCTCTACAACGAATGGGAAACATTTTTGGGCCAGCACGTCTGGCTGGACGTGGCCGCCATCTATTACGCGGCGGACCTGCGCGACAAGGCCGAACCCTTCATCGAGCAGGCCTCAAGCTTTGTCGAGCGTCGTATCAGCCAAGGCAATGTCTGGCATGCCATCGGCTACCACCGCGCCCGCATTGCTGCGATGCGAGGCCAGCCCGAGGCGTCGCTGGCGGCCCTGGAGGACGCCTATCGCCTGGGCTGGCGGCGCGGCTGGTGGCTGGCGCAGGACCCGGCACTGCAAAGCCTGCGTGAACTGCCGCGCTTCAAGACCTTGTTGTCCCGCATCGAGCTGTCCAACCAGGAACAGCGACGCAAGCTGACGGTGGCCTGATGGGCCTGCCCGCGAGTGCTCATCAGGCCAGCCTTGCTACTTGTCAGGCCGCTGGCGGCGACTCGGCTTCCGCCTCGTCAAGCCAGGCCTGCATCTGCTCGGGCAGCTCCTCCCTCGCCGCGCCTTGGGGCCAAGGTGCGCCTGCGGCCAAGAGCTGCTGCAGCGTGCCCAGGTAGTCAGCGCCGGCTTGGGGCAGGTGCACGCAGGCATGCTGCAAGCTGCCCATGACGTCGCCGCCAAAGCCGTTGACCTCCTGCCAGCTGGCACCATGCTCAAGCAGCAGCCGCACCAGCGCGACGTCGCCGTTGAAGGCGGCTTGGTTGAGCGCGCTGGCTTGCCAGTCGCCCGGCACCGCGACCGGCCAACCCAGGGCCAGCATCAGCGCCACCGAGGCGTGCGCGCGGCGCTGAGCTTGGTCGGGCAGCAACTGCAGTTCCTGCGCCGACAGCTGTGCCTGCAGCAAGTCGGGTTCTTGCTGCAGCAAGGCCCGTGCTGCAGCCTCATCGGCCGCGGCACAGGCGGCCAGGAAGCGTTGCCGTGAGGCGGGCAGTTCGGGCTGCGCGCCCTGCGCCGCAAGCAGTTCGAGCGCCGCGCCCTCACCCAGCAGCGCCGCCAATGTGGCGGGTGTGCGGCCTTCGGCGTCGCGGAGTGTGAGATCGGCGCCTGCCGTCAGCAGTTGGTTCAGGCAGGCGATGGAGCGGCCACGGCGCAGGGCGTGATGCAGAGCGCTGGCACCCTGGGGGCCGGTTTCATTGACATCGGCGCCCAGGCTCAGGGCCAATGCCAGGCCGGCCGGGTCTTCGAAGTCGAGCAAGCGCAAGAGGGCGTTTGTGCCTTGCCAGCGCGCACCATGAGCGACCAGTTGGCGGATCTGCTCAGCGGCGCGGCCACGGTCGGGGTCTTCGCAGGCGTGGTACAGCGACTCGCCATCATCGGGCTCGGCGCCAGCGGCCAGCAGGGCCGCAGCCAGCGCCGGGCTTTGCGCCCGGGCGACGGCGCCGTACAGCAGCGGCAGGCTGGGTGACCCGCTGGCACCCGTTATAGGCGTAGGTATAGGCGGCAGTTCGGGGTCGGGCATACGGAGGGCATTCGGGTCGGCGCCGGCTTGCGCAAGCAGCGCTTTGGCCCCGCTCAACAGCCCGCTGGCCCAAGGCTCTCCCAGGCGGTACAGGCTGGAGAAGCACACATAGGCCAGCGCCGGCGCATCGAACGGCGGCAGCCGCTGCGCCGCCGTGGGCAGGGTTTCAAGTTGGTCCAACTCGCCGCGCAGCAAGGCCAGGGCTGGCCGCAAGTGCGGCGGGCAGCTGCCCTGCAAACGCTGCAACAGGGCCAAAGCACGTTCGGGCTGCGGGCTGTCCCAGCCGCGGCCGATGGCCAGCGTCAGGACGCGTGTGATCAAGGCCGTGGCGTCGAGTTGACGCGCCTCCTGCTGGGCCATGACGGCCCGGTGCAGTGCGGGCCAACTGGAAAAACCCAGCTCGCGTGCGATCACCAACTGAGCCTGGCTGAGCTTGGCCGGCGCGGCCGCCGCGTCGCGATGGTAGGGCGCGGCGCGTGCCAGGCTTGTGGGATTGCCGGCACGCCAGTCACGCAGTAGCTCTCGCGCTTGGCGCTTGAGGTGCTGCAGATCGGCGTGCTGGGGCAGGGTGGGCTGCGGCGCAGCCCCGTTTTGGCTTGTAGTCAAGGGAGACCTCCATGCGTGTAAAGCCTGCGATCCGCGCGATCAGGCCGCACAAAGGCAAAACAGCGGGAAGTGATGATTGAGCAGACGCGGTCTTGAACTCGCGTCCGTCCGGGTGGGCACAGCCCTGCCTGCGGATCCAGCAGCGCCCCGGCTGGCGCTGAGTCAGAGTGTGCCATAACTGATAGGCAGTGCGGTGCGGTTCCTGCCGCATGGGCGGTCTCGCTGTAAAAAGTTCTCAGCCTCTCAATCCAGCTTCTGTTCCTTGGCTGCCTGCATCGCCTCCTTCCACATCCGCGCCGGCAAGAACGTGCGCAGCTGTTCCATCGCGCGCTCTATCAGCTCGGGGTGCAACTCGTGGCCGATGTCGGGCAGCACATCGGCGGTGATGTCGGCACCTAACTGCACCAGGCGACGGGCGGCCGTGACCTGGTCCTGATGCGGCAAGACCGGATCGAGTTGGCCGTGCAGCAGATGCAGGCTGACCTCATGCGGCGCATGGGCCGGCGGCGTGGCGTAGGCGCCCGCGAAGGCCAGCACGCGGCCGGCCAACTGCGGCTCCGCTTGCACCGCTTCCAGGGCCATCACCGCGCCCTGCGAGAAGCCGGCCAGGGCCACCCGTTCCCAGGCCATGTCGAATTGCTCAGCCCAGGCCCGCACCGTGGCGATGAAGCCAGGCAGCACATCCGCAACACGCTCGGGGTGGTTGTCGTCGCAAGCCCCTTGCAGCGAGTACCACTGCTGGCCTTGGGCCGTGGCGCGGTCTTCACCGGGCGGCTCGAAGGCCTCGGGCCCATTGATGGAGACCACCGCAGCTTGCGGATACTGGGCGCGCAAGGCTTGCGCCAGCGGGCGCATCTGCGCGGCGTCGGCGCCGGCACCGTGCAGCAGCAAAAAGAGCAGATCGGGCAGGCCTTTGTCGGGCAGCAGGGCGAGGGCTTGGGATCGTTGGGGAGTACTCATGGGCCCGATTGTCTCCCTGCTTCCTCCTCTTGCTTCTTCACTCGGCGAAGTTCAGGAGCGCGTGCGGTCGTTGTCCCGGTGGCCGATCAAGCGCACCAAGGTCGCGCGCAGCTTGGGCGCGTCTATCGGTTTGGTCAGGAAGTCATTCATGCCGGCGGCCAGCGCCTCGTCGCGCTCGGACACCAGGGCGGCTGCGGTCAGCGCAACAATGGGCAGCTCCTCGGCGCTGAAGCGTCGGCGCACCTCGCGCGTGGCCTCATGGCCGCTCATCACCGGCATCTGCACATCCATCAAAACGGCATCAAAGGGTTTGCCCATGCTGGCCGCCGCCAGCACGGCCTCGACCGCCTGGGCGCCGTCGATCGCCTGCGCCACCTCCAGCCCCCATTGCTGCAGCTGGGCCACGGCAATCATCATATTGACCGGGTGGTCCTCGACCATCAGCACGCGCAGGCCTTGCAGGTCTTCGTTATTGCGGGCCTCGCGGGGTTGGTTGCTGATCGGCGTGGGTGCGGCCGGCAGCGGCAGCTCGGCCCAGAAGGTCGAACCCTGGCCCAGCGCGCTTTGCACGCCGACCTCGCCGCCCATCAGCGTTGCCAGTTCGCGGCAGATCGACAGGCCCAGGCCGGTGCCACCATAGCGCCGTGTGGTCGATTCATCGGCCTGCGTGAAGGGTTGGAACAAGCGTTCATGCATGGCCGGCGCGATGCCCGGCCCGGTGTCAATCACCTCGATGCGCACACGCTCGGCGGGCAAACTCAAGACCCGCACCGAGACCGAGCCCGTTTCGGTGAACTTCAGAGCATTTGACAAATAGTTGCTGAGGATCTGCCGGATCCGCACCTGGTCACCGACCACCCAGGCCGGGATGCCGGCATCGACCTCGATCTGGAAGCCCAGCCGGTGCGCCTGCGCCAGCGTGAAATAGGCCATGCGCATGGTCGCCAACATATCGCGCAGACCGAACGGTGCCGCCTCCAGCGTCAGCCGGCCGGCCTCGATCTTGGAGAGGTCGAGAATGTCCGAGATCAGGCCCGACAGGCTCTCGGCGCTGTCCAGCATCTGGTCGAGATAGCCGCGCCGGGTGGCTTCGGTCAGGTCGGGCTGCTGCAGCATCCGCGCCAAGCCCAGTAAGCCATTCAGCGGGGTGCGAATTTCATGGCTGGTATTGGCCAGGAAGGCGCTCTTGGCGCGGCTGGCCGCCTGCGCTTCGTCCTTGGCCTGGGCCAGTGCGGCCTCGACACGGCGGCGCTCGGTGATGTCTTCCAGAATCCAGATCGTGCCGCCGCGGCTGGGGTGATGCGGGTCGACCGCCTTGGCCAGCAGCCGGCACAAAAAGGTGCTGCCGTCGCGCCGGCGCATGGTTTGCTCGGTCTCGACCTGCTCGCCGGCCTCCAGCTTCAGGCCCAGCTCGTTGCCGACCGTCGCGTAATCCTCCTTGCTGGGCCAGACGACGCTGCCATGCTGGCCGATCAGGCTGCCGGCGGGCCAACCGAACATTTCCTCGACCAGGCGATTGACCTGCACGAAATGCTGGTCGCGCGTCAGCGTGATGCCGATCGAGGCATTCTCCAGAATCGCCTGATGGACCAAGCGGCTGCGCTCCGATTCGCTCACATCGCGCGAGTTGGTGACCAGGTATTGCTGGCCATCCATCGCGAAAGGCGCGGCCGATAACAGGATAGAAAGCGGCTCGCCCGCCTTGCTCAGCAGCGTGACCGGGAACTCGTCGCAGCGGCCATGCAAACGTATCAGCTCCAGCACATGGTCGCGTTCGGCCTTGCTTTGCCAGATACCTAACTCGTCGGCCGTACGGCCCAGCACTTCCTCGCTGCTGTAGCCGCTGAGGCGTTCGAAGGTCTTGTTGACCATTGCGTAACGGCCCGAACTCATCTCGGTCAGCGTGATCACATCGGGGCTGGTCGCCACCAGATGCGAGAGCAGACCCTCGGAGCGACGCAAGGCCTCTTGGGCGCGCGACTGCTCGGTCTGGTCGATGAAGAAGCTCAAGGTGGCCGGGCCACTGGCGGCGTCGACCCGCACGCTGGTGGCCGACACCAGGCGGCGCCGGCGCGACAAGGTGCGCAGCCGGAACTCGGCCATCGGCAGCATGCCGCCGACCGCCATTGCCTCGATCTTGGCGGCGCGCTGGCGGGCCCGCTCGTCGTCGCCGGGCTCGTAATGCGAGAACAAGTCCTGGCCGATCATGCTGCTGCGCTGGGTGTAGCCGAACATGGCCATCGCCGCCGGGTTGGCGTCCAGCACACGGCCCCAGCGGTGCAGCACCAGCGGGCTGGGCGAGCGGCGGAACAGCTCGCGGTAGCGCGTCTCGGTGGCGTGGACGGTATGCTCGGCCTGCACTTCATCGGTCACATCGCGGCCCACGCCCCAATAGCCGCGGAAGTTGCCCTGGCTGTCAAAACGCGGCTCGCCGCTGATCGAGACATAGACGATGCCACCGTCCAGCGCGCGGCGGCGTGCCACCATGCCGTGAAACGGGCGGTGCGATTCCAGGTCGGCACGGTGCGCGTCCATGTCCTCATCGCTGACGCCGAGGTTTTCGATCTCCCAGGGCGCCTTGCCCAGACGGGCCTGCAGGTCCAGCCCCGATTTGCCCGGTGTGTCCTCGGCCAGATGGGTGAAGCGGTAGTCGCGGTTCATCTCCCAATACCAGTCGGCGGCCATGCTCAAGAGGCCGCGAAAGCGCGAGTTGCGCTCGGCGGCTTCTTTGGTCGAGCGCTGCACCATGCGCAGCATCGTGTAGCCCAGCAAAAGGCCGACCAAGAGCAGCAGCCCATGGGTGGCGGTGCGCAGCGGCAGGCTGGACAGCGCCACCGCGCTGCTGTGCCAACCCTGCTGCTCGGCCCAGGCGAAACCCAGGATCGCCGCGAGGCTGAGGGCCGCCAGCGTGGCGCCGATCCGCAACCCCAGCATGGCGGTGGCAAAAGCGGTCAACAGGCCCAGCACCGACAGGCTGAGCGAATACAGGCCGGTATGGCGCGAGGCGGCAATCAAGACGGTCAGGGCCAGAATCATGGCCATGGCGCCGACGACGGCGACCAGCCCCAGGCGGCGCGGCAAACGCCATAGGCTCAGCAGGCTCAGCAGCGCAATGCCGGCGGCGGCAAGGCCTGGCAGCAAGCCGCCCAGCAGCTCATCGCTTTGGCGGCCGAGCAGCAACACGGCGGCGGCGGCCAGCAAAATGACCCCGGCCGCGCCCAGAAAAAGCCGGGCGGAATGCCAGCGCAGATTGCGCTCCAGCTGCGCTTGTTGGTCGGCCGGGCTCAATTCCTGGCCGACCAGGCTGCTCAAATCGTCCTGGGAATCCTTGCTCACAATGCCAACCGCTCCGCTTTGTCCAACGCGGCAGTCTCCACTACAAAACAGCGCTTGACCATTGGGTTAGCACCTGAATCGTGGCGCAAATCACTGCCGGGGCGATTTCAGCGCTTGTGCACGCCGGCCAAGCCCGCCTGGATTCGCGGCCTTGCGTCGAATTCAGGCTTGCGGCGCGCGGCGAGCCCGGTTCAGCTGCTCGCGTGTTTGCAGCGCGACCCGCCGCGCGGCGGCGGCAAAGTCCTCGCCCGAGCCGGCAGCGGGGCTGGCATACAGCACCGCGCGCGAGCTGCTGACGATGATGGGCGCCGCCGGCCCCCAGCCGGCCTGCACGGTCGCTTCGGCGTCGCCGCCCTGCGCGCCGACGCCGGGGATCAGCAGCGGCAGCGTCGGTGCCAGCTCGCGCACGCGGGCGATCTCGGCGGGATAGGTGGCGCCGACGACCAGGCCCAATTGGCCGTTCTTGTTCCAATCGGTCTGGGCCAAACGGGCCAGCTGCTCGTACAGCTTTGGCTGACCGGGCAGGTCGGCCAAGCGCTGGTTCTGCCAGTCACTGCCGCCCGGGTTGGAGGTGCGGCAGAGCAGGATGGCGCCCTTGTCGGGGTAGCGCAAATAGGGCTCGATCGAGTCGAAACCCATGAACGGTGACAGCGTCACCGCGTCGGCCTGATAGCGCTCGAAGGCTTCCTTGGCGTATTGCTCGGCGGTGGCGCCGATATCGCCGCGTTTGGCGTCCAGGATCACCGGCACCTGTGGCGCCACGCGTTTGATGTGGGCGATCAGCTGCTCCAACTGGGCTTCGGCGCGGTGGGCGGCGAAGTAGGCGATCTGTGGCTTGAAGGCGATCACCAGGTCCTTGGTGGCGTCCACAATCGCGGCGCAAAAGTCATAGATGCGGCCCGCGTCGCCCTGCCAGCTGCCCGGAAATTTGGCCGGTTCTGGGTCCAGCCCCACACACAGCAGCGAGTCATTGAGGGCTTCGGCTTGGTGGAGTTGCTGGATGAAGTTCATGGGCAGATGTTGTCGGGTTGAAGGTGTTGTATTGTCCGGGCTTTTGGCGGGGAGGCCGAAATGCTGGTATTGACGACCGAAAGATTGCGGCTGCGCTGGTTTGCGCCCGGTGACGAAGCCTATGTGCTGGAGCAGCTGCAGCAGGACTCCTGGAAACTCAATATCAATGACCCCGGTGTGCGTGATCTGGCCGCCGCTAAATTTTGGATGGACGAAAAGCTGATCCGGCCCTGCTGGGAAAAAGGCTTGGGGCTGTGGGCGGTTGAACTGCTTGATGACAGCACCGTCCTCGGTATGTGCGGCATCCTGCAGCGCGACTATCTGCCGGTGCCGGACATTGGCTACGCCTTTTTGCCGCGCTTTTGGGGCAAGGGCTATGCCCGCGAGGCGGCCAAGGCCTGCCTGGACTATGCGCGCGAGGTGATGGGCGAACCCCGGCTGATGGCGTCAACGGCACCGAGCAACGACGCTTCGGGCCGGCTGCTGGAGAGTTTGGGCCTGCGTTATCTGGAGACCACGCAGTTTGCTGGTGTTGAGGGCCTGAGCAAGGTCTATGCGATGGACGAGGCGCCAGCGTCCGACGACGAGGACGGCCGCATCGCCGACCTGCTGCGGCGCTTCTTTGCTGTCTTCAACAACCAAGACGGCCGCAGCCCCAGCTTGGCGGCCCTGCCCTATATGCTGGCGCCGCAGGCCGTCATCAGCCGCGCCGATGACGCCGGCCTGCACCGCCTGACGGTCGAAGAATTTGTGCTGCCGCGCGCCGAGCTGCTGCGCCCGGGCGGGCGCTTGGCAGCGTTTGATGAAGCGATCGCCCTGCAGCGCATCGACCGCCATGGCCGCATCGCCCAGGCCTGGCTGCGTTACCGCAAGCAGGGTGTTCTTGACGGCCAGGCCTTCGAGGCCGAGGGATTCAAGACCGTGCAACTGCTCAATACCGGCCGGCGCTGGCAGATCGCGGCTGTGGCTTGGGAAGACTTGGCCTGACGCTGAGCTTCAGGCGCGCTTCTTCCAAGGTGCATACATTTCCTCCGGGCCGCCGGCCAGGCGTGATTCCGGCACGACCTGGGCACCGTCGCCATAGAGTTCGCGGAACTTCATCATCAGCGGCTGCCAGCGCTGCGGATCGATGCGCTCGGCATGTTCGGTTTGCAAAATGGACGCATGCACGTGTGCGCGCAGGATGCGCAGCTCGACCATCGCGCTGGGGATGGGCAGGCGCGGGTCCTGGGCGCCAAACGGGCGCACATCAACGACCTCGGCCTCCAACTGAACCAGGCATTCCTGCACGCGCGGCGGCGCCACCTGCTCGGACGCCTGCGGGCTGAAGCCGGCCTGTGCGAACTTGTCGGCCACATGGCGGTAGCCCAGCCATTGCTTGTGCATGGGCAGCGGGTTTGAGGCGGAGGTCAGCGCCAGGCGGTTGACGGCCGCGGCCTCGGCCACGCTGGCCAGATTGAGCACGCATTCGCGCTGGCGGCGCAGGTTGTGCAGGGTCTGCGAGCTGGCGTCCAGGCCCAGCATGCAGCTCCAGCCCAGCCACCAGGCCGAGGACATCGGCGCCAAATTGGCCGAGCCGTCCTCGTTCAAGCTGCTGATGATGACGACGGGTGTGCCCCAGTAATGGATGGCGGGTTCTATGGTTTTATGCATTTGAAAGCTGCTCCTGGCTAACGAGTCATGGGAGCGCACAGTGTTGCGGCGCCGTTTAGAGGTGTCAGCCCGTTTCTTGCGCATAGTCGGCCGGCAATCGTCACGATGCAGAAGCTATGCTTGCGCCTGAACTAGGAGCTACTTGCATGGACCAAGCCGATAAATTGCAGGACGAAATGCTGGCCGCGATTGCCAGCCGTGGCGATGCACGCAACTATCCGGCGCATGCGGTGTTGATCACCGAGGGCGATCAATCGGACGCGTTTTTCATCTTGCTGGCCGGGCGGGTCAAGGTTTACGGCGCCGGTGATGACGGCCGCGAGGTGATCTACAACACCCTCGGGCCTGGCGAATATTTTGGTGAGCTGAGCCTGCTGGACGGTGCGCCGCGCTCGGCCTCGGTGGCCAGCCTGGAGCCGCTGCGTTGCGTGCTGGTGCGCGGGGCGGATATGCGCGAGTTCTTGGCCCAGTACCCCGACTTTGCGTTTCACCTGATTCAGCGCCTGGCTTTGTTGCTGCGCCGCTCGACCGAGAATGTCAAGAGCTTGGCCTTGGATGATGTCTATCAACGGGTGGCGCGCCTGCTCAACGAGCTGGCCGGCGCTGAAACTGCGGACGGCGAGCCGAGGCTGGTGTCGCTGAAGCTGACCCAGCAAGACATCGCGGAGCGAGTGGGTTCATCCCGCGAGATGGTCAGCCGCATCTTCAAACAGTTGCTGCAAGGCGCTTATGTCGAACAGCGAGATGGCCGTTTGCTGCTGCTGAAGAAGTTGCCCGCGGGCTGGTAGCCCGACACCGCGGCCCGCCCCGCCGTTTGAGCCAGATCAAGCCAGCGGCAGTTCAGTGGCCCCTGCAGGCTTGGTGGCAGGGCGATTGCCACAAAACCGCCGCATCATCGGTCGGGTCTGAACTCAACACCGGCCACGATTGATGAATGCAAGCAGCAAGACGCAGCCCTGGCATCAGCTAGAAGCCCAACACATTGCCGACCAGCATGGGGTTGACCTCGACCAGGGCCTGCCGCATGCCGAGGCCGTCCAGCGTGCCGAACAGCATGGGCCCAACGAGTTGCAGGCCAAGGCAAGACCTGGCCCCTGGGCGCTGCTGGCCGAGCAGTTCAAGGACTTCATGGTGCTGGTGCTGCTGGGCGCGGCCGTGGTATCGGGGCTGATTGGTGAGCTGACCGACACCCTGGTGATCCTCTTCATCGTGCTGCTGAACGCCGGCATCGGCTTTGTGCAGAGCTGGCGCGCCGACCAGGCGATGGTGGCGCTACAGCAACTCGCCGCCGCCCAGGCCACCGTCTTGCGCGAAGGGCAGCCCCATCAAGTGGCCGCCAGCACCTTGGTACCCGGCGATGTGGTGCTGCTGGAGGCCGGCAACCAGGTGCCGGCCGATCTGCGCTTGTTTCAGATCGCCCAGCTGCATCTGGACGAGTCGGCCTTGACGGGGGAGTCGGTCACCGCCTCCAAGGCCGTCGCAACGCTGCCGGCCGGCGAGGCTGCTGCGCAGGCGCTGGGCGACCGCCTCAATATGGCCTTCAAGGGCACGACCGCCACGCGCGGCCGCGGCCGTGGCCTGGTGGTGGCGACCGGCATGCAGACCGAGCTGGGCAAGGTCGCCAGGCTGCTCGATGGTGAGGACCGCAGCACGCCGCTGCAGCAGCGCCTGGCGGCCTTCGGCAAGCGCCTGAGCCTGGGCGTGCTCGCCGTTTGTGTGCTGATTTTTGGCGTCGGCCTGCTGCGCGGTGAGCCGCCGCTGCTGATGCTGTTGACGGCGATCAGCCTGGCGGTGGCGGCCATCCCCGAGGCGCTGCCGGCCGTCGTCACCGTGCTGCTGGCGCTGGGCGCGCGCCGCATGGTGGCGGTGCAGGTGCTGGTGCGGCGCCTGCCGGCGGTGGAGACGCTGGGCTCGGTCAGCACCATCTGCTCCGATAAGACCGGCACGCTGACGCAGAACCGCATGCATGCCGAGCTGGTATTGGCGCAGGATGAGCGCTGGGTGCCGGGCGAGGGCGCAGTGACGCCCGTGCAGGCGGAGACCTTGCGCGCGGCCGCGCTGTGCAATGACGCGCGTCCGCTTGAGGGCAGGGCGGGTGAATGGAGCGGCGACCCGACCGAGACCGCCCTGGTGCTGGCCGCCTTGTCGGCGCATCTGGACAAGAAGCGGCTCGACGCCGAAGCGCCGCGCGTGCAGGAGCAGCCGTTTGACTCCGAGCGCAAGCGCATGACGACCTTTCACCGCAGCGGCACGCAGTCCTTCGTCATTGCCTATACCAAGGGCGCGCCCGAGTCGCTGCTGCCCTGCTGCAGCGCGCAGTGGACGCCCGAGGGTCCGCAGCCGCTGGACGTTACTGCACTGCTTGCCGCCGCCGATGCGCTCGCCGCCCAGGGCTTGCGCGTGCTCGGTCTGGCGCGGCGCGAGCATGCGCTGCTGCCCGCTACGAACTCGATCGCTGCGGTTGAAAGTGATCTGCAATGGCTGGGCCTGATCGCCTTGATCGACCCACCGCGCCCCGAGGCGCAGGCCGCCGTGCGTGACTGCATCGCCGCCGGCATCACGCCGGTGATGATCACCGGCGACCATCCGGCCACGGCGGTGGCGATCGCGCACCGGCTCGGCATCGTCGCCGACGCCAATGCCCCCGTGCTGACCGGTCAACAGCTGAGCACGATGGACGAGACCGCGCTGCGGGCCCAGGTGCTGCAGGTGCGCGTCTATGCCCGCGTCGACCCGGCGCAGAAGATCCGCATCGTCGAGGCGCTTCAGGCCGGCGGCCAGTTCGTCGCGATGACCGGCGACGGCGTCAACGACGCGCCGGCCTTGAAGCGCGCGGACATTGGTGTGGCGATGGGCCGTGGCGGCACCGATGTGGCGCGCGAGTCCGCCAGCCTGGTGCTGCTGGACGACAACTTCGCCAGCATCGTCGCGGCGGTGGCGGAGGGCCGGCGCATCTACGCCAATATCCGCAAGTTCGTGCGCTATGCGATGACCGGCAATTCGGGCGAGGTCTGGACGCTGTTTCTGGCACCGCTGTTCCTGTTGCCTATTCCGCTGCTGCCGATTCACATCCTGTGGGTCAATCTAGTCACCGATGGTCTGCCGGGCCTGGCCCTGGCCGCCGAACCGGCCGAGCCCGGCCTGATGCAGCGCCCGCCACGCGCGGCAGACGAGAGCCTGTTCGCCGATGGCATGTGGCAGCACATCCTCGGCTTCGGCCTGCTGATTGCCGGCCTTTGCCTGGGTGTGCAGTACTGGGCCATTGACTATGGCAATGCGCATTGGCAAACGATGGTGTTCACGGTGCTGACACTGGCGCAGATGGCCCATGTGTTGGCCGTGCGCTCCGAACGCTTGCCGCTGTGGCGGATCGGTTTACTTAGCAATTTGCCGCTGTTGGGGGCGGTTCTGCTGACGGTGTTTTTGCAGCTGGCGATCATCTATGTGCCTTGGCTGCAGGGCGTGTTCAAGACCCAGGCGTTGAGTGTGGGGGAGCTGGGGATTTGCTTTGCTGCGGCGGCGGTGGTGGGGGTCGCGGTGGAGGTGGAGAAGGGGTGGAGGCGGCGGCGGGCCGTGTAGAAGCGCCGGCTCGCATTGGTTTTGGGTGTCGCGCCAAGCCAGCTGGGCTTCGGCTATTCCCGGCGCCACGCCAACCTACCGGGCCACATTCACGACCCGGTAGGCAGAGGACAACGATCAGGCGGTCGGCCGGTTGCCCCGACGCCTGGTCGCCCAGAGGCCGGCCAAGCCCAGCAGGGCCAGCGCGGCGCTTTGAGGCTCGGGAACTGCGTGCGGAAGTGACTGGCTTTGAACAATCGTGTGCAGGCCCAACCAGCCAAGCAGGGCGTCATCTGAATTGTTGTCAACGCGCATCTGCAAACGGCGAGTGGACGTGACATCGACGTTGGCGTAGAGCTGATCGCCAGCTAACGGCGTCCCGTCCATGCCCCAGAAACCCATCACCGAGCCGACTTCCACAGACTCCCAGGGCTCAGACGCCTGCGCCTGGATGCTTGCATCCGCGCTGATGATCAGCGCCATATGAGCATCCAGACCGAACCAATCCCCGCCGCCGCAGCCGCTGGTCAAGGACGCGCAGATTTGAAAATTCCGGGGGCTGGAGTTTGGTTCTGGCGGCAGACCTGCGTCCCTCAAGCGTGCAGAGAAAGCTGGGCCAGAAGCGTCGTTGCTGACGCTTGCCGCGCCGGCGTAGTCCCACTCGCCGCCGACGAAACTGGACCAAGCTTCCGCCACTGGCTCGGGAACATTGGCGGTCGACCCGGAGCCCCAGTTGTAGGCGCCCCAGCCACTGCTGACCAGCGTGCTCAATTCGACAAACTGGCTGGTCCCCGTTTTGAGGTTCAACATCTCAAACTGGAGGTTGCTCATCGAGGCACTGGCCACGATGGCGGCCGAGGCTGGCCCTTGGGCCATCAACAAAGGCAGCATTGCAAGGGTGCTCAGCACGCGCTTCAGAAACTTCATGGACTTGGCTTTCTGTTTGATGTGCCTGCACATACTGGGTTACGCGCGGCGAAATTTGCTCGGCCAGAGTAGCAATAGGAAACTCAAGCGCTTCTTGGCAAGTATGACGCTCATGGAAGGGATGACTCCCTCGGATTTCCCCTTGGCAAGGCCAGCGCTTCCTGGTTGCCGATTCACGGAATTTCGGGGTCAGGAACTGAATGTGTAGACACGACATGACCCTTCCGTCAAATCTTGCCGAAGATCATGCACGCCTCGGCTCATCAGCTCTGCGTCGCACGATGCCGGGATTTGCCTGCGGCGAAATCCTTGGTTTTCGCCTTGGCGGGCGACGCCTACGAGCAGATCCGTGGACGAAAAAAGCGCCCCGCAGGGCGCCTTGATGCCAACGGCTTGGGCAGTTAGATCCGCTTCGCCAACTCCGCCGCCTTACCCACATAGCTCCCCGGCGTCATCGCCAGCAAGCGCGCCTTCTCAGCCTCGGGAATCTCCAGCCCGTTGATGAACTCGCGCACGCCCTCGGCCGTGATGGCCTTGCCGCGGGTCAGCTCCTTCAGGCGCTCGTAGGGATTAGGCAGGGCAAACCGGCGCATCACCGTCTGGATCGGCTCGGCCAACACTTCCCAAGCACCGTCCAGATCTTCCGCTAGCTTGAGCTCGTTGACCTCCAGCTTGTCCAGACCCTTCAGCAGCGACTCATAGCCCAAGACCGCATAGCCGATCGCCACGCCCATATTGCGCAAAACGGTGGAGTCGGTCAGGTCGCGTTGCATGCGGCTGATCGGCAGCTTCTGGCTCAGATGAGTCAGCAAAGCATTGGCCAGACCAAAATTGCCCTCGG
>JADMJQ010000031.1:16654-28429 GCA_018780415.1 Roseateles sp. | reverse complement strand
GGCGTTCTCGAAGTCGATCGGGTTGACCTTGTGCGGCATGGTCGAGCTGCCGATCTCGCCGGCAATCGTGCGCTGCTTGAAGTAGCCCAAGGAGACATAACTCCACACATCGCGTGACCAGTCGATCAGGATGGTGTTGAGGCGCGTGACCGCATCAAACAGCTCGGCCATATAGTCGTGCGGCTCGATCTGGATGGTGTAGGGGTTGAACGTTAGGCCGAGCTGTTGCTCGATCACGCGCTGGCTGAAGGCCTCCCAGTCGAACTCGGGCCAGGCCGACAGATGCGCGTTGTAGTTGCCGACCGCGCCGTTCATCTTGGCCAGTAATTGCACATCGGCAATGCGGGTGCGCGCATTGCGCAGGCGCGCCACGACATTGGCAACTTCCTTGCCAATCGTCGTCGGGCTGGCGGTCTGGCCATGCGTGCGGGCCAGCATCGGCGTGGCCGCCATGGCGTGGGCCATGGCCGTTAGCTTGGTGGTGATGCGGTCGATGGTGGGCAGCAGCACATCGGCACGCGCCGCTTTGAGCATCAGGCCATGGCTGGTGTTGTTGATGTCTTCGCTGGTGCAGGCAAAGTGCACAAACTCGCCGGCCGCCTTCAGCTCGGGGCTGTTCTCGAAGCGCGACTTGAGCCAGTACTCGACCGCCTTCACATCATGGTTGGTGGTCTTCTCGATGTCCTTGATGGCTTGCGCGTCGGCTTCCGAGAAGCGCGTCACCAGGCCGCGCAAGAGGCCGCGGGCGGCGCCGGTCAAGGGCTTGAACTCGGCAAAGCCGGCGTCCGACAAGGCGATGAACCATTCCACCTCGACCTGCACACGCCTGTGCATCAGACCGAACTCGGACAGCAGGGGGCGCAAGGCCGCTACACGCGAGGCGTAGCGGCCGTCCAGTGGCGAGAGGGCGCTGATCGAGGAGAAGGCGGATAGGTTCATGGCGAAGGGCGGCCGAGGGGCCGCGTTGGCGAAGCAAAAGTGCAGGCGAGGCATTTTATCCGGCAGGTCGGCTGCGCCCCGGTTGGCCCCGGCGATGGCAAGTTCTGCGCCTTGTTTGAGTCCTTGTTTTGCACGTCAGAAAATGTACTTTGACTACAAAGTCAGCGATAGATCGATAAAAACTTCTGAATACATCGGGAAAACACCATCTGGCGTATGTAGTTTTACTTCATTAGCATCGCGCCGAATTCAGGCCTCGCTCGATTTCGGGTCGGCCCCGCAAGTCTTTTCTTCTTTTGAAGGACGCATATGACGACTCGACAACAATGTTTGCAGAGGCTGCGCGCTGCGCGGCGGGTGCTGGGCACCTGGGGTTTGGGGCTGGCCCTGGTCTTGGGACTTGGTCAATTGACGGCTTGCGGGGGCGGCGCAAGCCCCGAGGCGCAGGCTCAGGCTATGGCGGCCGTCGGCATGGCGACGGCGCAAGGGCTGGACGGCGACACGACGCTGCTGGCCGCCGTGCCGGTGCCTGTGGCGGATGGTCGCCGCAAAGCCGCTGCGGCAGCCACCACCGCCACCACGCTGCGCGTGCATTACCGCCGCGCCAATGGCGACACCGCCGGCTGGCAGTTGCACAGCTGGGGCGCGGCGCAAAGCCCGAACTGGAATGGTGGCTGGAACGCCACGGGCAGCGACGAGTTCGGCGCGATCTATGACGTGCCGCTGGCCTCGGAGACGGGCGTGGTTGGCTACCTGATGCACAACGGCGACTGGAAGGACTGGGGCGGGGCCGACCAAAGTTATAGCTTGCAGCCGGGCGCCAACGAGATCTGGCGGTTGGAGGGCGACTCGACCACCTACACCAGCAACCCGCTGGGCTTACCGGTGCCGGACATCAAGACGCTGCGGGTGCATTACAAACGTTTCGACAGCGCCTATTCGAATTGGGGTCTGCATCTGTGGAGCGGCAGTGGCCTGGATGTGGCGGGCTTGCCGGCCGGCCTGGTGATCGACCAATGGGGTAACCCGGTTGCACTCAGCGCGATGCCCGGCTACACGGTCGGTGCTGGTGAGGTGGTGTTCGACATTCCGGTGATCAATCCCAAGTTGGGCGGCGGCCAGACGGCCTTGGAATTCATCATCCACGGTATGGCGCCCAACCAGGGCGACAAGGACGGGCGTGACAACAATATCCGCGTCGACTATGCCGCGCTGAAGATCCAGAACCAGGTCGGCGAGATTTGGCTGGTGCAGCAAGATCCCACGGTCTACCAGGGCCCGCCAGATCTGCGCTCGGTCTCCAGCACCGACGCACGCGCCGTCTGGCTGAACAAGAGTCTCGTGCAGTGGCCGCGCGTAACGACTGAAGGCGTGGTGCGCCTGTACTACTCGGCCAAGGGCCAGATCGTCGTGCAGCGCGACGCGCTCACGCAGGGGGCAGACGGCTTCATCACACTCGACGCCTTTGCCGGCGTGGTGCCGGCAGACGTCGCGCTGCGCTTCAAGTACGTGGCCGCCGGCGCGGTCTTCAAGGTGCGCGACGCCGACCTGGCGCGGCTGCCGTTTTTGCATACGCAGCAAATGGTGCTGGTGCAGGAGAGCGCCGCCGGTCTGGCGCAGAACGCCAGCACCGCGCAGGTCGCCGGCGCACTCGATGAGCTGTATGCGGCGGCCGCCAACGAAAGCAATTTCGGCGCCGTGGTGGCACAGGGCCGCACCAGTTTCAAGGTGTGGGCGCCGACGGCGCAGGCGGTCTCACTGATGATTGCCGGCGATGCCAATGCCAACCCGACCCTGGCCCGCAGCCAGACCCTGCCCATGCAGCTTGACCCGGCCACCGGCAGCTGGAGCCTGAACCTGCCCGGCGACCGCTCCGGCCAGACCTACCGTTATGCAGTGCAGGTGTTTGTGCGCGGCGTCGGCCTGGTGCGCAACGCGGTGACCGACCCCTATTCGCTGGGCCTGACGCTGGGCGGCCAGCAAAGCGTGGTGACAGATTTGCAGTCAGCCGCGCTGAAGCCGCCCGGTTGGGACGCCGGTGCGCCGCCGAACAATGTGGCCAGCAGCGCCGACATGAGCATCTACGAGCTGCATGTGCGCGACTTCTCGATCAGCGATACCAGCGTACCGGCGGACAAGCGCGGCAAGTACCTGGCCTTCACCGAGGCCGGCTCCAAGGGCATGCAGCACCTGAGCGCGCTGGCGCAAAGCGGCCTGACCGATGTGCATCTGCTGCCGGTGTTTGACATCGCCAGCGTCAACGAAAAGAACTGCGTAACGCCGAACCCCGCCGGCGCGCCGGACGGCGAATCACAACAGGCGGCCGTTGCGGCCACGGCGAGCAGCGACTGCTTCAACTGGGGCTATGACCCGCATCACTTCAGCACGCCCGATGGCAGTTACGCCAGCTCGGCGGCCAACCCTGCCGCACGCGTGCTGGAGTTCCGCCGCATGGTGCAGGCACTCAACGCGGCCGGCCTGCGTGTCGGCATGGACATGGTCTACAACCACACCAGCGCCTCCGGCCAGAACGCCGCCTCGGTGCTGGACAAGGTGGTGCCCGGCTACTACCACCGGCTCAATGCGGTCGGCGGCGTCGAGCGTTCGACCTGCTGCGAGAACACCGCCGCCGAGAACCGCATGATGGCCAAGCTGATGTTTGACTCGGCCATCACCTGGACGCGCGACTACCGCATCAGCTCCTTGCGCTTTGACATCATGGGCCACCATCCGCGCTCGGTGATGGAGGAGCTGAAGGCGCGCGTCAATGCCGCCACCGGCCGCGAGGTGCAGATCCTCGGCGAGGGCTGGAACTTCGGTGAGGTGGCCAACGGCGCGCGTTTTGTGCAGGCCGACATGATGAGCTTGAACGGCTCCGGCATCGGCAGTTTCAACCCCTTCATCCGCGACGCGGTGCGCGGCGGCAGCTCGTTTGATTCCGGCAACAACCAGTTCGCCAACCAAGGCTTCATCAACGGCTTGTTCTATGACGCGAATGGTTCCGGCGGCGGAAAAACGCGCGGCGATCTGATGTGGCAGGGCGATCTGATCAAGGCCGGCCTGGCCGGGTCCATCCGCAGCTTCAAGCTGCAGACCAGCTGGGACGCGAATCTGCGCCTGGAGGAGATCAATGCTGGAGGGCTGCCGGCAGGCTTCGTGCTGGAGCCGTCCGAGGTGGTCAACTATGTGGAGAACCACGACAACACCAGCTTGTTCGACAACAACGTCTTCAAGCTGCCGACCGCCACCAGCCGCGAAGACCGCGCCCGGGTGCAGATGCTCGGCGCGGCCATCACCGGCTTCAGCCAGGGCATTGCCTACTTCCATGCCGGCATCGACACCTTGCGCAGCAAGTCCATGGACCGAAACAGTTATGACTCGGGTGACTGGTTCAACAAGCTGGATTGGAGCTACGCCGACAATAACTTTGGCGTCGGCCTGCCGCCGGCGCGCGACAACGCCGACAACTGGCCGCTGGTCAAGCCGCTGCTGGGCAACCCGCTGATCAAGCCTGCGCCGGCCGACATTGCCTGGACCCGCGATGCCTTCCGCGACCTGCTAGCCATTCGCAAGAGCACGACGCTGCTGCGTCTGAGGAATGCCGAGGACATCAAGGCGCGGCTGAGTTTTTATAACACCGGTAGCGCGCAGGAGGCAACCGTGTTGGTCGGCCACCTGAACGGTGCGGGCTATGCCGGCGCCAATTTCCAGGAGCTGGTCTATCTGATCAATGTGGACAAGAGCGACAAGCAGCTCAGCATTGCGGCGCTGGCCGGCCGCGCGTTTGAGCTGCATCCGGTGCATCGCGCGCCGGGCGCCGCCGACCAGCGCGCCGCGCAGGCTCGCTTTGAAAGCAGCACCGGCCAGTTCACGCTGCCGGCACGCACGGCGGTGGTGTTTGTCGTGCCGCAGGCAGCAAAGGCCAGGCGCGGCGGCTGACTGAGACGGGATGCTAGGCTGGGGCCATGTCCCCACTGCCGCCCACTCCGCCATGTTGATACGCAATGTCTGCCTGCCCGACGGCCGCCAAGGCCAGGACCTGCTGGTGCAAGCCGGCCGCATCCAGGCCATTGGCCCGCAATTGCCGGCGCCCGAGGGCGTGGAGGTCATCGACGGCCAGGGCTATCTACTTAGCCCGCCCTTTGTCGACGCGCATTTCCACCTCGACGCTGCGCTCAGCTACGGTCAACCGCGCGTCAACCAGAGCGGCACCCTGCTGGAGGGGATTGCGCTGTGGGGCGAGCTCAAGCCCTTGCTGACGCAAGACGCCCTGGTCGAGCGGGCGCTGAGCTATTGCGACTGGGCGGTGGCCAAGGGCCTGTTGGCGATACGCAGCCATGTGGATGTCTGTGACGAGCGGCTGCTGGCGGTGGAGGCGCTGCTGCATGTGCGGGAGCGGGTCAAACCCTATCTGGACCTGCAGTTGGTGGCGTTTCCGCAGGACGGGCTGTTGCGTGCGCCGGGCGCGCTGGCTAACCTCAAGCGGGCGCTCGACATGGGTGTCGAGGTGGTCGGCGGCATTCCGCATTTCGAGCGCACTTATGAGCAGGGCACGCAGAGCGTCAAGATCTTGTGCGAGTTGGCGGCCGAGCGCGGCCTCGCCGTCGATATGCACTGTGACGAAAGCGACGACCCGCAGTCACGCCATGTCGAGACCTTGGCCTATGAGACCCAGCGCCTGGGCCTGCAGGGCCAAGTCACCGGCTCGCACCTGACCTCGCTGCATTCGGTCGACAACTATTACGCATCCAAGCTGATCGCCCTGATGGCCGAGGCGCGCCTGCATGTGGTGGCCAACCCGCTGATCAATATCACCTTGCAGGGTCGGCATGACAGCTACCCGAAGCGGCGCGGCATGACGCGGGTGCCCGAGTTGCTGGCGGCCGGCGTCAATGTCGGCTTCGGCCATGACTGCGTGCTCGACCCCTGGTACAGCCTGGGCAGCGCCGATATGTTGGAGGTGGCCAGCATGGGCTTGCATGTGGCGCAGATGACCTCGCAGGCCGGCATGCGCGCTTGTTTCGACGCGGTCACCGTCAACAATGCGCGGCTGATGGGCTTGGCGGACTACGGACTTGAAGTGGGCGCTAACGCCGACTTCGTGCTGCTGCAGGCCGGCAGTCCGGTCGAGGCCCTGCGGCTGCGCGCCCAGCGTCTGCTGGTCGTGCGGCGTGGCCAGGTCTTGAGCCGCTGCGCGCCCAACACCGCACAGCTCAGCCTGGCTGGACGGCCGGCGGCGGTTGATTGGACGCTGGACCCGGCCGCTCGTTGAGCACCCCGATCCCACGAACTTGGGGTGGCCGAGCGGGGGGATGCTTGGTACAAGGCGTCAGGGTCGATATCGTTCGACTTTGCTTGTCTTGTCCATATTTGGAGAACTCAGATGAAAACTCGCTCAATCTTGAAGCCATTGCTGGCGCTGGCCGCTTTGTCGGCCTTGCCCTTGGCGGCCCATGCCACGGTTTATCAGTTCAATGCCACGCTCAACGCCGGCAATGAAGTGCACGTGTCTACCGACACCGGCAGCGGCGTTGCCACCCTGTCGTATGACGATATGGGCACGCTCAGCTTGGCCGACGACAGCTACAACTTCGCGATGTCGGTGTTCGGGTTGTCCGGCCCCGCAACCATGTACCAAATCCATGGGCCGGCCAGCAGCGCTGCTACTGGGCCAGTGCGGGTCGGCCTGGATGCCGCGCCTTTTGTGTCCTTCAACTCCGGCGGCACCTTGTTGGTCGGCGGCAATGGCGTCGCGCCGTCCTCGTTCGGCGCGATGTCGATGCTGGACGCGTTGATGGGCAGCCTGGCCTATGTCAATGTCCACACGGCGGCCAACCCAGCCGGTGCGGTGCGCGGGCAATTGGAGCTGGTGGCCGTGGTGCCCGAGCCATCGAGCTATGCCTTGCTGCTGGCCGGCTTGGGCGTGGTCGGTTTTGTGGCTCGCCGCCGCCGTGGCTGAAGACCTTTCGCCCGCTGAAACAAACCCGCCTGGTGCGGGTTTTTTCTTGTCAGCGCCGCCGAGCGGCGGGCGGCGCTTGCACCAGAAAGCCGCACTTGTACAGTCTGGCGCGCAACATAGTCGTGGCTAGAATGATTTCAAACAGGATCTCCAGCACAGCCACTATGAAACTCATCGGATCACTTACCAGCCCCTTCGTTCGCAAGGTGCGCATCGTGATGGCCGAAAAAAAGCTCGACTATCAGCTGGTGCTTGAAGACGTCTGGAACAGCGACGCGATCCTGAAAATGAACCCGCTCGGTCAGGTGCCTTGCCTGGTGATGGAGGGCCAGGATTCGATTACCGGCGCGGTGTTTGATTCGCGCGTCATCGTCGAGTATGTGGACACGCTGTCGCCGGTCGGCAAGCTGATCCCCGAGCGCGGCCGCGAGCGCACCGAGGTGAAGACCTGGGAGGCGCTGGCCGACGTCGTCATGGACGCCGCCGTCTTGGCCTTGCTGGAAAACAAATTTGCCGGACGCACGCCCGAGCAGCGCAGCGAGGCCTGGGTGCAGCGTCAGCTCGACAAGGTCTTGGCCGCCTGTGTTGCGATGAACCAGGGCCTGGGCGACAAGGCCTGGTGCTGGGGCAATCATTTCTCCTTGGCCGATATCGCGGTCGGCTGCGCCTTGGGCTATCTGGACTTCCGCTTCCCGGCCATTGCCTGGCGTGATGCCAATCCGAATCTGGCACGCCACGTTGACAAGCTCAATGCCCGTCAGAGTTTTATCGACACGGCGCCGCCGGCGGCCTGAAGCCTGAGCGCAGGCTTCTTGCTGCCGCTGCTCTATTCCTTTCGCCGCTGCCCCTACGCGATGCGGGCGCGGCTGGCGCTGCAGTACGCCGGCGTCGAACTTGAGATTCACGAGGTGCAACTGCGCGCCAAGCCGCCGGAGTTGTTGCTGCTGTCTCCCAAGGGCACGGTGCCGGTTTTGCTGTTGCCCAGCGGCCAAGTGCTGGAGCAAAGCGCAGACATCATGTTTTGGGCCTTGGCGCAGGCCGACCCACAGGGCTGGCGGCGGCCGGACTTGGACGCCGAGTCGCTGCCTTGGCTGGCACTCAATGACGGCCCGTTCAAGCAATTGCTGGACCGCTACAAATACCCGGATCGGCACCTGCAGGCGACGCAGCCCCAATGGCGCGCCGAGGCCGAGGCCTTGATGCTGGTGCCGCTGGAAGGCCGCTTGGCCCAGACCGCCTATTTGCTGGGCGCGACGCCGAGCTGGCTAGACCTGGCTTTATTACCTTTTGTGCGCCAGTTTGCCGCCGTTGACGCGGCTTGGTTCGAGGCCGCGCCCTATCCGGCATTGCGCGCCTGGCTGCAGGCTTGGCTGGCCACGGCGCTGTTCGAGGCCTGCATGGCGCGGCCACTTCATGCTGCACAATCGGCCGGCACAAACTGATCGAGATAGGAGCCCCGCATGGGCGTGAAAAGCGTTTTCTCCGGCCTGTGGTGGGCGATTCGTAAATTTTGGGCCGTGCTGGATGCGAGCCGGCGGGCCTTGCTGAATCTGCTCTTGCTGGCGCTGCTGGTGGCGCTGGTCGCAGGGCTGATGTCACGCGGCCCGGCGCCGCTGAAGGACAAGACCACCTTGGTGCTGGATCTACGCAGCAGCTTGGTTGAACAGTTCTCGGGCTCGCCACGCGACCAGGTGATGGCGCAGCTGCGCGGCAATGCGCAGAAGCAGACGCGGCTTCGCGATGTGCTGGCGACGCTGGACGGCGCAGCCAAGGACCCCAAGATCAGTACCTTGTTGCTGGATCTGGATGAGTTTGGCGGCGCCGGCATGGCCGGTCTGCATGAGGTCTCGGCGGCCCTGCAGCGCTTCAAGGCCAGTGGCAAAAAAATCATTGCCTATGGCGATAGCTTTGACCAGCGCGGCTACTTCCTGGCCGCGCAGGCCAGCGAGATCTACCTGAACCCGCTGGGCATGGTGATGATCGAGGGCTTCGGGCGCTACCGCAACTATTACAAGGACGCGCTGGACCGTCTCGGTGTGTCGGCCAATGTGCTGCGCGTCGGCACCTTCAAGAGCTTCGGCGAGCCCTATTTCGCCAACGGCCCGTCGCCGGCCTCCCTGGAAGCAGACAGTTATTTGTACGGTGAACTGTGGACGCGCTACACCGACGCGGTCGAGACAGCCCGCAAGCTGCCCAAGGGCAGCATCGCCGCCGGCATTGAGAAGCTGCCCGAGACGCTGGCCGCGCTGGGCGGCGACGCCGCCAAGATGGCCTTGCAGGCCAAGTTGATCGACGGCATCAAGACCCGCGACGAGGTGCGCGAGCTGCTGCTGGCGCGCGGCAGCAAGGACGACAAGGGCAAGAGCTTCAGGCGCATCAATTTGGCCGAATATCAGGCCTATTTGAAACCAACGATCGAGCAGGGCCCGGCCGTCGGTGTGGTGGTGGCCGAGGGCGAGATCGTCGACGGCGTGGCGCGGCCGGGCCGCGTCGGCGGCGACTCGACCGCCCAGCTGATTCGCCAGGCGCGCGAGGACGACAAGGTCAAGGCGCTGGTGCTGCGCGTCAACTCGCCCGGCGGCAGCGCCTTTGCGTCCGAGCTGATCCGGCGCGAGCTGGAGCTGACGCGCAAGGCCGGCAAGCCGGTGGTGGTGTCGATGGGCGATGTGGCGGCCTCGGGCGGCTATTGGATCTCGATGGCGTCCGACGAGGTGATCGCCGAGGCCGGCACCGTCACCGGTTCGATCGGCGTGTTCGCGATGCTGCCGACCGGCGACAAGCTGCTGGAGAAGCTATCTATCCACACCGGCGGCCACACCACCACCTGGTTGGCCGGCGGCTATGACCCGCGCCGCCCGCTGGACCCGCGCATGGCCTCGGCCGTGCAGTCCGGCATCGGTCACATCTATGCCGAGTTCACGTCCAAGGCCGCGGCGGCGCGCAAGAAGACGGTGGCCGAGATCGACGCGGTCGCGCAGGGCCGGGTCTGGACCGGCGCGCAGGCGCTGGAGCGGGGCTTGGTCGACCGGCTCGGCAGTTTTGATGATGCGATCAAGTCTGCCGCCGCCAAGGCCAAGCTCGGCGCCGACGCGCGGGTCAGCTATGTCGAGGGCGAGATGGGGCCGTGGGAGCGTCTGCTGTCCAGCTTGGGTGAAGTGACGGCGCCGGCCATCGCTGCGGCCATGGGCGCCGAGCTGGGCCTGAGCATGCCCCGGGCCATGCAAGAAGCGGCAGCCGAGCTGGGCTTTGCGGCCGAGATCAGCAACGGCCGCAAGCCGTTTGGGGCGGTCGTGCATTGCTTGTGCACGGCGCCTTGAGCGAGGAGGGCGGCCGGTCGCCCTCCTATAATGCTGTATAGCGCCGATTTGTTCCGAATTGCGGGCGCTCAATAAATTCCGCTAAAGAGGGGCTCCGAACTCCGGCGTCCGCTTGCTCTCAGCGGTGCCGGTTTTGTTTTTTGGAGGCTTTTCACTGATGCCACATATGGGTCAATTGGGCGACGTCAGCCCTCAGCACATGGCGTTTGCCCAGCCCCTGCCGCTGCGCAGCGGGCTTGAGCTGCGCGACTACGAGATGGTCTACGAGACCTATGGCACGCTGAACGCCACGCGCAGCAATGCGGTGCTGGTCTGTCATGCCTTGAACGCCAGCCACCATGTCGCCGGCACCTATGCCGGTCAAGACAAGAGCGAAGGCTGGTGGGACAACCTGATCGGCCCGGGCAAGCCGCTGGATACGAGCAAGTTCTTCGTCATCGGCATCAATAACCTCGGCTCCTGCTTTGGCTCGACCGGCCCGCGCGACATCAACCCCGCCACGGCCAAGGTCTACGGCGCCGACTTCCCCGTCGTCACCGTGCAGGACTGGGTCGATGCCCAGGCCCGCGTGCTTGATCAGTTAGGCATCACGCAATTGGCGGCGGTGCTGGGCGGCTCGCTAGGTGGCATGCAGGCCTTGGACTGGGCGCTGCGCTACCCCGAGCGCCTGCGCCACTGCATCGCGATTGCGACCGCACCGGCACTGTCGGCGCAGAACATCGCCTTCAACGAGGTGGCGCGGCGCGCCATCATCACCGACCCCGATTTCCATGGCGGCCATTACGCCGAGCATGGCGCGATCCCTAAGCGCGGCCTGCGCGTGGCGCGGATGATTGGCCACATCACCTATTTGTCGGATGACGCGATGGAGCAAAAATTCGGACGCGAGATGAGGGCGGCTGAGCTGGGCTACACGACCCAGGACATCGAGTTTCAGATCGAGAGCTATCTGCGCCACCAAGGTGATAAGTTCAGCGATTATTTTGATGCCAACACCTATCTGTTGATCACCCGGGCGCTCGACTACTTTGACCCGGCGCGTGAGTTTGGCGGCGACCTGAGCCGCGCTTTTGCCAGCGCACGCTGTAAGTTCTTGCTGGCCAGCTTCACGACCGATTGGCGCTTCTCGCCGGCCCGCTCGCGCGAGATCGTCAAGGCCTTGCTGGACAACAAGCTTGATGTGTCTTACGCAGAGATTGACGCCCCGCATGGCCACGATGCCTTCTTGCTGGAGGACCCCCGCTATCACGGCGTCTTGCGCGCCTACTTCACACGTATTGCAGGAGAGGCAGCATGAGCGCCGGCGTGATCGCCCAAATTGCGGCCCTGGTGCCGGTTGGCTCAAGAGTCCTGGACCTGGGCTGCGGCACCGGTGAGCTGCTGGCCTATTTGCAAAAGCACCGCGGCTGCAGCGGCTACGGGGTCGAGCTGGATGACGCCAATTTGCTTGCCTGCGCGCAGCGCGGCGTCAATGTGATCCAGCTCAATCTGGAGGACGGCCTGAGCATCTTCGAGGACCAGAGCTTCGATGTGGTCCTGCAGTTGGAGACGCTGCAGCAC
>JADMJQ010000031.1:0-16641 GCA_018780415.1 Roseateles sp. | reverse complement strand
TGCGCAATACCGAGGCGATGCTGCGCGAGACCGCCCGTGTGGGCCGCATCGGCATCGTCAGCTTCCCCAATTTCGCCCATTGGCCAAACCGCTTGCAAGTGGCGTTAGGACGCATGCCGGTGACGCGGGTGCTGCCCTATGAGTGGTACAACACGCCGAACATTCGGGTTGGCACTTTTGCCGACTTCGAAGTGCTGGCGCACAAGAACAGGCTGCGCATACTGGACGGCTTCGGCATCCAGGATGGCCGCCAGGTGCGCAAATTCCCGAATCTGCTGGCCAGCATGGCGGTGTTCAAGTTTGATCGGGGCTAGGCGCTCAGGCCTGCAGTCAAGCGCCCGCCGTGCCCTTGGCTTCACCCCGCTCGTACACCGAGTTAGCTCGCCCGACCAGCAAGGGGTCGAGCTGGCCGAGCTTGGCCAGATCTTTGTTGGCATAGGGCAGTTGATGCAAGACATGGCGCATCGCGTTCAGGCGCGCGCGCTTCTTGCAGTCCGATTTGACGACGGTCCAGGGTGACTCTGCAATGTCGGTGTGGAAGAACATCGCCTCCTTGGCCTTGGTGTAGCTGTCCCATTTGTCCAGCGAGGCCAGATCGATCGGTGACAGCTTCCATTGCTTGAGCGGGTGCGCCTCGCGCTCCTTGAAGCGGCGGCGTTGCTCGGCCCGGCTCACCGAGAACCAGAGCTTGACCAGATGCACGCCGCTGCGCACCAGATTGCGCTCGAACTCGGGCGCCTGACGCATGAACTCGACGTACTCGTCATTGCTGCAAAAACCCATCACCCGCTCGACCCCGGCGCGGTTGTACCAGCTGCGGTCAAACAGCACGATCTCGCCGGCGGTGGGCAGGTGCTGCACATAGCGCTGGAAGTACCACTGGCCGCGCTCCACCTCGCTGGGCTTCTCCAGCGCCACCACGCGCGCACCGCGCGGGTTCAGATGCTCCATATAGCGCTTGATGGTGCCGCCCTTGCCGGCCGCGTCGCGGCCCTCAAACAAGATGATGACCTTCTGCCCGGTCGCCTTGACCCAGGCCTGCAGCTTCAACAGCTCAACCTGCAGCTGGTACTTTTGCTGCTCATAGCTCTTGCGCGACATCAGGTTCTTGTAGGGGTAGCCGCCGCGCCGCCAGTCGGCCGACAGCTCGTCATCCGGATGTGTGCCGTTCAAGGGCGTGGCGTGCAACTCCTGCAGCAGCGCTTCGCGCAACGCGGCCGCATCGTCGGCCGAGGCGCCGGCCACCATCGCTTTCACCGATGAGGCCAAGGCATCCGGCCCGCCTTTGGCGACGATGTCTTTCAAAGCGGCCAGTTCGCGCTCGCGTGCCGCGCTGAGGGCTTCTTTGACGACATGGCGGGCGATCCGCTTGCTGTCCGTGCTGCCGGCGGTGTCGCCGCTGCGGCTGCGGCGCGGCTTGTCGGTGCTGGTAGCGCGGGCTGGGGCTGACTTTTTGGCCGGGCTTGGCTTGGCTGGGCTTGATCTCATGGTGGTGAATCGCTGGTCATGAAACTGTCACGTTCGCATTTACCGAGGCATTCCTTCTTGATCCAACTCAAGTTGGGTCAAAACGGCCCAGCCGCACCATCGTATTGCCCGGCTTGCTATGCTTCAAGCTGGGCATCACCAGCACGGTGTTGTCATGGCGGGTGTGGAAGATGGTGTCGCCATCTTGCGCAAAAGCGCTGCCGGCCTGGGCAATCACGTCGAGGCCACGCACCGGCTGAAGGAAGTGAAAGTCGGCACTCAGGGCGGTCACCGCCTGATCGACGCGAATCAGCTGCTGGCTTGCCGGTAGCGGCAGGCGCAGCCGGGCGGCCGCCCAAGCCGCGTCGACCATGCCGGTCAAGCTTAGAAAGCGGATCAGCCCGTCGATGGCCACATCGGCCGAGCTCGCGGCCCAATGCTGGCCGCATTCGATCAACAAGGCATTCTTGGCGCTGGCTGGGTCGCCGAAGCCGCCGCGGTCGCGCATGCGCAGGCCCGAGGGGTGGCCGGTGTCGATCAGCAAATCACCCGGCATGCCAAGCTGACGGGCGAAGGCGGCACCCTTGTCCAGCAGGCCGCAGACCATCAGCGGGCGGCAATCGTCCTGCATCGAGTGAATGTCGAACAGATAGTCGGCGCGGTCGACAAAGGGCTGCAGCTGGCGTGCGCGGCGCAGCTCCAGGGAGTCGCCGGGGCCGAACAACAGGCTGTCATGCCAAACACGGTTGAGGTCTTCGTCAACGCAGCGCGAGGCATCCGGGTTGGCGGCATCGAAGCGCGCGAAGGCCTCGACATTGGCGAAGCTCAGGATCAATTGACCGCAGGCGGGCTGCAGCGTGCGGCCCATGCCTTGTTTGAACAGCCAGTCCAGCGCGATCGCCCCGCACAACTCATTGCCATGCGTCAGCGCCTGCACCATCACGACCGGGCCGGGTCGGCCGGAGTCGAACACATGCACATAGGGCACGCCGCTGGCGCTGGCGCGGTAGGGGCCGATGTCGGGGGCCTGCAGTTCGATGCTTGGGTTCATATGAGCGCTCCTCGGCCGGCGGCCATCATTCCTGTTTGAAGAACACGCCCAGCTGGGTGCGTTCATCGTCCTTGAACTCGCCTTCCCAGCGGTCACCATTGGGCCAATGGAACACGCCGGTGCCATGCTTGCGGCCGGCGACCCAGGCGCCGATATAGCGCTCGCCCGTCTTCCAGCTGTAGCTGCCCTGGCCCTGGGGTTCGCCTTGCTGAAAGTTGCCCTCATAGCGCTCGCCCGAGCTCAGCAGCATCACACCTTGGCCATGCGGTTGCCCGGCCACGACCGCACCTTCATAGCGATTGCCGTTGGCAAAGCGCAGCACACCGCGACCTTGCGGGATAGCACGCACCCAGTCGCCCTCGAAATGCTGGCCATTGGTCCAGCGATAGGCACCGCGCCCATGGGGCAGGCCCTGGCTGATCTGGCCTTTGTAGCTGTCGCCACTGGCATAGATCAATTGGCCCTCGCCCTCGGGCGTGCCGTCTATCACCGTGCCCTCGAATTGATTGCCATTGGTGAACAGCAGCTTGCCCGAGCCGGTCGCCTTGTTCTGCGCCCAGTCACCGCTGTAGCGTTGGCCATTGGCCCAGATGAACTCCCCCTTGCCTTGGCGAATGCTGCGCAGCAGCGCGCCGATATAGACATCGCCGTTGGCCCATTCGACCCGCCCGGTGCCGCTCACGACTTGACCCTCTTCGCGGGTGAACAGGCCTTTGTAGCGGGTGTCGCCGGTCAGCACATCCAGCTCTTGCGGGTTGGCGGGCGTGATCGGGCTGGGCGCCGCCGCGGGCGTTACCACTTTGACCGCCGCTACCGGCGCAGCCAGCGCGACAGTGGCTGCCGCCGCGACGGGAGGGCCGGCCACCGGCTTGGTACTGGGTTTGATTGTCGCGGGCACCGCGGGCGCCGTAGTCGCAGCGGCCGCCGTTTCAAGCGGCTGCGTCGCCACCCAGGGCGTGCCGCGCTCGCGCGCCACGGCTTGTGCATTGTTGCCGGCCAGCTCCAGCGCCGCACCTTTGCAACTGGCGGCGGCCTTGCGCCAAAGCGTCTCCGAGCTCTGTGACTGTTGCTGCCTGTCGGTCGGGTTCAGGCCCGCCGCCGCCGCTCGGAACTTCTGCGTGTGTTCGCGGGCCCGCTCGAACAGCGGCGCGCAATGCTCCGAGTTGTGGGCGTCGATCTCGGCCTGCTCGCGGCGCTTGGCTGCGATTTGTTGCTGTGTGCCGGTGCAATGCTCGGCCGCCAAGTCCCACATGATTTCCGCCTTGCCGTAGAGCGAGGCCGCGTCAACCCAGCGTCGCTCACCGAAGGCTTGGCGTGCCAGCTCCTGCAGCGACGCCGCATCGCGATGCGAGAGCTCGCACTGCGAGCCGGCGGCCTGGCGCTCTGCAATCAGCCCGCGCTGGCGTTCGTTGTCGTTGAGGTTCTTCTGTGCCCGCTCACGTGGCCGGCCTTCGCAGCTGTCCAAGGCCAAGGTCCATTGCGCAATCGCGCGGTCAAACAGCTTGGCCAGCTCGTCCACCGGCTTGCTTTGTGCCAGGGCGGTGGTGGCGCGCAGGTCGGCCGACATGGCGCGCTGGGTCAGCACCGAGCAGCTGGGTGGGGCCGGGGCGGCCGACGCAGCGGGCTCGGCAACGATGGCCGCCGACGCGGCGTCAGCGATAGTTTGCAAGGGCGGCAAGTCAGCAGATTGCGCCTGCGCGCCGGCCAGGCAAGGGATCAAGACCAAGGCCGCGGCACATCGCTTGATTGCGGCCGGCCACAGCCCAACGTTCATTTTCTTCTTGGATGTCATCGTCATTTTTTAGGGCTACCCGACTCGGCCGGAATGTCCAGCATGGCGTCGATCAGGCCACGCGCGAAGCGCTCGTTGCCGGGGTCGCTGGCACTCTCGTAGGAAAAGGTCTCGCTGGCCGTGGCCAGCGGCATCGCACCGATCTCAAGCGCCAGCTCGCTGGCCTTGAAGCCGCGCAGAATGGCCTGCACTTGGGCGTCCAGCCCCTTGCCCTGGGCCAGCTTGCTGAGTGATTCAAGGCGCTCGATGTCGAGCGCAAAGGCATTGCCGGCGAGGCTGCGCTCCAGCAGTTTTTGATGCAGGCTGAAGCCGGCCAAGGTGTCGGCGCCGAGCTTCTCGGCGCGTTCGAAGGCCCATTGGTCGGCCTGATCAAACACGCTGGAAGCGATCCACGCGACACCGGACAGTGCGCTGCGGTTGGCCGCGGCCGCTTGCAGGCCATTCATCACCTGCTGTTTGCTCAGTTCCTTGCCCGCATCGATCAGGCCTTCGCGTATGCGTTGCGCCGCCAAGGCCTTGCCTTGCTCGATCAACTGCTGCTTGACGATCTCGGAGGCGACCGACTGGGCGGCCACCTTGGCCGTGTTGACGGCGGCCTGAGCGGCCAGCGCGGCACCGTGTAGACCGGTCGCTAGGGTCGCCAGGTTGTAGAGCGTGCCGACGATCTTCGTGCCGTAGTGGTAGGTCTTCATGCGTGCGCCGCCTTCCTCGGACAGGCCCTGCGTCCACAGCACCGCCCACAAGGCCTCGTCTTGAGTGAGCTGGGCCTTTGAAATCTCCAGCGAATGCAGACTCAACAGCCAGTGATAGTCCTGCACCTCGGGCGTGTTCGGTGGCGCCAAGCGGGCGTAGCCACGGCAGACCTCAAACGGATGGACGGTGCGGCCGGCGCCGCTGCTGAGGGTGACCTGGAATGGCTTACCGGCGTCGCGTGCATCGGCCAGCGTGGCCAGCAGTCGCTCACTGTCTGCGTCCTTTTGGCCCGCCACGGCCAGCAATTTATCGCCCGGATTGAGCGGCGAATTGGGCGCAGCGGCCACCACCGTCAGGCGCTCGTCGACGTTCAGACCGCGCACCCAGGCAACCCGGTCGTTGTCGGCCCAGCCATAGCTGGTTGCGACCGCAAACGGCAGCTCCCATTGATGGTCGCAGGTGGGATCCTTGAGCATGGCGCTGCGCACGATCGCGGGCCGCAGACTTTGTTCGCCGTCGCCATAGGCTCTGATGCTGGCCAGCAGACTTTCGTCAACCTTACGCCCATCATCGACGGTGTACTTGGGTGCGGCGCAGGCGACCAGCAGCAGACTCAAGCAGAGCGTAAATAGTGATCTCATAGGGCGGATGGGCTTGGCAACGCAGCAGTGTAGGGCTGTCCGAGCCGGGCAAAACCAGCCTTGCGCGGCTTTGTTCCACGCTTGTGTGACGTACTTGCGTAGTTCTACCGACCGGGCAAGCCCTGAGGTCTTGGCGGGCCGGGCCTGCCTACACTGCGATCCATGCGAACTTTGAGATGTGACGACGGCACCCCCCTGCACTGGCGGCAATGGAGCAAGCCCGGCATGGAGCCGGCCCGCGGCACGGTGCTGATTGTGCATGGCCTGGGTGAGCATATTGGGCGTTATGAGGCCCTGGCGGCGCGCTTGAATGCCTGGGGCTGGCATGTGGTCGGCCATGATCAGCGCGGCCACGGCGCCTCCGGCGGGCCACGCGGTGATGTCGCTGACGGCGAGAGTATGTTGCGTGATCTGGCCGTGGTGATTGACGAGTTGCGCGCCGATACGCAACTGGGGCGCGGCCCCTTGGTTCTGCTGGGCCACAGCATGGGCGGCCTGGTGGCGGCGCGTTTTGCGGCCGGCGGGCTGGCAGCCAGCAGCGGCGGGCAGTTGCCGATGTGGTTCAGGCCGATTGACGCCTTGGTCTTGAGCTCACCGGCACTGGACCCGGGTCTGTCGGCGTTCAGGCGCCTGCAGTTGGCCTTGGGTGTGGCGCTGCTGCCGCATCTGGCGGTCGGCAACGGGCTCAAGACCAAATGGATCTCGCGCGACGCGGCGGTGGTCAAGGCCTATGTCAATGACCCGCTGGTGCATGACCGCATCACGGCGACCCTGGCGCGCGCGATCGCGGACGGCGGCGAGCTGGTGCGCCAGCATGCGGCCGATTGGGTCGTGCCGACCTTGCTGGTCTGGGCCGGCAGTGACCGCTGCGTGGCACCCGCCGGCAGCGCCGAGTTTGCCGCCAATGCGCCGCCGGCCTTGGTCAAAACGCATTGCTTTGAGGCCTTGTTCCACGAAATTTTCAATGAACCGGAACGCGAGCAGGTGTTCGCGCGTTTACAAGGCTGGCTGGCGGAGCGTTTCGGCGCTTGCTGACCGCGCTGTTCTAAGATTGGGGTCCCCCCGCCATAAGCTGGAACCCCATCATGAATGCTCGCGACCACGCCTTGCCCTTGCCCTCCGATCAAGCCAGTGCCATTGCCGATTTTGCGGCCCAGGTCTGGGATGACGAGATCGTCCCCGCGCTGACCCAGTACATCGCTATTCCGGCCAAGAGCCCGATGTTTGATGCCGACTGGGCCGCCAATGGCCATATCGAGCGGGTGCTGCTTGATGCCGCCGCCTGGGTCGAGAGCAAGAAGGTCGCCGGGCTCAAGTTGGAAGTGATACGCTTGGCGGGCCGCACGCCCATCATCTTCTTCGAGGTGCCGGCCACCAAGTTGGACAGTGCCGACACCATCGTGCTCTATGGTCACTTGGACAAGCAGCCCGAGTTCAGCGGCTGGCGCAGCGACCTCGGCCCCTGGACGCCGAAGTACGAGGACGGCAAGCTGTACGGCCGCGGCGGCGCCGACGACGGCTACGCGGTCTACGCCTCGCTGACCGCCATCATGGCGCTGGACAAGCAAGGTATTCCGCGGCCGCGCTGCGTCGGCATCATCGAGACCTGCGAGGAGTCGGGCTCCTACGACCTGCCGGCTTACCTCGACGTGCTCAAAGAAAGGCTGGGCAATGTGTCGTTGGTGGTTTGCCTGGACTCCGGCGCCGGCGACTACGGCCAGCTCTGGCTGACCACCTCGCTGCGCGGCATGGTCAGCGGCGTGCTGAAGGTGGAGGTGCTGACCGAGGGCATTCATTCCGGTGATGGCTCGGGCGTCGTGCCCTCATCCTTCCGCGTGCTGCGCCAGGTGCTGGACTGCTTGGAGGACTCCAAGACAGGCCGCTTGCTGCCCGAGAGTTTTCATTGCGAGATCCCCGCCAACCGGGTCGAGCAGGCACGCGCCACCGCCGCGCTGCTGAAGGATGAGGTCTATAAACGCCTGCCCTGGGCCTGCGGCGCTGACGGCGGCCCGGTGCTGCCGATGACGGCCGAGCCGGTCGAGGTTTTGCTGAATCGCACGTGGCGGCCGACGCTGTCGGTCACCGGCGTCGACGGTTTCCCCGAGATGAAGAGCGCCGGCAATGTGCTGCGGCCTTTCACCGCCTTCAAGCTGTCGTTGCGCCTGCCGCCGCTGATCGACGGCAATGACGCGGCGCTGCGCTTGAAGGCCTTGCTGGAAGACAACGCACCGTACAACGCCAAGGTTACGTTCGTGCCCGATGGCCGTGCCGGTGCTTACGGCGCGACCGGCTGGAACACGCCCGATCTGTCACCTTGGCTGAGCCAGGCGCTGAATCAGGCCAGCGAGACGCATTTCGGCGCGCCTGTCGGCTATATCGGCCAGGGCGGCACGATCCCGCTGATGAGCATGTTGCAAAAGGGCTTCCCGGCGGCGCAGATGATGGTCTGCGGCGTCTTGGGCCCGAAGAGCAATGCCCATGGCCCGAACGAGTTCCTGCATGTGCCCTATGGCAAGCGGCTGACCGCGGCCGTGGCCCAGGTGATGGCCGCCCACCCCTGAGTTGAGCTGACTAGCGCAGGGTGAAGCTGGTTTCGACCAGGTTGCCCTGCAGGTCGTGCAGCAGATGGGTCAGCGGAGACAGCTGCACATAGCGGGTCGAGACCTTGATTGCGTAGGCGAAGAAGCGCGGCAGGTCCGCGGCATAGGCGGGCTTGCCGTCGCGCTGCTTGAGGCGGCAGAACAGGCCCAAAATCTTCAGATGGCGTTGCAGGCCGGTCCACTCGACCTGGCGCCAAAACTCGCCAAAGTCGGGGTCCACCGGCAATCCGGCGCGCCGGGCCTGCTCCCAATAGCGGATCGCCCAGTCGAGTTCTTGTTCTTCGTCCCAGGAGATGAAGGTGTCGCGCAGCAACGAGATCAGGTCATAGCCGATGGGGCCGCGCACCGCGTCTTGGAAGTCCAGCACGCCGACTTGCAATGCGCCGTCAGGCGCGCTACAAACCATCAAGTTACGCGGCATGAAATCGCGGTGCATCGGCACTTGCGCCTGCTCGGCGATATTGCTGACCAAGACTTGGCAGACGTGGTCCCACCATTTCTGCTGGGTAGCGTTCCACTGCCGGCCATATTCGCCCTGCACGCACCAGTCGACAAAGAGCTGCAGTTCGCGCCGCACAAAGCTCTCGTCAAAGGCCGGCAGGCGAGTGGCGTCGCCCCTGAGCTGCCACTGCAACAGGGTCTGAGTGACGGCGCGCATCAGGCGGTCGGCTTCGGCCGGGCTGGCGGCTTGCAGCGCCTTCAGATAGGTCAGATCGCCGAGGTCGCTGAGCAGCAAAAAGCCCTGCGCCTCGTCGGCCGCCAGCACCTCGGGCACATGCAGGCCGCAGTCGGCGGCCATATGCCGGGCGATCGTGACAAAGGGCCGCACATCATTGCTCTCGGGCGGTGCGTCCATCACGATGAAGCTGGCGCCCGAGCGACCCTTGATGCGCAGATAGCGTCGGCTGCTGGCGTCGGCCGTGGCGAGGTGGAGTGTCTCGGGCTGCAGGCCGTGCAGTGGCATCAGCGCCTGCAGCCAGCTTTGAAAATTCTGCGCGCGGATGTCGCTGGGCCAAACGATTGAATTCATGTGCGGGTAGGGGAGGCGTGGAGAGGCTGATGCGGCCTCATGGATAATGGATTTTACAAATCGTCAGCGCAAGCGCGGTGCCATGGCTTGCGTGGCCGGCAGCTTCGCTGGCTGCGATCCACTTAAGCCAAATTTATGAGGTGGTCGGCCGATGCCGTGCCGCCGCTGATTGTCAACGTCTTTGCCCTCCCCTTGACTCGTTCTGCTCGTCTTGAATCAGTCGCCCTACCGACTCCGCGCTGCTGGCCTCGTTTGAGCCTGCTGTGTGCGTGCGCGCAGTTCATCTTGCTGCCGGTGGCGGCGGCGCAATTGCAGGCGCCAACAGCGCCTTCAGTGCCTTTAGCCGCGCTCGGCAATGCGCCGGCCCCCGAGCCGCTGCGTTTGCGGCCGGTGAGGTCATTGACCAAGGCTAAACCCGGCGACAAATCGGTGCTGGTCATCGGGGCCGACCGTGTCAATTTGCGGGTGGACCAGGAGGCGAGCGCGTCCGGGGCGGTTGAGCTTCGCTCGGGCGAGCTCTTGCTGAAGGCGGACAGCCTGAACTATGAGCAGGTTGAAGATTTCGCGCGCGCGCTCGGCAATGTCGAGGTCAATCGGGGCGGCAATGTGTTCAGCGGTCCGGAGTTGCAGCTCTATATCAATCGCTTCGAGGGTGAATTCCTCAACCCCAGCTATTTCCTCTCGCTGACCGGTGGACGCGGCCGGGCCGAGCGGGTCAAGTTTGCCGGCACCAACAACGTCTTGGTGATAGACGGCACTTACAGCAGCTGCCCTGTGCAAGAGGATGGCGAGGTGCTGCCTTGGGAGCTCAGCGCGAGCAAGTTGGCGCTCGACTTCGACGCCAATGTCGGGGTGGCAACCGGCGCGGTCGTGCGTTTTTATGGCGTGCCGATCTTGCCTGCGCCGACGCTGAGCTTCCCGCTCGGGCTGGGGCGCAAGTCGGGCTGGTTGCCGCCGAGTTTCAGTTTCGACAAGCGCAGCGGTGTTGAATTCGGTATGCCGTATTACTGGAATATCGCGCCCCAGCGTGATGCCACGTTGACGCCGTTTGTGATGTCACGGCGAGGCTTTGGCCTTGACAGTGAATTCCGCTACCTGGAGCCGGGCCACGCAGGCACCGCCAAGCTGGCGATGCTGCCGCATGACCGGCTGATGGGGCGCTCGCGCTGGGCTCTGAATTTGGCACAGAACGGTGAGTTGGCGCGGGATTGGCGCTACCGTCTCGGGGCGGAACGCGTGTCCGACGATGACTACTGGAAGGACTTGCCCTCGCGTTTGCAGACGCAGACCGAGCGCTTGTTGCCGACGGACTTGCAGTTCGACCGGCGCCGCCAGTCGAGTTGGGGCGAGGCACATTCCTATGTGCGGCTGCAGCGTTGGCAGGTCTTGCAGGGCGTGGACACCCAAGCTCAGTTCGCGGCGCCGTATCAGCGCTCGCCGCAGGTCGGTCTGCGCCTGACCTCGGCCTCCGATGACGCCGTGCTCGAGGGCTTCCGACCCTGGGGGCGCAAGAGCCGCCTGGAGGGCTCGGTGGAGCTCGAGTACAACCGCTTTGACCTGCCGCCCAGCGCCTTGCCCACACAGACGCAGACGGGGCAACGCGCGCATGTGCTGGCCCATGTCAGCGCACCGATGGGGGGCGCGGCCTGGTGGTTGATTCCCAGGCTGGAGTTGAATGCCGCGCAGTACGGGCTGGATCAGGCCAGGGTGGACGGGCGCAAATCGATAGGGCGCACCGTCACAACCTTCAGCGTGGATCATGGTTGGGTTTTCGAGCGGGAAACGGCGATGTCCGAGCGCCAGCTGACCCAAACCCTGGAGCCGCGGGTGCTCTATGTCAACACGCCCTACCGAGCGCAGCAGGAGTTCCCCAACTTTGATTCCGCCGCCAAGGATTTCAACTTTGACTCGATCTATTCCTCGAATCAGTTCTCGGGCATTGACCGGGTCTCCGACGCGCATCAGCTGACCGCCGGCGTGGTCAGTCGCTGGGTTGACAACGCGCAAGGGGCCGAGTTGCTGCGTTTGGGCTTGGTGCAGCGTTATTTGTTCCGCGATCAACTGGTCACGCCCGACGGCGAACCGGTGACGCAACGCTTTTCGGATCTGCTGCTGCTGGGTTCGGCGCATTTGCGGCCCGAATGGTGGACGGACGGTTCGGTGCAATTCAATCCCAATGAAAGCCGCCCGGTGCGTACCGTCATGCGGGCGCGCTACTCGCCCGGGCCGTTTCGCACCGTCAGCGTGGCTTACCGCCTGACGCGCGGGCAAAGCGAGCAGGTCGAGTTGGCGTGGCAATGGCCAATCTATGGCCAGGAAGCCGGCGTCAAGCGCGACAGCGGCGGCTGCGGCGGGGCTTGGTACAGCGCCGGCCGGGTTCAGTACAGCATGTTTGACCGCAAGCTGACCGACTCGGTGCTTGGATTTGAGTATGACGCCGGTTGCTGGGTGTTCCGGGTCGGGGCCGAGCGCCTGTCGACCGGTCGCGCAGAAACCAACACACGCTTGATGCTGCAATTGGAGCTGGTGGGCCTGTCCCAACTGGGTTCCAACGCACTCAAGGTCTTGAGGGACAATATCCCCGGTTACCGACGGCTGAGCAACGATCGCTCAGCAAGCACTGAAGCTCCCTATGACTGATATGTCGATTCGAATTTTGACCCTGTTCGGTGCAACACTGTTGATGAGCCTGCCGCTGAGCCAGTCGGCCACGGCGCAGACGCGTGCCATTGATCTGAAGCCCGGCGACTATATTGCCGCGGTGGTCAACCAGGACGTGGTGGCCGCCAGCGAGGTGACGTTGCGCGTCAACCAGTTGCGTGAGGAGTCCAAGCGGCGCGGCGTGGCGATGCCGGATCCGGCTGCGCTGCACAAACAAGCCATCGACGCCTTGATCGACGACCGGGTCTTGGTGACCCATGCGCGCGAGACCAGCGGCAAGGTTGACGAGCCTGAGTTGGACCGCGTGGTCGGCAATGTGGCGGCGCAGAACAAGCTGACGATGCCGCAGCTGCTGGAGCGCTTGAAGCAGGACGGCACCGACTTCCGCACCTTCAGGGAGAATCTGCGCGATCAGATGATGACCGAGCGGGTGCGTGAACGCGAGGTGCAGGCGCGGATCCGGATTACCGACGGCGATATCGACAACTATCTGGAAAAGCGCCGCGAGCAGTCAAGCAATGCCGGCCAGCTGAACTTGGCGCATATTCTGGTCAAGTTGCCGGACGGCGCATCCGAAACCGTGGTGGCAGAGCGCCTGGCGCGGGCCGAGCTGGCTCTTGAGCGTGCCAAGGCCGGTGAAGACTTCCGCAAGCTGGCGCTGGAGCTCTCGGATGATGCGACCAAGGAGCGTGGCGGCGAGTTTGGCCTGCGGCCGGTAGAGCGGCTGCCTGACCTGTTCGTGCAGGCTGTGGCCGGATTGAAGAGCGGCGAGCTCAGCCCGCAGTTGCTGCGTTCGGGCGCCGGCTTTCACATCTTGAAAGTGGTCGAACGTCAGGGTGGTGGCTCGTTGACGACGGTCACGCAAACCCATGCGCGCCATGTGCTGCTGCGCCCGTCGGCGCAGCTGAGCGCCGAGGTCGCGACACGTCGCTTGGCCGAGTTCAAGCGTGCGATTGCCAGCGGCAGCACCACATTTGAGGCGGTGGCGCGGGAGAACTCCGAGGATGGCAGCGCGCCCGAAGGGGGTGATCTGGGCTGGATGGGCCCCGGCGCCTTTGTGCCCGAATTTGAGTCGGCGATGAATGCGCTGCCCTTGGGTGGCATTTCCGACCCGGTGCCTTCGCGCTTCGGGGTTCACTTGATCCAAGTGGTCGAGCGTCGCTCGGTCGAGGTCGAGATGAAGCAACTGCGTGAGCAAGCACGCGCGGCGCTGCGCGAGGGCAAGTACGAGGAAGCCTATCTTGAGTGGGTCAAGGATTTGCGCTCGCGTGCCTATGTCGAAATGCGCGAGTGGCTGGATTGAGCATGGCCGCTCACATCGCACGTAAACGCTTCGGCCAGCATTTTCTGACCGACGTCAACATCATCCAGTCCATCGTTGATGCGATCGACCCCAGGGCCGGAGAGTCTGTGGTCGAGATCGGCCCCGGCCTGGGGGCGATGACCATCCCCTTGCTGGACCGCATCAAGCCGCTGACGGTGATCGAGTTGGACCGCGACCTGGCCGCCAAGCTGCGTACGCGCAACGGGCTTGAGGTGATTGAGTCCGACGTGCTGAAGGTCGACTTTGCGGCGCTTGCCGCGGAGAAAGGCCAACGCTTGCGGGTGGTGGGCAATCTGCCCTACAACATCTCCAGCCCGATTCTTTTCCATTTGCTGGGCTATGTGGAGCATGTCGTCGACCAGCATTTCATGCTGCAAAAAGAAGTGGTCGACCGCATGGCCGCCTCGCCTTGCTGCAAGGACTACGGGCGCCTGACGGTGATGCTGCAGTGGCGCTACGCAATCGAATCGGTGTTGGATGTACCGCCGACCGCCTTTGATCCGCCGCCGCGGGTCGAATCGGCGATCGTGCGCATGCAGCCCTATGCCAAGCCGCCCGAGCTGGACCGCAAACTGTTCGGTGAGATGGTGGCGGTGGCGTTTTCACAGCGGCGCAAGCTGCTGCGCCACAGCCTGGGGGTTTGGTTGACCACGCGTGGCTTTGCTGGGCAATTTGATTTGCAGCGCCGTGCCGAGGAAGTGCCGGTGGCCGAGTTCGTCGCCTTGGCCCAAGCGCTGGCCAAGGCTGATTGAGTCGCAGGAAGTTCGGACGAAAAAAAAGGGATCCCGCGGGATCCCTTTTTGTTTCGAGCCGGCCGTTTAGGCGGCGCTCAACCACATGGCCGTGTCAAAAGCGCTGCTCATCATCGGCATATTCATTCCAAAATTAGCATTGGCTGCTGCTTTGGAATTTTTCGCTGCCGGCTTGACCGGGGCAGCTGCGGCTTCTTCGGTAGCCCGCTCCCAAGACGCGTTGTCTTGTGAGCGGGCTACTGAAAAGAATAGAAGCACCTGAACTGAACTTTTCGGTCGGCCCAGTAATCGGCCGCTTCTCGGAACACATCAAGCAGTTGCTCGCGAACCTCGCGGTCAAACTTGGCGTTGTCGGGCAACTGCTCAAGCACAACCACAAAGCCGGGCTGAGCGCCGGACTTGTGCACCAGATCGGTCATGCAATCATGAAGGGCGTCGAGGTTCTTGCCGAAATGAGCGGGGAACAGAAACGCTTGCGCAATCCCTTCCAGCACATCCTGCTTGGACTGCGCCTCGGTCAGATTGGCGTACAAGAAATGCTGTCCAGCATCCTGTGCGGCGTGCATCAAGTCCTCTACGCGGTAGGCCCGAATGGCCTGCACGATATTGGGACGGACGGTCTGCAAAAGCATGGTCGCAATCCTCCTATATAGTCTCAGAACTTTTCATCACCGTCGATTTACTGCACAACGCGTTTGAACGATGAGTAGTGATCGCCGGTGTAATAGCAAACATCAGGAGTGCTCGGGGGTTTGCCGCCGCACACCAAGCGCCTTGCGCCGCGATTGCGGGCACCTGGCGTGGTGACGGTGTACTCGTGGTAATAGCCCCTTGGTTTCTTTGGCAAAATGCGTTCGCGATTGCCAAAAACGATGCCATCTTTGTCATAAGGGAACGGCCCTCCTGCCAAGATCAGCTGATGCGTTTTCTGCGCTTCACGAGGCAGTGCCGACAAGGCAACTATCTCCAGCGAGGCAAGCGTTTCTTTGGCCTGCACTTGAACGTTGATCGCGACCGTTGCCAACAAAAAAGCGGCAAGGACTGACTTTCGCCAAGCGGACCACGGACGTGGTCGAGAGAGCAAAGACACGGGTTAACCCTGTTCCTGAAAACACAATGGTAACTAAATCGCTTGAAAAGCTCAAGCGCTTAGCCCGCCCCTGGGCCTATATTGTTCGTTTGTTTGTGAGCGCCCACATGCTGGTATAAGTCGACGGGGTGCAAATCTTTAAAGTTAGAAAGGGTTCGGTAAGCCCTTACAAACATTTGTAAAAACTCTCATCAAAGGGTTAATTTGCGCACAATTTTGGTGCGCAAACCTCTCAACTTTCCAAGCTGTTCAACGTGCTGCGTTGGCGTCGGCGACGGTCAAGGCTGTCATATTGACGATTCTGCGCACGGTGGCTGACGGTGTCAGCACATGCACGGGCTTGGCGGCGCCGAGCAGCACCGGGCCGATCGCGATGCCACCACCGGCCGCGGTCTTGAGCAGGTTGTAGGAAATATTGGCGGCGTCGATATTCGGCAGCACCAGCAGATTGGCCTCGCCGCTGAGCGTGCTGTTTGGCATCAGCTCCTTGCGGTAGGCGGCGTCCAGCGCGGTGTCGCCATGCATCTCGCCGTCGACCTCCAGCCAGGGCGCGGCGCTGCGGATCAGGCCCAGCGCCTCGCGCATCTTCAGCGCCGACGGTTGGTTGCTGGAGCCGAAGTTGCTGTGCGAAAGCAGGGCCGCTTTAGGGCGCAGGCCGAAGCGCATCATTTCTTCGGCCGCCATGACGGTGATTTCCGCCAACTGCTCGGCCGTCGGGTCGTAGTTGACATGGGTGTCCACCAACATCACTTGACGGCCCGGCAGGATCAGGCCGTTCATGCAGGCAAAGGTCTTGACGCCCGGCCGCTTGCCAATCACCTGGTCGATGTACTGCAAATGCATCGCCGTGTTGCTCCAGGTGCCGCAGAGCATGCCGTCGACTTCATCCTTGTGCAACATCATGCAGCCGATCAAGGTCAGGCGGCGGCGCATTTCGATCTTGGCCAGCTGCGCCGTCACGCCCTTGCGCTCTGTCATCTGGTGATAGGTCTGCCAGTAGTCGCGGTAGCGCTGGTCTTGCTCGACGTTGACGATGTCGTAGTCGCGGCCCTCTTGCAGGCGCAGACCGAAGCGCTCGCAGCGCTCGGCGATCACCGCAGGGCGGCCGATCAGGGTCGGCCTGGCCAGGCCTTCGTCGATCACCACCTGCACCGCCCGCAGCACCCGCTCTTCTTCGCCCTCAGCATAGGCCACGCGCTTGTTCTTGGCGCGCTTGGCGACGTTGAAGATGGGCTTCATCGTCGTGCCCGAGGCATAGACAAAGCTCTGCAGCTTTTCGCGGTAAGCCTCCATGTCCTTGATCGGCCGCTGGGCCACGCCCGAGGCCACGGCGGCAAGCGCCACCGCCGGCGCAATCTTCATCATCAATCGCGGATCGAAGGGCTTGGGGATCAGGTATTCGGCGCCGAAGCTCAGGTTCACGCCGGCATAGGCGGCGGCAACGACCTCGCTTTGCTCGGCCTGGGCCAACTCTGCGATCGCGTGGACGGCGGCAATCTCCATCTCATCGGTGATGGTGGTCGCGCCCGAATCCAGGGCC
>JADMJQ010000217.1 GCA_018780415.1 Roseateles sp. | reverse complement strand
CCAAAGAGTTGACCCAGAAAAGCCTGCCCGAGATCGGCGAGCTGTTCGGTGGCCGCGACCACACCACCGTGCTGCATGCGGTGCGCAAGATCGGCGGCGAGCGCCAGAAGAATACCGAGCTGAATCAGCAGCTGCATGTGCTGGAACAAACGCTCAAGGGTTGATCCGCCGTCAAATTACGACGGATCGCTCAGGAACAGGCCTTGCATAGGTCAAAATGCCGGGGCGCTGCCGTGCGGCGGCCGGACCGGTTAGAACAAGCCAGAAAAGTGGAAAGAGGTTGACATGATTGTGTTGAAAGCCACCCAAGACAAGGTGCTCGGCGCCCTACAGGCGGTTGCAGGCATCGTGGAGAGGCGCCACACCCTGCCCGTGCTTGCCAATGTGCTGATCCGCAAGCATGGCAGCAGCCTTGAGCTGACCACCAGCGATCTGGAAATCCAGGTTCGCACCACCGCCGAGCTGGGTGGCGATGCCGGCGACTTCAGCACCACCGTCGGCGCCCGCAAGCTGATCGACATTCTGCGCTCGATGCCGGCCGATCAAACCGTCTCGCTGACCGCCAACGCCTCCAAGCTGACCCTGCAAGGCGGCAAAAGCCGCTTCACGCTGCAGACGCTGCCGGCCGATGATTTCCCGCTGGTGCAAGAGGCGGCCGACTTCGGCCCTGCCTTCGCCGTGCCGCAAAAGACGCTTAAGCACCTGATCAACCAGGTGCACTTCTCGATGGCGGTGCATGACATACGCTATTACCTGAACGGTATCCTGTTCGTCGCCGAGGGCAAGAGCCTGACACTCGTCGCCACCGACGGCCACCGTCTGGCGCTGGCGCAGGCCGAGCTGGAAACCGAAATCCCGAAGCAAGAAGTCATCCTGCCGCGCAAGACCGTGCTGGAACTGATGCGTTTGCTGAAGGACGGCGGCAAGGATGCTGCGGATGAGCAGCCTATCGAAATGCGCTTTGCTGGCAACCAGGCCAAATTCAGCTTCTCCGGCATGGAGTTCGTCACCAAGCTGGTCGAGGGCAAGTTCCCCGACTACAACCGCGTGATCCCGAAGAGCCACAAGTTCAACGTCACACTGGGCCGCTTGCAGCTGCTGGCCAGCTTGCAGCGCGCCGCTATTTTGACCAGCGAAAAGTTCAAGGCCGTGCGCCTGTCCTTCGAGCCGGGCCAGTTGTCCATCGTGTCCAGCAATGCCGAGCAAGAAGATGCGCGCGAAGAGATCGACATCGACTACGCCGGCGACCTGATCGAGACCGGCTTCAACGTCACCTATCTGATGGACGTGTTGCAGAACATGAGCCAGGAGATGGTCAGCATCGACCTGAACGACAGCTCGGCCAGCGCGCTGATCACCATCCCTGAGCAGACCGGCTTCAAATATGTCGTCATGCCGATGAGGATCTAGCCCGTCCGCCGCAGAGTTTCAACCAGAGCGGGCTTAGGCCCGCTTGTGCGCTTTTGAAGGGCTTGAGTTTCGGCCCACGTTAGAGAGAGTTCCAGATGACAGATGCCCAGAATCCCGAATCCAGCCCCGCCGGTCATGCGAATGCCGAAGGCCTGACCGACAAGCAAACGGCAGCGGCCGCCTCGGGTGGCGTCTACGGCGCCGATTCGATCCAGATCCTGGAAGGCCTGGAGGCCGTGCGCAAGCGGCCCGGCATGTATATCGGAGACACCTCGGACGGCACCGGCCTGCACCATCTGGTGTTCGAGGTGGTCGACAACTCGATCGACGAGTCGCTCGCCGGCCATTGCGACGACATCATCGTCACCATCCATACCGACAATTCGATCTCCGTCATCGACAACGGCCGCGGCATCCCGACCGACGTCAAGATGGACGACAAGCACGAGCCCAAGCGCAGTGCCGCCGAAATTGCACTGACCGAGCTGCACGCCGGCGGCAAGTTCAACCAGAACAGCTACAAGG
>JADMJQ010000054.1:6708-13340 GCA_018780415.1 Roseateles sp. | reverse complement strand
AACGGTTGGGGCTGCTTCGTTCCCGACCTGACCCGGTTGGCCGCGCTTCCATGCGAGGAGGCCCGTCAGACTGGATTGTAAGCGATGCCCGGAGCTGCCCCCGGGCGTGCTGTTGGAAATCTGCCGAGATTTTGTTTAACGCAGCTGCAAATCGTCGTCGCTGAAGCGGATGTTCAGCGGCTCGATCAGTAACTGCTTAGGGCCTTCTTCGAGTTGCCCGGCGATGAGGGCATCGATGCCGCAAGCCTTGGCAATTTCTACCGTGCGCGCCGCGTCCTCGGCCTTCACAAAGATCGCAAAGCCCGCCCCCATATTGAGCGTGGAGTAGGCCTCGCGGTCGTCTTGCTTGGCCTGCTCTTGCATAAAACGCAGCACCGGCGTGACCGGTGGCACGCTGTGGATGCGGTAGGTGAACTGGGCCTGATGGCGCAGCAGCTTGCGCCAGCCATGGCCGGTGATATTGGCGCAGTAATGCGGCAGGATGCCGGCCTTGAACAGCGCCTCGGTGACCGGTGAATACAACGTGGTCGGCGCCAGCAGCGCGTCGCCGTAGGTCAAGCCGGGTGCGATCTCGGTCAGATAGCCTTGTGGCAGGCGCTCAACCAGCTTGCGCGCCAGGCTCAGGCCGTTGGCGTGGATGCCGCTGGAGGCCAGCAGGACGATGGCGTCGCCGGCGCCTAGCTTGTCGCCGACCGAGAGCCGCTCTTTCGGGTTGATCAGGCCGGTGCAGGATGCGGCCAGATCGATACGGCCGGCCTCGACGATGCCGGCCAGCGCGGGGGTTTCGCCGCCGCCCCAGGCGACCGAGCAAGTGTCGCAGGCCCGTTTCCAGCCCTCGACCAGGCTCTGCGCGCGCTGCTTGTCGCCGAACCAGTCCGAGCCGCCAGCGGCCCAGTAGGCCTGCACCACCAAGGGCGTGGCGCCGACGGTGATCAGGTCGTTGACGGCCATGGCGATGGTGTCTTGGGCGATGCCGTCGTAATAGCTCTTGCCGGTCAGCTCGCGCATCTCGTCGGCGACCAGGGTCTTGGTGCCCAGGCATTCGACGATGGAGGCGATGTAGAACGGGCCGACGTCCACCACATAGGCCGACTCGCCGCGCGAGGCCAGCACTTCGGTGAAGCCGTGGGCCCCGAGGTGGGCGCCGGTGGCGGCAGCGGCGCGCTGGGCACTGATCTTCAAAGGATCGATCAAGTCATAGTTGACACCGGCTTGGCTGTAGCTGAGGGTGTCGGCGGAGGAGGGGGCTGCATGCGTACTCATGGGCCGGGATTATCGGTCACTCTGAGTGAGTCGCCCTTGCGACCCTTGCAATAAGCGCCCGTAGAATCCACGCCCATGAGCTACCAGGTCCTTGCCCGCAAATATCGCCCCCACAGTTTTGAAGAGCTGGTGGGCCAAGAGCATGTGGTGCAGGCCTTGGCCAATGCGCTGACCCAGCAACGCCTGCATCACGCCTATCTGTTTACCGGCACGCGCGGCGTCGGCAAGACCACGGTGTCGCGCATCCTCGCCAAAAGCCTGAATTGCACCGGCGCCGACGGCCAGGGCGGCATCACCGCCACACCCTGCGGCGTTTGCGATGCCTGCCGCGATATCGACGCCGGCCGCTTTGTTGACTACATCGAGCTCGACGCGGCCTCCAACCGAGGCGTCGAGGAGATCTCGCAGCTGCTTGACCAATCGGTCTACAAGCCGGTGATGGGGCGCTTCAAGGTCTACATGATCGACGAAGTCCACATGCTCTCCAACACCGCCTTCAACGCGATGCTGAAGACGCTGGAGGAGCCGCCCGATTATTTGAAATTCGTGCTGGCCACCACCGACCCACAGAAAGTGCCGGTCACCGTCTTGTCCCGCTGCTTGCAGTTCAATCTGCGGCCGATGGCGCCACAGACCGTTTTGTCTCATTTGCGCCAGGTGCTGCAGGCCGAGAATGTGCCGGCCGATGCGGGCGCATTGCGTTTGCTGAGTCGCTCTGCGCGCGGTTCGATGCGCGACGCGCTGTCGCTGACCGATCAGGCGATCGCGTTTGGTGCCGGCAGCTTGGTTGAGGACGGTGTGCGCCAGATGCTGGGCACGGTCGATCGCGGCCATGTGGTCGCCATTCTGGATGCCTTGATCGCGGCCAGCGGTGCCGACGTGGTGGCGCAGGCCGATGGCTTGCGCAGCCTGGGCCTGTCGGCGGCCGGCACGCTGGAAGATTTGGCCGGCCTGCTGCAACAGATGGCGGTGGCCCAAGCCGCACCCGGTGCTTTGGATGATCAAGATCCGGATACCGCTGAGGCCGAGCGTTTGGCGGCGCTGCTGCCAGCGGATGAAATTCAGCTGATGTACAGCATGGCTCTGCACGGCCGGCAAGAGTTGGCCTTGGCGCCGGATGAATACGCAGGGCTTTTGATGGTCTTGTTGCGCATGCTGAGCTTCAGGCCACAGGGCGCGGCGGGGTCGCAGCCGAGCAAACCAAGACCGAAGGCGGCAAGTGCCAGCGTGCCCTTGCTGCGGCCGCAAGTAGCCCAGGCAACGGTGCCTGTCGTTCCGTACGCGACGGCCGTCAGCTCGCCCGCGGCCGCGCCCAGCGCTGCCGAACCGGCCGCGCCGCTGGTGAGGGTCGTGACCCCGGTTTTGACGCCAACTGCTCCGGCCCCGGCACCCGCTCCCGCTCCCGCTGCCGCCCGCGCGGCCGAGCCTGCCACCGGCGGCCACAGTGCGCGGCTGCGCCCGCGTGCGGTGGAAGCCAAGCCTGAGCCGGTGCCGGCTCCGGCCCCGGCGCCTATCTCCGGCGCCTCTGGCCAGGAACCGCCGCCTTGGATGGACGCGCCGCCTGCTTTTGATGAAGGCGGCAGCGCGGAAGAGAATATGTACGGCGACCCGGATGAGGAGACTGCCGAGCCGCAGAGCAAGGCCTATGCCTCGACCTCCGGCGTCGACGTGGCGCTGCAGCCGACGCCGCTGGGCGAACGCTGGGCCGAGCAGATCCGACCCATGGGCTTGTTGGCCTTGACGCGTGAACTGGCCGTCAGGTCGGAATGCGTCGGCGTCGAAGAGCAGGGCGAGACCTTGCTGTGGCGCTTGCGGGTCGAGCGTGAGTCGCTGCGCCAGCCGGCGCTGAAGGACAAATTGCAGGCCGCGCTCGCCGCTTTTCTGGAGCGGCCGGTGCTGATCGAGCTGGAGGCCGGCGTGGCGCATGATTCGCCGGCCTTGCGTGATGCCGCACAGGTGCAGGCAAGGCAGCGCGAGGTCGAGCAGATCGTGGTCAATGACCCGTTGGCGCAGGCCTTGTTGGGGCAGTTCAAGACGGCACGCATCGTGCCCGGCTCGATCCGCTCGCATTGAATTTTTAAGAAACTAAAGGAGTCTGGAAATGATGAAGGGTCAACTCGCAGGTCTGATGAAACAAGCTCAGGCGATGCAAGACAATATGAAAAAGGCGCAAGACGAGCTGGCGCTGGTCGAGGTCGAGGGTCAATCGGGCGCCGGTCTGGTCAAGGTCGTGATGACCTGCAAGAACGACGTCAAGCGCGTCACCATCGACCCCAGCTTGCTGGCCGATGACAAAGACATGCTGGAGGACTTGGTCGCCGCCGCGTTCAACGATGCGGTGCGCCGCGCCGAAGAAGTCAGCTCGCAAAAAATGGGCAAGCTGACCGCCGGCATGCCGATGCCTCCTGGCATGAAGTTCCCGTTTTGATCTGCCGCTTTGACGCTGCGCGCTGATCGGTGACCGCACTCGAAACCTTGGTCGAGGCGCTCAAGCGCCTGCCGGGCGTGGGCCAGAAGTCGGCCCAGCGCATGGCCTATCACCTCTTGCAACATGACCGCGACGGCGCGGCGCAGCTGGCGCTGGCGCTGCGTGCGGCGGCCGAGCAAATCGGGCATTGCAGGCGTTGCCACACCTTCAGTGAAACCGAAATTTGCAGCATTTGTGCCGACCTCAGCCGCGACCCCAGCCTGTTGTGCGTGGTCGAGTCGCCGGCCGATCAGGCCGCACTTGAGCGCACCAATTCCTACCGCGGCTACTACTTCGTCCTGCTCGGACGAGTCAGTCCGCTGGACGGCGTGGGGGCGGCTCAGATAGGCGCCGCGGAGCTGCTCTTGAGGGCCGCCGAAACCGGTGTGGCCGAAGTCATTCTGGCCTGCAGCTTTACCGCCGAGGGCGAGGCCACCGCCCATGTGCTGAGCGAGGCGTTACGCTCACGGGGCATCCGCGCCACCCGCCTGGCGCGCGGCGTGCCGGTCGGCAGCGAGCTGGAATATGTTGACTTGGGCACCATCGCCCATGCCTTGGTCGACCGGCGCTGAGGCGCTTTTAGACCACCTATGATTTGGAGGTTTTGTGATGACCATTGCCAACTATTGCATGCTCGTGGCCTGCGCTTTGCCGATTGTTTGTGCTGGCTTGGCCAAGTCGGGTGGCTTCGGCCGACCGCGCCGCGACGGCGGTTATGACAACCACAATCCGCGTGCTTGGCTGGCGCAACAAACCGGCCGACAGGCGCGCGCCAATGCCGCTCAGGCGAATAGTTTTGAGGCCCTGCCTCTGTTCATCGCCGGCGTTCTCGTGGCCCAGCAAATGGCCGCGCCGCAGGATCTGGTCGATGCCTTGGCGCTGGGCTTTGTGGTCGCCCGGCTCGCCTATATTGCCGCCTATCTGGCCGACAAGGCTGCGCTGCGCTCGGTGATCTGGTTTGCGGGCGTGCTCTGCAGCGTGGCGCTGTTTTTCAGCGCCCGCTGAACCTATCCCTTAGCGTTTGCTCATCTGACGGGTCGAAGTACCCGTCTGGGCCACGCCGGACTTACTGACTTTGCTTGTTTTCCCGGGCTTGCGTGCCTTAGCGGCAGCGCTAGGTTTGGCCGCGGCCACCTGCTTGGCCGCGAAGGCCTTGTACATCACCACGGTTTGGCCGGGCTTGAAGGCTGACTTGACGCCGACCTTGTTCCATTCAGCCACCTGGGCCGGGCTGACACGGTAGCGGTTGGCCATGCTTTGCACGGTGTCGCCCTTGCCGGCCTTGTAGCTGACGCGGCGCAGCGCCGGCGCATCGGGGGCCAGGTTGATGGCGCCGTTCTCGGCCATGTGTTCGGACACATCTTCGATCCGGTGAGCGGCTCTTGGCACCAGCAGGGTCGAACCCTTTTTGACCAGCATGCGCGGCGGGATCTTGTTGATCTCACGCAGCTGCGCCTCGCTCATGCCTACTTGCTTGGCCGCCGCCGCCGGGCTCATGGTTTGGCTCACGGTCCAGGCGGTCCAACTGGCCAAAGGGCCGCGGTGCGCCGTCAACGATTCGGTGAAGGTGCGCGCATTGTCATAGGGCAACAGCATTTGGTTGCTGCCAGCCGCCAGCATCACCGGTTTGTTCATCTGCGGATTGAACTGCTTGAACTCTTCCACCGTCATGCCGGCCAGCCTGGCCGCTAGGTCGACATCAATATCGCGGTCCAGCTTGACGCTGAGAAAGTACGGGTGGTTGGACATGGCCGGCAAGTTCAGCCCGAATTTCTCCGGCGCCAGCACGATGTTCTTGACCGCCTGCAGCTTGGGCAGGTAGTAGCGTGTCTCGTCCGGCATCCTCAAATTGTCATAGTCGGTCGGCAGCCCCGCCTTCAGATTGCGGTTGATGGCTTTTTGCACATTGCCCTGGCCCCAGTTATAGGCGGCCAAGGCGAGTTGCCAGTCGCCGCCGAACATCTTGTGCAGGCGCTCCAGATAGTCGAGCGCGGCCCGGGTCGAGGCCAGCACATCGCGCCTGTCATCGCGAAAGATGTTTTGCTTCAGGGCGAAATCGCGTCCGGTGGCCGGCACGAACTGCCACATGCCCGAGGCCTTGGCGGTCGACATTGCCTGCGGGTTGAAGGCACTTTCGATGAAGGGCAGCAAGGCCAACTCGGTCGGCATGCCGCGCTTCTCGACTTCTTCAATGATGTGGAAGAGGTAGCGCCCGCCGCGCTCGGCCATGCGCTGCACATAGTCAGGCCGGGTGCTGTACCAGATCTCGGCGCGGCGCACGCCGTCGTTGTCCAACTCGGGCATGTCAAAGCCCTTGCGCAGGCGCACCCACAAATCGGCCGAGGCTTTGACCTCATTCAGATCAATGGCCACGCCGGGCTGCAGGCTGTCTTCCAGCACGGGATGAGCTGCCTCGATGGGCGCTGGGTTGAGTGTGGCCGCCGGCTGCTCAGCTGCACTGGGAGCTGGGCTCCAGCTGCGGGGCAAGGCATTGCGCTCGCTGTTTGGGGTCAGGTCTTGCTGCGGTGGGGTGCTGGCGCAAGCGCCGAGCAGGCCGGCGATCAGCAAGGGGCTCAGGCGCCGGAGCAGCTTCGGCAGTTGAATAGTCATCATCGGTAGTTGTTCTTCCATTGGCGCAGGTGAGTGAACACCTCGACCGGGTTGTTGGTTTGACCTGCGTCCGCGAACGATTGGGCGGCCGTCATCACTGCCGGCTCGCTGCAGCGCAAGAAGGGGTTGATCTGAAGTTCCAGGCTCAAGCTGGAAGGCAGGGTGGGCAGGTCGCGCTGACGGCGCTCCAGGCACCATTGCTGATAGGCGGCCAGCTCGGCGTTGGCCGGCTCAATCTCACGCGCGAAACGCAGATTGGCCAAGGTGTATTCATGTGTGCAACAAACCCGGG
>JADMJQ010000054.1:0-6698 GCA_018780415.1 Roseateles sp. | reverse complement strand
AGGGCGGCCAGCGTCTGCAGCGAGGCAAACATCTGCGCCGGCGTGCCCTCAAACAAGCGCCCGCAGCCGCCCGAGAACAGCGTGTCGCCGCAGAACAGCAGAGGCGCTTCGGTGTCTTCAGGCTGGTCGCAGTAGAAGGCGATATGGCCGGCCGTATGCCCGGGCACGTCCAATACTCGGAAAGTCTGGCCCAACAGCTGAAATTGATCGCCGCTCTGGCAGGGCGTTACGGGCACCGGCATGCGCTCATGCGCCGGACCGAATATGGGACCTGTCAAATGCGGCAGCAGTTCGGCCAAGCCGCCGACATGGTCGCCGTGGTGATGCGTCACTAGAATGCCAGCCAGACGCAGCGAGCGCGCCGCCAAGGCGTCAAGGACCGGGACGGCGTCACCCGGGTCGACCACGAGGGCCTCGGCGCCATCGTGAAGCATCCAGATGTAGTTGTCCGCGAAGGCAGCGATGGCCTCCAGTTTCATGCAGTCAAACCCAGTCCTGTTTTCACTCTTTCACGTCCATGGCCGGTGAAGCCGCGATTATAGAGTTGGCCGCATGGCTGCAGACCCCGCCAGGGCGCTATTTGCTGGACTGGGAGCAGGCGCAGATGGATGCGGCGGTGGTCGACTTGTTCGGCTTTCATGCACTGCAACTCGGTTTGCCCGCCTTGCCGGCCCTGCGCTGCAACCGCATGCCGCACCGTTGGTTGGCGCTGCAGCAGCCCGAGCAAACAAGGTCGCATGACTTGGCTGCGCCCGACGCGGCCCTGCACTGCGAATTTGACAGCCTGCCTTTCGAAAGCGCCAGTCTGGACCTGGTGGTTTTGCCGCACACGCTGGAATTGGCGGCTGACCCGCATCAAACCTTGCGCGAGGTTGAGCGGGTTCTGCGGCCCGAGGGCCGGCTGGTGATCTTGGGGCTCAATCCGGCCAGCCTTTGGGGACTCAGGCAGAATCTCGGCGGCGTGCTGCCGGGCGGGCCACGACCGTTTTTGCCTCAGGACGGGGATTTCATTGGTTACTGGCGCTTGCGCGACTGGCTGCGCCTGCTCAGCTTCGAGGTCGAAGCCGCGCAATTCGGCTGTTACGCCCCACCGCTGCGCTCGGCCGCTTGGCTGGCCCGCTGGGACTGGCTTGAGCCGGTCGGCACCCGTTGGTGGCCGGTGCTGGGGGCGGTCTATTTCATCAAAGCGGTCAAGCGTGTGCACGGCATGCGTTTGCTCGGGCTTGAGCGCGGACGCAGCGCCAGGCGCAGCAGCGCACCGGCGGTCGCGGTGCAGCAACTTCACAACAAAGAACAAGGTCCATGAATCAAGCAGTTACTCCTCCAGCCAGCACGGCGCCGGCTCCGAAAATCGCTCGGCCGGTCGTCGTCATTTATACCGATGGTGCCTGCAAGGGCAACCCTGGGCGCGGCGGCTGGGGTGCATGGCTGAGTGCCGGCGGGCATGAGAAAGAGCTGTTCGGCGGCGAAGCCAACACCACCAATAACCGCATGGAGTTGACCGCCGTGATCGAAGCGCTGGCGTCCCTCAAGCGGACCTGCGACATCACCGTCTTCACCGACAGCGAGTATGTCCGCAAGGGTATGACCGAGTGGATTGGAGGTTGGCAGCGGCGTGGCTGGAAGACGGCCGACAACAAGCCGGTCAAGAACGCCGACCTCTGGCAGCGGCTGGACGCCTTGCGCAAGCTGCATCAGGTGGAATGGCGCTGGGTCAAGGGGCATTCTGGCGACCCGGGCAATGAGCGCGCCGATGCGTTGGCCAATCAAGGCGTCGAGGCGGCGCCGCGTTGAAGCTTGAGCGGCAGTCGTGCGCGGCTCGTTTGTGCGTTGAGCGCACCGCGACCGTCGCTCACGGCGCTGAGGGCGTATTTCAGACCCTTTTCAAACCATTCGCCAAGCACCGATGACGGACTGACGCTAGAGTGCGTCACGGAGAATTGCATGACAGTAAAGAAGAAATTTCACACGGTGGTGGCTGTCGTGGCCTTGCTTGGATTGAGCGGCGCGGCCTACTGGTGGCAGCACCGGCCGGCCCAAGCCCAAGCTCAAACCCAAGCGCTGGCCCCGGATGCCAAGCCAGCGGGCAAGGCGCCAGTGGCACCGGGTGCTGGTGCAGCCAATGGGCCGATCCCGGTTGAAGTCGGCACGGTCGAGTCGGCGCCCCTGCCGGACGATGCCCAAACCGTCGGCACCTTGAAGGCGCGCCAGTCGGCGCTGCTCAAACCCGAGGTCAGCGGGCGCATCGTCAAACTCGGTTTCAGCGACGGCCAGAACGTGCGCCAGGGCCAATTGCTGGTGCAACTCGATGACAGTTTGCAAGCGGCGCAGTTGCAGCAGTCACAGGCGCAGGCCAGCATCGCGCGCTCCAGCTTGAAGCGCAATAGCGAGTTACTTGCGCAGGGCTTCGTCAGCACCAGCGCGCTTGAGCAGGCGCAATCTGTGTTGCAGGTGGCCGAGGCGCAAGTGGCCTTGAGCCAGGCGCAGCTGACCCGTATGCAGGTGCGCGCGCCGTTTGACGGCGTGATGGGCATTCGCAGCGTCAGCGTGGGCGACTATGTCAAAGACGGCAGCGATTTGGTCAGCATTGAAGACACCTCGACGATGTGGCTGGACTTCCGTCTGCCCGAGCGCTTTGTGCCGCGCCTAAAGGTTGGCCAGCAGGTCGAGGTGCAACTCGACGCATTGCCCGGCAAGGCCTTCACGGCTCAGATCGCCGCTCTGGATACGCAGCTCGAGGCCAACGGCCGCTCACTGTTGGTGCGGGCCAAGTTACCAGCGAACACGCCTGAGCTGCGCTCGGGACTGTTCGCCCGCGTGCGCGTGCTCTTGGCCGTGCATCAGAACGCTTTGCTGGTGCCCGAGGAGGCGCTGGTACCTCAGGGCGGCAAGCAATACATCATCAAGGTGGTCGAGCAAGGCTCGGCGGCGCCGACCGCCCAGCGCATCGAGGCCAAGCTGGGCCTGCGCTTGCCCGGCAAGGTGGAAATTCTGTCGGGCTTGAAAGCCGGTGACCGGGTGGTGACGGCCGGCCAAGCCAAGCTGATGCGCGGCGAGGGTCAGGTCTTGAAGGTCATCGACGTGGACAAGCAGGGCGTCTCGCGCGTCGTGGCCAGCGCAGGCAGCGCGGCCAGCTCGGCCAGCCGATAGATCAGCCGACAAAGCAGTCCGCCATGCGCATTTCAGAAATTTCTATCCGCCGACCGGTCTTTGCGACGGTGATGTCACTGCTGCTGATCCTGGTCGGCTTGGTCGCCTTCGGGCGGCTGTCGCTGCGCGAGTACCCGCGCATCGACGAGCCAGTGGTGACGGTCAGCACGCGCCTGGTGGGTGCCTCCAGCGAGGTGATCGAAAGCCAGATCACCAAGCCGCTGGAGGATTCGATCGCCGGCATCGACGGCATCGAGGTGCTGACCTCAAGTTCGCGCACCGAGTCCAGCCAGATCACCGCCCGTTTCAAGCTGGAGAAAAACCCCGATGACGCCGCCGCCGATGTGCGTGACCGCGTCGCTCGGGTGCGCGGGCGCCTGCCCGACGCGGCCGATGAGCCGGTGGTGGCCAAGGTCGAGGCCGACGCGCAGCCGACCATCTGGATCGCTTTTTCCAGCGAGACTTTGAGCCCGCTCGAAATCACCGATCTGGTCAACCGCGTGGTCAAGCCGCGCCTGCAGACGATTCCGGGCGTGGCCGATGTGCAGACCGGCGGCGACCGTAAATACGGCATGCGGATTTGGCTCGATGCCGACCGCCTGGCCGCCTACAAGCTGACCGTGCAGGATGTCGAGGATGCGCTGCGGCGCCAGAATCTGGAAGTGCCGGCCGGCCGGATCGAGAGCGAGCAGCGCGAATTCAGCGTCACCGCCCGCACCGACCTGAACACGGTGGCCGAGTTCTCCGAGGTCATCCTGAAGCAGACCGGCGGCTTCGCCGTGCGGCTGAAGGACGTGGCAAGGATCGAAGAGGCCGCCTCCAGCGAGCGCTCCCGCGTGCGCTTGAATGGCGTGTTATCGGTGTCTTTGGGTGTGATCCGCCAAGCCACCGCCAACCCGCTGGAAGTCTCGGCCGCCGTGCGCGAGATGATGCCCAAGCTGCAGGCCGACCTGCCCGACAGCATCAAGGTGCTGCCGGCGAATGACAACTCGGTCTTCATTGACCGCTCGATCAAATCGGTCTACTCCACCATTGTCGAGTCGGTGGTGCTGGTGGCCTTGGTGGTGTTTGTGTTCTTGCGCACCTTGCGTGCGTCCATCATTCCGCTGGTGACGATTCCGATCAGCTTGATTGGCTCGTTTGCCTTGATGGCCGCCGCCGGCTTCACCGTCAATACGCTGACCTTGCTGGCGCTGGTGCTGGCGATTGGCCTGGTGGTTGACGATGCCATCGTGGTGCTGGAGAACATCTTCCGCCATATCGAGGAAGGGCTGGAGCCGTTCCAGGCCGCCTTGAAAGGGGCCAAGGAAATCGCATTTGCGGTGCTGGCGATGACCATGACCTTGGCGGCGGTGTTCGCGCCGCTGGCCTTCACGCCCGGCCGCACCGGCCGCTTGTTCGTCGAGTTCGCCATGACCCTGGCGGGTGCAGTGGTGGTGTCGGGCTTTGTGGCGCTGACGCTGACGCCGATGATGTGCAGCAAATTGCTGCGCCACAACGCCAATCCCAGCCGCTTCGATCGCGGCATGGAGCGCGTGCTGGTGGGGATCTCGGACGGCTACGCGGGCGCCCTGCGTTTTGCGCTGCGGGCCCGCTGGGTGGTGGTGTTGGTGATGCTGGGCTCAGGGGCGGCCAGCTGGTTCTTGTTCAGCACCATGAAGTCCGAACTGGCGCCGATGGAAGACCGCGGCGTGATCGTGATGCCCATCAGTGCCCCGGACGGCGCCACCTTGGCCTTCACGTCCCGCTACCTCGATGCGGTTGACCGCATCGCGGCGCAGTACCCCGAGTTTGATCGGGCGTTTCTGTTCTCGGGCGGTGGCGGCGTGTCGTCTGGCTTGGCGATTTTGCGCACCGTTGACTGGTCCGAGCGCAGCCGCAGCACGCAAGAGATTGCGCGCCTGATGCTGCCGCAAGTCAGCTTGTTGCCGGGCGTGCAGGCCTTCCCGACCACGCCGGCCAGTCTCGGCCAGGGCTTTACCTCACGGCCGGTCAATTTCGTCGTCGTGACCAGTGACAGCTACGCCAATTTGGCCAAGGTCACCCAGCAAATGATGGCCGAGATGGCCAAGAATCCGGGTTTGAGTCAGCCCGACAATGATTTGCGGCTCAACAAGCCCGAGCTGTTCATGGAGATCGACCGCGAGCGCGCGGCCGATCTGGGCGTGTCGGTGGATGCCATCGCCCGCACGGTCGAGACGATGTTGGGCAGCCGGGCGGTAACGCGTTACAAGCGCGGCGCCGATCAATATGACGTGCTGGTGCAGACCGAGGCCGCCGGCCGCGCCACGCCCGAGCAGATCGAGCGCTTGTTCGTGCGCGGCCGGGGCGACACCATGGTGCCGCTGTCCAGCCTGATCAAGGTCAACGAGGCGGTCAGCCCGCGTGAGCTGAATCATTTCAACCAACGCCGCTCGGTCGCCTTTACCGCCAATCTGGCGCCCGGCTATGCCTTGGGTGAGGCGCTGACCTTTATGGACCAGACCGCGGCCAAGCTCTTGCCGGTCGGCTACGCGACCGAGTTGAACGGCGTGTCGCGCGAGTTCAAATCCAGCAGTGGCGCGCTCGGCCTGGTGTTTGTGCTGGCGCTGTTGTTCATCTTTTTGGTGCTGGCGGCTCAGTTCGAGAGCTTCATCGACCCCTTTGTGATCTTGCTGGCGGTGCCGCTGTCCATGGTCGGCGCCCTGGCGGCCTTGCAATGGTCGGGTGGCACGCTGAATGTCTATTCGCAGATCGGCTTGATCACCTTGGTCGGCCTGATCACCAAACATGGCATCTTGATTGTCGAGTTCAGTAACCAGTTACGTCAGCAGGGGCGCGGCGTCCATGAGGCCGTGGTCGAGGCGGCCGCCTTGCGCCTGCGGCCGATTTTGATGACCACCGGCGCGATGGTGCTGGGTGCCTTGCCCTTGGCGCTGGCCAGCGGCGCTGGCGCCGAGAGCCGCCAGCAAATCGGCTGGGTGATTGTCGGCGGCATGAGCTTGGGCACCTTGCTGACGATCTTTGTGGTGCCGACCATGTACACCTTGTTTGCGCGCAAGAGCACGCCGGGCGAGATCACCACGCCGGCGCTGGTCAGTTGACAACCCCTAAAATGCCGCGCTAAACCCCGGGGGAAATTCAGATGACGATCAAGAGTGACAAGTGGATACGCCGCATGGCCGAGCAGCACGGCATGATTGAGCCGTTTGAGCCGGGCCAGGTGCGCGCCAATGCGGCCGGCGAGCGCATCGTCTCTTATGGCACCTCCAGCTATGGCTATGACATCCGCTGCGCGCCCGAGTTCAAGGTCTTCACCAATGTCTACAGCTCCATCGTCGACCCGAAGAACTTCGACGAGAAGAGCTTTGTCGACATGGAGGGTGACTTCTGCATCATCCCGCCCAACAGTTTTTGCCTGGCCCGCACGGTCGAGTACTTCCGCATTCCGCGCAATGTGCTGACGGTGTGCTTGGGAAAGAGCACCTATGCGCGCTGCGGCATCATCGTCAACGTGACCCCGTTCGAGCCCGAGTGGGAGGGTTATGTGACGCTGGAGTTCAGCAACA
>JADMJQ010000112.1 GCA_018780415.1 Roseateles sp. | reverse complement strand
GTTGTTCGGCAATGATTTTTTTGACACGTGCTTCGATATCGCTCATGACTCCTCCAGGAGGGGGTTTGCTAGGAACAGCCCGGGATTCTAAGGCCTCTAGTGTGACTCGCCTAAAACTTGGCATTTCGTCACGCTGGAGTACCCTCACCGGCCGGGCAAATCCGGTGGGCGAAAGCGGGATGCCTTCGCCACAATTCAAATCAGCTCATATACATGCCGCCATTGACGTGCAGCTCGGTACCCGTAATGTAGGCGGCCTTGTGCGACGCCAAGAAGGCCACCGCCTCGGCAATTTCCCGGGGGTCACCCAAACGACCGACCGGAATCTGCGCCAGCAAGGCGGCTTTTTGCGCCTCGGGCAGGACTTCGGTCATGTCGGTGGCAATGAAGCCGGGCGCCACGCAGTTGACGGTGATGCCGCGGCTGCCGAGCTCACGCGCCAATGCACGCGTCATGCCGGCCACACCGGCCTTGGCGGCGGCGTAATTGGCCTGGCCCGCATTTCCCGATGCGCCGACCACCGAGGTGATGTTGATGATGCGGCCATAACGTTGTTTCATCATGGTGCGCATGACCGCGCGGCTCATGCGGAAGACCGCTTTCAGATTGGTATCCAGCACCGCGTCCCAGTCATCGTCCTTCATTCGCATGGACAGGGTATCCCGCGTAATTCCGGCGTTATTGACCAGCACCTGCAGGCCGCAATGCGTCTTGACGATGCCATCAATCGCCGCATCGACGGCCGCCGCATCATTGACGTCCAACATCAGGCCAAAACCGCCCAAGGGCGCCATGGCCGTGCCGATGGCGGCGGCGCCGGCCTCGCTGGTGGCCGTGCCTATCACCACAAAGCCTTGTTCAGCCAGAGTCAAGGCGATAGCCCGGCCAATGCCACGGCTGGCGCCGGTGACCAGGGCGATCTGGGGCTTTTCTGTTTGTGCGTCTGTCATGTTCTTCTCTTTAGCCCAGCAAGGCGCGCGCTTCGGCCAAGGAGGCCGCGTCGAGCACGGTGCCGCTGATGATGTCGCCGTCGATGCGCTTGGCCATGCCGGCCAAGACCTTGCCGGGGCCGCATTCGATGATGTGGCTCAGGCCCTGCGCCTTCAGCGCCAGCATCACCTCGACCCAGCGCACCGGCCCGAATGCCTGCCGATACAAGGCATCACGCAGGCCCTCGGCATCGGCAACCATGGCCACGTCGACGTTATTGATAACGGGGAATTGCAGCGGTGCGAAGGTGGTGGTCGCCAGCTTGAGCTTCAAGGCCTCGGCCGCCGGGCGCATCAGGCTGGAGTGAAACGGTGCCGACACGGCCAAGAGCAAGGCGCGCTTGGCACCGGCCGCCTTCAGCAGCTCGCAGGCCTTGTCGACGCCGGCCTTGGTCCCGGCAATCACGGTCTGCTTGGGGTCATTGAAATTGGCCGCTTCAACCGCCTCGCCGGTCGCCAAGGCCGCTTGCGCGCAACCGTCGCGCACCGCCTGGGCATCCAGGCCCAGAATCGCAGCCATCGCCCCGACCCCGACCGGCACCGCCTCCTGCATCGCCTGAGCGCGAAACCGCACCAGCGGCAAGGCATCGCTCAGGCTCAAGGCACCGGCCGCCACCAGGGCGCTGTACTCGCCCAGCGAATGACCGGCGGCGATGGCCGGCTGCAGGCCGGTTTCGGCGATCCAGGCGCGATAGCAAGCGATCGCGGCGGTCAGCATCACCGGCTGGGTGTTGGTGGTCAGGTCGAGCTGATCCTTGGGGCCGGCATGAATCAGCGCGCCAATGTCCTGGCCCAGCGCCGCCGAGGCCTCGGCCAAGGTACGGGTGACTTCGGGGTGATCGCCCCAGGCATCCAGCATGCCGACGGCTTGCGAGCCTTGGCCGGGGAAAACAAATGCGAACTTTGCGGTCATAGTCTTGTTCAGTTAAAGGCAGATCAAAAGCCTAAAAATCCAGCAGCACAGCGCCCCAGGTGAAGCCTCCGCCCACACCTTCAAGCATCACCGTGTCACCGGCCTTGATCTTGCCCGCACGCACCGCCACGTCCAACGCCAGCGGAATCGACGCCGCCGAGGTGTTGCCATGCTGGTCAACGGTCACGATCAGCTTGTCCAGCGGCAGCTTCAGCTTCTTGGTAGTGCTGTGCATGATGCGGATATTGGCCTGGTGGGGAATCAGCCAGTCGATATCGGCCTCCACACGGCCGGCTTTCTCAAGCACGCCGCGCGCGACCTTCTCCAGCACGCCGACCGCCAGCTTGAACACCGCTTGGCCGTCCATCTTCAACAGCGGATCTCCGTGCACTTGGCCGCCGACGACTGTGCCCGGCACGCACAGGATGCCGGCGTGGCGCCCGTCGGCGTGCAATTCGCAGGCCAGGATGCCCGGCACCTCGCTGGCCCCGAGCACCACGGCGCCAGCGCCATCGCCGAACAGCACGCAGGTGGTGCGGTCCTTGAAGTCCAAAATGCGCGAAAACACTTCGGCGCCGACGACCAAGGCCTTGGTCGCCGCGCCGGTACGAATCATCGAGTCGGCGACCGTCAGCGCGTAGACAAAGCCCGAGCAAACGGCTTGCACGTCAAAGGCAGCGGCGCCCGCCACACCCAGCTTGGCCTGCAGCAGGCAGGCGGTGGACGGGAAGACCATATCGGGCGTCGAGGTCGCGACGATGATCAGATCGATCTCGCTGGCCGCCACGCCCGCAGCGGCCAGTGCCGCCTGCACGGCCGGCAAGGCCAACTCGCTGGCAGTCACGCCTGGCTCGGCAAAGTGACGCGCCCGGATGCCGGTGCGCTCAACAATCCACTCATCCGAGGTTTCGATGCCGTCCTTGGCCAGTTGCGCGACCAGATCGGCATTGCTCAAACGATTCGGCGGCAGATAACTGCCGGTGCCAAGAATACGGGAGTAGCGGTTGGTCAAGGCGGTCGGGGTGCTTGATGTCATGCAGCTTGAACGACCGGGGTCGCCATATTTCCTGAAACTTCTGAAACACCGGCCTCGGTACCCAAGGCCTCGGTATTCGAGGGCTGGGCTTGCAAGGCGGCGATGATGCGGTCGTGTACCCGGGCTAGCAACCGGTTGCGGGCGGCATCATACGCCCGGTTCAGCGCCGTCTCGAAGGCCAGCTGATCGGCCGCACCATGGCTCTTGAAGACCAGGCCACGCAGGCCCAGCAAGGCCGCGCCGTTGAAGCGCCGGTGATCCACCCGCGCCTTGAAGCGCTTCAACACCGGCATGGCCAGCATCGCCGCCAGCTTGCTCAGCCAGCTGCGCCCGAACTCCTGGCGGATGATGCTGATGATCATCGTCGCCAATCCTTCGGCGGTTTTCAGCGCCACATTGCCGACGAAACCGTCACAGACCACCAGGTCAACCTCGCCGGTAAAAATATCCTTGCCTTCGACATTGCCGATGAAGTTCAGCTGGCCCGCCGCACCTGCTTGGCGCAGCAGCTCACCGGCACGCTTGATGGTTTCGCTTCCCTTGATGACTTCTTCGCCGATATTCAGCAGGCCGACCTTGGGCTCGTCCTTGCCGTCCACCGCCGACACCAACGCACTGCCCATCAGGGCGAATTGCAGCAGATGCTCGGCCGTGCAGTCAACATTGGCGCCCAGGTCCAACATGGTGGTGTAGCCGCCGGTTTGGGTAGGCATCACCGAGGCAATCGCCGGCCTATCGATGCCGTCCAGCGTCTTCAGCAGATAGCGCGAGACGGCCATCAACGCACCGGTGTTGCCTGCCGACACGCAGGCATCGGCCCGCGGGGCCGCGCCATCCACCGACTTCAGCTGATTGATGGCCACGCGCATCGAAGAGTCCTTCTTGCGCCGCAGGGCCACCTCCACCGTGTCGTCCATTTGCACCACTTCGGTGGCGGCAACGATGGTGCAGCGCGGCCAGGCGGCCGCCTCTTGCAAGGCCTCAGGCAAGCCAACCAGAAGCAACTCCGCATTTGGATGGCGGGCCAAAAAAGCCTTGGCCGCCGGTAAGGTCACCGAGGGCCCGTGATCGCCGCCCATGCAGTCAATCGCCAAGCGCACAACATCGAGTGGCTTCACCGGAATCGCGGCTGGCTTGGAAACGTGACTGGAGTCGATTGTTGACATCAATACAGGCCGGCTAGTGAACTCGGCAAAAAAGGCGATTCGGGCAGAGCCAGCACTCGCTGCGCGCCGCGTGGCCAGCAAGAGCAGCAAAAACCAGTGCATAACAACACAAAAACCCGGCACTGCAACTAGGCACAGGCCGGGATTTCATGAGCCATAGCAGATCAAACCAACGCACCGCCCAGGAGCCGTGCGAAAGCAAAAATCTTAGGAGGCGTCAGCCTTGGTCTTCAGGACCTTGCGGCCACGGTAGAAACCGGTTGGGCTGATGTGGTGGCGCAGATGCACTTCACCCGTTGTTGGCTCGATAGCGATGCCAGGGTTGGCCAAGGCCGTATGCGAGTTGTGCATGCCGCGCTTGGATGGGGACTTTTTGTTTTGCTGAACTGCCATGAAATTCTCCTAAGGCTCCGGTGATTCAGAGCGCAATCGACGAAAGGAATGATCCGTTCATCGCTGATCTTGCGGCCCTGACACCCCGGGAGCCGCGTTGCTATGTACTCAAGCGTCACGAGCTTATGCGCACCATGCGCCAGCTGCCTGCAAACATTGACCGAGGCGCTCGGCGAGCTTTTCACTCACCGACCTACCCAAAACCAAGCTTCGCGGCACACCACTTTGATGCTCGAACCGGGGAAAGCCGGACATTGTAGCATGCATCGGCATTTTCAGCCAAGCGCCCTGACTCAAGCGCTATTGAGCCGGCCCTGGTTTCTTCAACGCGGCAAGTGCGGCGAACGGGTGCGGGCGCTCAGCCCCCACCGCGTCCGACAGCGCATCCGGGTCAGACGGCACGGCCAGCGGCTCCGGGCACTCCTCATGCCTTGGCACCAAAGGCAGGGACAGCAGCAACTCATCTTCAATCAATTCCAAGAGATTGAAAGTGCGCGACAGGACCAACAGATCCTCTTCGCTGTCGGCGTCAATGCCGGCCGCCGCCGCCTCATCCTGCACAAAACGAAACCAGCGGGCAAACTCGACAGGTTCCAACACGGGCCTCAAGCACCGCTGGCAGGTCAGTTGGGCAGAGCCCACTGCTTCCAAGTGGAGCCAGGTCTGCGCCTGCGCTCCACGCGGTTCGCGGCGCTCCCCGCGGGCCGACCATTTGATCGCAGGCCAGGTGCTCGCAGGCGCCTCGGGAGCGGCGGATTCAGCGAAGCGCAACAGGCTGCTCGCAGCCACGGAGCCGCTGATTTGCCCACCATCGCGTGCAAAAGCCGCGACATCCAACTTATCCGGTAAAAACATAGACTCTTTCATGATTCAAGTGTAGGCGGCCAATCGAGGCCATGAGCGCCCGACTGGCGATAGCAATGCGAAAATCTGCGGATGAATGACATCAAACCCTCTAGATCCCTGATCCTAGGCTCCAGCTCGCGCTACCGGCGCGAGCTTCTGGAGCGCCTGCGCCTGCCGTTTGAGGTGTTCGCGCCGGAGTTGGACGAATCCACGCTTCCCGGCGAGGCGCCGGCGCAAACGGCCGCCCGACTAGCCTTGTCCAAGGCCCAAGCCGTCGCCCAACGCTTTCCGCACGCCATCGTGATTGGCTCCGACCAGGTTGCCGACCTGCACGGGCAGGCCTTGGGCAAACCCGGCAACCACGCACGCGCTGTCGAGCAACTCGGCGCCATGAGTGGCCAATCGGTACTGTTCCACACCGCCGTGGCGGTGGTGTGCGCCGAATCCGGTTTCAGCGCCGTCGAAATCGCCCCGGTGCGAGTGCAATTCAGAGAGCTGAGTTCCGTCGAAATCAACAACTATTTGCTTGCGGAGCAACCCTATGACTGTGCCGGCAGCGCCAAGTCCGAAGGACTGGGGATTGCCCTGCTCGCCGCCATTGAATCGGACGACCCCAGCGCCTTGATCGGCCTGCCCCTGATACGCACCACCCAATTGCTGCGCCGGGCCGGCCTGGACCCGCTGCTCGCTCTGAACAAGAACGGAGCCCCAGCATGAAGAAGGGCCGGCTCTACCTGATTCCAAATACCTTGGACTTTGGCGTCGAGGGCGCCGTCGTGGATCTGCAGCAAGTACTGCCGCTTCACATCATTCAAACCGCCGCCCGGCTCGAGTATTGGGCCGCCGAAAGCGCCAAGACGACCCGCGCATTTTTGAAGCGCGTGGACGCGCTGGTGCCGCTGGCCCAGCCGCTGCAAAGCCTGCACATCAGCGAGCTGCCGCGTCTACCCAAAGGCCGTTCGGCCGACGCCGCCAGCCAAAACCAGGCCTGGAACGCCCTGCTCGCCCCGGCCTTGGCCGGTCACGACCTGGGCCTGAATTCAGAAGCCGGTTTGCCGGCCGTGGCCGACCCCGGCGCCCTGCTGGTAGCCGCCGCTCACGAGGCGGATATTGAGGTGATTCCGCTGAGTGGGCCCAGCGCCCTGCTGATGGCGCTGTCGGCCAGCGGCCTGAACGGCCAGAGCTTTGCCTTTGTCGGTTACTTGCCGGTCGAGGCGCCGGCGCGTGCAGCACGCATCCGCGAGCTGGAGGCATTGTCGGCACGCCAGCAGCAGACCCAGCTGATGATTGAAACGCCATACCGCAACTCCGCCCTGCTACAGGCCCTGCTGACCACGCTTAAGCCGCATACGCGGCTGTCGGTCAGCTGCGGCCTCAGCCTTGAACAGGGCTGGACCCGCTCGGCAACGGTGGAGCAATGGCGCAGCTCGGGAGAATCACTGCCGGACAAGATCCCGGCGGTATTCGCGCTATTGGCCTGACATGCCTGAGTCTCGAACTGGGGTTCGGGACTCAGGCAATCAGGATTCCAGCGTCGCCGCTGGGGCCTTGGCACCGAACAAAGCAGCAACTTTGCGCTTGGGCCGGATATTCGCCGACAGGCCACGCGGCGCCGCCGAGGCGCCGGCGCCCTTATCCCAAGCCGGCAACTCTGCGCTTGCGCTGGCCTCATAGGGTTTGTCAAAAAACGCATCGCGTTGCGGTGCCGGGGCGCGGTAGGCCGGCCGCGGCGCCGCAGCGGCCGGCGCTGCAGCAACATCGGCCGGACGGGCATCCCATTCGCGCGGCGCACGCTGTGGCCGCTCCGAGCGTTCCGGGCGGGCGCCCGGCCGAGTGTCTTCCAGCTCTATCGGCGACAACTCGATCGTGCGCTTGAGCAATTTCTCCAAGTCACACATCAAGCGCGCGTCCGAGCGGGTCACCAAGGTCACCGCCACGCCCGACGCGCCGGCACGGCCAGTACGGCCGATACGGTGCACGTAGTCCTCCGCATTGAAGGGCACATCAAAGTTGAACACCGCAGGCAAATCGGCGATGTCAAGCCCGCGCGCGGCCACATCGGTTGCCACCAAAATGTCAACTTCGCCGGCCTTGAAGGCATCCAGTGCCTTCAGGCGCTCGTCTTGCGACTTGTCGCCATGCAAGGCCGAAGTCCGCAGACCATCGCGCTCAAAGGAACGAGCCAGTCGGGCCGCGCCCAGCTTGGAATTGACAAACACAATCGCCTGCTTGATGCCGCGCTGACGCAAGGTCTGGGTCACGGCGAGACGCTTTTCGTCGTCGGTAACGCTGTAGAACACCTGCTCGACGTTGGTGGCGGTGGCATTCGGACGCGCCACCTCCACCAGCAAGGGGTCTTGCAAGTAGCTCTGGGCCAGGCGCTTGATCTCGGGCGAGAACGTGGCCGAGAACAGCAAAGTCTGGCGCGCCTTCGGCAAAAAGCTCAGGATGCGCTGCAGGTCCGGCAAGAAACCGATGTCCAGCATGCGGTCGGCCTCGTCCAGCACCACATACTCAACCTGATTCAACACACAGTTCTTGGCCTCGATATGGTCGAGCAAGCGGCCGGGCGTGGCGATCAACACCTCGACGCCGCCCTTCAGAACAGCTGTCTGCGGCTTCATGTCGATGCCGCCAAACACCACAGTCACACGCAGATTGGTGTGCTTGGCGTAGGCCTTGATATTGTTGGCGACCTGGTCGGCCAGCTCGCGTGTAGGCGCCAGCACCAAGGCGCGCACCGGATGCCGTGCCGGCGAGGCGCTGGCGTTCTCATGCTTGAGCATGCGCTGCAGCAGCGGGATAGAAAACGCGGCTGTCTTGCCGGTGCCGGTTTGCGCCGCACCCATCACATCGCGCCCGTCCAAAACGATGGGAATCGCCTTGGCTTGAATCGGCGTCATCAGGGCGTAACCTGAGTCATCAACGGCGCGCAAAAGCTTGGCGTCGAGGGGCAGCGTATCGAAACGCGCCGGGGTTGGTTCAGGAGCAGCTTGCGTGATTTGGGTGTCGGTCATCTCTTGATTATCCGCTATGCCGCGGGTTCACTCGGGTTTGTCCGCGGCTTTGGCGGCAACCGATGTGGCCTGCGCCCCCATCACGTCACCCCGAAACACCATCCACCGAGGCGTTTTGAACCGAACAATGCGCCAATACAGCGCCACATAGGTCACGCCGAACAAGAGCATGCAGCCCAGCAACATCGGCGTCGAGTCCCAGAACAAAAGTGCCGGCGCCAGCGATGAAACACACAAGGTCCACAGATAAGGGGCGGTCATCGAATTGCGGCGCGTCATCGCGCGCGCATCACGCGCGCCCACCGCCCAGCGCATCAAGCGGCGGTAAATCAGCGAATGCAAGTGGATGCCGTCCGGCTGACCCGACGGCGCGGCGCGGATAAAACGGCGCCGGTAGACCGAGAACAGCGTTTCGAACACCGGGTAAATGCACACCATCAGGGGAAACAGCGGCGAAACCTGAGGGTGACGGGCAATCAGCAAGATGCCAATCTCGGCCATGAAAAAGCCCAAAAAGTAAGCGCCGCCGTCACCCAGAAATATCAAACCGGCCGGAAAGTTCCAAACGAAAAACCCCAGGATCGCGCCGACACCGGCCAGCGCCCAGAGCGCCAGCTCAATATCACCCACCTGGAAGGCGACAAAGCCGAAGGTCATCAGCATCAGACTGACGCACATCGACGACAAGCCATTGAAGCCGTCAATGATATTGACCGAGTTCGCCACACCGGCCACGGTGAACACCGTGGCCGCCAGCGACCCAAGCGTCGTCGCCACAATCCAATCAAGGCCGGGGATGTCGGTGCGGGTGATTTGCGCCTCCAGCAGCCAAAACGCCAAGGCACCCGACACGGCGGTAGCCAGCAAGCGCTTGGCCGGCGACACCGTCTTGGTCAGATCCTCAATCAAGCCGGCAGCAAAGGCCGGGAATCCGCATAAAAGCAACAGAAACCCCAGCCTGGCATCCGCGCCGCCCTTGAACCACACCAGCGAGGCCAGGACCAAAAGGGCCAAATACATGCCGAGCCCGCCGACTCGCGGCACCGGCGTTGCATGAAACTTTTGCGGGCCGGACAAGTCGATATCTGCGGACAGATGCCCATGCGTGCGAGCCGAATGGATCACGAAAAGTGTGATCGCGGTCGCAATAAAAAAAGGAACGATGAGATGAAGCATGAGCGCAAGTGTAGCCAGTGACCCGCGGGCTTTCCCCGAGTCGCCGACGAACGCCGGCTAGAATCCGCCTCGCCATCAAGTACCTTCAGCAGGTAGGCACTTGTAGAACAACACCAAGCGAGAGTAAATGAAGGTCAGCGAAATTCGGCAATCGGGAATCGGCAAGCACAGCTCACGCGAACCCGCGCATGTGGGCGCCACGCTCGGAAACGGCCTGTTCAGGCTGACGGGCCTTGCGGCACTCGTCTTGGTGCCGCTGCTGATCGGTAGCGCAACGGTCCACGCAGCCAGTGGCCCCATGTCCGACGAAACCAGCCAAAGCGGCAGCCCGCTGCGCTTGCGGGAAGCCGTTCGCACCAACACCGACTCTCAAGCAGAACTAGTCGAACCCAACGCCTCACGCGCCAGGACCGAAGCGAGGCCGCAAACGCCTGTGCCGCCCAGCGAATTCGAGAGCTATGTCCAACGCTCGATCGTCGGTGAAGAAAAGATCCGCCGCTTTGGCTCCGAATTGATGAGCCCGGCTGGCCGTGAAAACCTGGTGCAAGAAAGTGCCAGCCAAATCCCGCAGGACTACATCATCAGCGTCGGCGATGAAATTCTGGTCACGCTATGGGGCTCCGTTGAGGCGGATCTGCGCTTGACCGTCGATCGCAGCGGCCGCATCACCCTGCCCCGCATCGGCCCCGTCCGCGTCGCTGGCGTGCGCTATATAGACTTGGCGCCTGCCATCGATCAGCGCGTCAGCCAAGTCTTTCGCAACTATCAGTTGTCGGCCTCGCTGGGTCGGCTGCGCAGCATCCGCATCTACGTCACCGGCTTCACCCAACGCCCCGGCGCCTACCATGTCAGTGGACTGACCACCTTGGTCAACGGCTTGATGCAAGCCGGCGGCCCCTCCCCAGCCGGCAGCTTCCGCCAGATCGAACTGCGCCGCGCCGGCAAGACCATCAGCAGCTTCGACTTTTATGATTTGTTGATCAATGGCAACAAGACCGCCGACCAGACCCTGCAAGCCGACGACGTCGTCCACATCGGCCCGGTCGGCCCGCAAGTCGCCCTGCTGGGCAGCGTCAACAAGCCGGCCATTTTTGAGCTCAAAGCGCAAGACACCCTGGCCGACGTACTCGCGATGGCCGGTGGCTTCAGTGCCGTGGCCGACCGCAGCCGCTTTACGCTGGAGCGGCTCGATGCGCGCAATGAAGCGCGCATCATCGAAATCCCCTTGCCTTTGCAGATCAAGGACAAACCTCGCGACGGCGATGTGCTGCGTGCTTTCAGCAGCGTTGACGCTGCCCTGCCCCAACACCGTCAGAGCAAGCGCGTCAAGGTCGAAGGCGAAGTGCAGAGGCCGGGCGAATTCATCTTGCCAGCAACCAGCACCTTGGCAGACGCCATCAAGGCCGCCGGCGGCTTAACGCCGGGCGCGTTTCTTTACGGCACCGATTTCAGCCGTGAGAGCGTGCGCATCACGCAGACCGAGAACTACAACCGAGCTTTGCGTAACCTCGAATCAGAATTTACGCGCAAAAGCGCCAGCCAGAAAGTTGTAGCCGGCACAGACAGTGCCGCCCAGGCCGCAAAAGCGCAAAGCAGTGATCGCTTGTTGGAGACGTTGCGCGCCGTCAAACCCACCGGCCGTATCGTTTTACAACTGCCTCCAAGCGCAAGCAGCCTGCCCGACTTGATCGTTGAGGACGGCGACCGAATTCAGATTCCGCCTCGCCCAACCAGCATCGGCGTCTTCGGCAGCGTATTCAACGGCGGCAGCTATTTGTATGCACAAGGCAGTTCGGTCGGTGACTTCATGAAGCTTGCCGGCGGCCCGACCAAGGGCGCCGACAACGGCAGCACCTTTGTGGTGCGCGCCAATGGCAGTGTGGTCAGTGCCAGGCAAGGCGGGGGCGGTTGGTTCACTTCCGGCAGCGTGGAAGGACTCAATGCCGAGCCCGGTGACACCGTCTTCGTTCCGGAAGAAATGGACAAGACCACGTTTATGCAAGAAGCCAAAGACTGGACGCAGATTCTTGCGCAGTTCGCTTTGGGTGCTGCGGCGCTGAAGACGCTAAAGAACTGATTGATCGACTGATAGATAAATTGGTCAGTCGATTGAACGTGATTACGGAGCCCTTTTACCTGTGACTCAAGTGAACCCAACGCAAGCCCAAATTGCACCCAACGACAAACAAACGGACGATGAGGGAATTGATCTGCTGGAACTGCTGACGATCTTGGCTGCCCGCTGGCGGCTTCTCGTGGTAGCACCCATTGCTGCCGGCGCGATTGCACTCGGCGCCACCTACTTGATCGCACCGACCTACACCGCCAAAACGAGCTTTCTGCCTCCGCAGCAGCAGCAAAGCTCGGCCGCCTCCGCACTCGCCTCCTTGGGCGCCCTGTCCGGCTTGGCCGGTGGTGCGGCCGGCATCAAGAGCCCCGGCGACCAATATGTGGCGCTGATGCAAAGCGTCAATGTTGAAGATCGCATCATTGATCAGTTAAAGCTGATGGATGTCTACGAAGCCAAGTACCGTTTTCATGCCCGCAAGATCCTGGAAAGCAATATGCGCATCGCACTGGGGAAGAAGGATGGCTTGATCACGGTGGAGGCGGACGCCACCAGCCCGCAACTGGCCGCCGACTTGGCCAACCAACATGTGATTGAACTGAGGCGCTTGTCCTCAGAACTCGCCTTGACCGAAGCGCAGCAGCGCCGGGCATTTTTTGAAAATCAGCTGAAACGCACCAAAGTTCAACTGACAGAAGCACAAACCGTCCTGCAGGGCAGTGGCTTTAACGCCGGCGCCTTGAAGGCCGAGCCCAAGGCAGCGGCCGAAGGCTATGCCAGGCTGAAGGCCGAAGTCACCTCGGCCGAAGTACGTTTGCAGACGCTGAGACGGGCGCTGGCCGACTCAGCGCCCGAGTTGCAGCAGCAACTGGGCTTGCTGGCCGCGCTCAGGGCTCAATTGACCAAGCTCGAGAGTTCGGTCAACAGCCCGAATGACTCGGACTATGTCAGCCGCTATCGCGAGTTTAAGTACCAGGAATCCTTGTTCGAGCTGTTCTCACGGCAGTACGAAGTCGCCCGGCTCGATGAAAGCCGCGAAGGCGCGTTGATTCAGGTGGTGGATGTCGCGACGCCGCCGGAGTACAAGAGCAAGCCGAAGCGGGGTTCTGCGGCTTTGATGGCGGCATTCGCCGTTCTGCTGCTGTTGGTGATCGTCATTCCGGTAAGGCACTTCTGGCGGGAAGCCAAGCAGGATCCGAGCAAGGCCGAGAAATTCAGGCGCTTAAGTACGGCCTTTGGCCGCAAGTAGACTCGCCGATTGACCGCACGAAGCATGTTAAAGTCCTAATCTGTTCAGACCCTGAACAGATGGTTCCGATTCAGACCTCATGCCCACCGACGACCTCGACTATCAGCTGCTAAGCCAAATTGCCGGCCACCAGACCACAAATCAACGCGATTTGGCCTCCCGCTTGGGCGTCAGCGTCGGCAAGGTCAACTTCTGCCTGCGTGCAGTTGTCGATCGTGGTTGGGTGAAGGTCAACAACTTCCGCCGCGCCGACAATAAATGGGCTTATGCCTATGTGCTGACGCCGGGCGGAGCCAGCGCCAAGTTGCAATTTGCGCGCGCATTTCTGGAGCGCAAAGAACGCGAGTTTGAGCAGTTGCAAGATGAGATAGCCATGCTGCGCGGAGAAGTGTCGCAGGATCGAACCACCGAATGAATGCCCCCGTGAATCTCCTAGGCGCCAGCAGCTACGGCCGGCTGACCCCCACAGGGTTGAATCAGATCCGATGAACGTCATATCCA
>JADMJQ010000290.1 GCA_018780415.1 Roseateles sp. | reverse complement strand
CGCAATCACCTTGCGGGCCGCCGATGACGAAGCGGCCGGTCGGGTTGATCAGGTATTTGGTGTCTTTCAGCCATTCCTTGGGCAAGACCGGTTTGATGATTTCTTCGATCACCGCCTCGATGAACTCGGGCTTCATCTTGCTGCCGTCACTCATCTCGGGCGCATGCTGGCTGGACAGCACCACGGTGTCGATCGAATGCGGCCTGCCGTCCACATAACGCATGGTCACCTGGCTCTTGGCGTCCGGGCGCAGAAACGGCAGGCGGCCGTCTTTGCGCAATTGGGCCTGGCGCTCGACCAGTCGGTGGGCGTAGTAAATCGGCGCCGGCATCAGCTCGGGCGTTTCGTCGCAGGCATAGCCGAACATCAGGCCCTGGTCGCCCGCGCCGATATTCAGGTGGTCGTCGGAGGCATGGTCAACGCCTTGGGCGATGTCATTGCTTTGCTTGTCATAGGCGACCAGCACCGCGCAGCCCTTGTAGTCGATGCCATATTCGGTGTTGTCGTAGCCAATGCGCTTGAGCGTGTCGCGCGCGACCTGGATGTAGTCGACATGGGCATTGGTGGTGATTTCACCGGCCAGCACAACCAGGCCGGTGTTGCACAGCGTTTCGGCGGCGACGCGCGAACGCGGGTCTTGCTCGAAGATTGCGTCGAGAATCGCGTCCGAGATCTGATCCGCGCATTTGTCCGGGTGACCCTCGGAAACGGATTCAGAAGTAAATAAGAAATCGTTGTTCGCCACTTTTACACTCCAGTTAACAGTTGATCGGCGTTGCCGTGCTGTCAAGTGACGCGGCGAACGCTTTAGCAGCATTTGTTGAGCATCGCTGCCCGGCGGGTGTTTCAATCTTGTGAATAAAGCCCGCATCGCCCCGCAAGTTGTCCAATTTAACTCGGCGATTTTTGGATTATAGAAAATATGTTGATGTTGTTTCGAATGCTCTCGCGCTTACCCCTGCGGGTTTTGCATGCATTGGGCGCGCTGGCCGGCTGTTTGGTGTACGCAGCGTCCGCCAGCTATAGGCAGCGCTACCGCGCCAATGTGCAGATTGCCGGTTTGCCTTGGAGCGCAGCGCGCGGCGGCATCAAGGAGGCAGGCCGCATGATTGCCGAGCTGCCTTGGTTGTGGATGCGCCCGCCCAGCCAGGCGCTCGGGGAGGTCGTGCAGTGGCAGGGCATCGAGTTGGTCGAGCAGGCCTTGGCGCAGGGGCGTGGCCTGGTGTTTTTGACGCCGCATCTGGGTTGTTTTGAGATCTGTGCGCAAGCCTATGCCGAGCGCTTTGCATCGGCGCAGGCGCCCATCACGGTGTTGTTCAGACCCGCCAAACAAGCTTGGTTGCGGCGGGTCATTGATGATTCGCGCGGTCGCCCGGGCCTCGCCACCGCGCCGGCGACGCTGGCCGGCGTGAGGCAAATGATTCGTGCCTTGCGCCAGGGCCAGTCGATCGGGCTCTTGCCCGACCAAGTGCCGCCGCAGGGCCTGGGGCTGTGGGCGCCCTTTTTTGGCCGCCCGGCCTACACCATGACGCTGGCCGCTCGCCTGCTGCAACAAACCGGCGCCACCGCCTTGTTGATCTGGGGCGAGCGTTTGCCGCAAGGGCGCGGCTATGTGGTGCATGTTCGGCCGGCGCCGGTGATTGCGCCCGATATGCCTGCAGAATCGGCCGCGACCAGCATCAACCAGGCCATGGAAGAAATGATTCGACTCGCACCTCATCAGTACCTCTGGGGCTATAACCGTTACAAGCATCCGCGCGGCCTCGACATCGCGAGCGCCCCGACGCCCAATCCGCCCACTTCCAAGGAAGGTGCCTGAGCATGGGCGCCCGCATCGCTGCTCACCTCGCCATCGTCTTGCTGTGGTTGTTGCATTTCCTGCCCTTGGGCGTTTTGGCGGCCCTGGGTCAGGGGCTGGGCGCCGTGCTCTGGCGGGTGGCGCGGTCGCGTCGGCGCATTGCGCTGCGCAATCTGGAACTGTGCTTTCCAGAAAAGTCCAGCGCCGAGCGCGAGCTGCTGGCGCGCCAGCATTTCGGCTGGATGGGCCGCAGCATCCTTGAGCGCGGCTTGCTGTGGTTTGCCTCGCCCGAGCGGCTGCGCCGGCTGATCCGCATCAAGGGCGACATCAAGGTGGCGGAGAACAGCCCGGCGGCGGTGATGTGGTGGGTGCCGCATTTCGCCGGCCTGGATGTGGTGGGCAACGGCCTGATGCTGAACCAGCAAACCCCTGGCGTGTTCGTCTACCAGCGCCAAAGCAACCCGGTTTTTGATGCACAAATGCTGGCCGGCCGCAGCCGTTTCGGCGCCACCACCTCGGTCATTCGGGAAGAAGGCATTCGCCCGGTGCTGCGTTTGATTCGCCAGGGCCATGCCTTCTTCAACCTGCCGGATATGGACTTCGGCCGCAAGGACTCGGCCTTTGTGCCCTTCTTCGGCATCCCCACCTGCACCTTGCTGGCGCCGGCCAAGATCGCCAGCAGCATGGACATGTTGGTGGTGCCACTGGTGGCGACTATGCTGCCGGGCGGGCAGGGCTATGAGCTGGAGGTTTGGGCCGCGCCGCCCGGCTACCCGAGTGGCGATCTGGAGGCCGACGCGGCGCAGATGAACGCCTGGTTGGAAGCGCGCATTCGTGAGAATCCGGCCCAGTATCTGTGGGTGCACCGGCGCTTCAAGACCCGGCCCGAGGGCGAGCCATCTCTATATCGCTAGCGGCGATAATCGGGCGATGAAACTTCGCTTCACCAAAATGCAGGGCGCCGGCAATGACTTTGTGGTCATCAATGCCTTGCAAAGCCCGCTGAGCCTGAGCCCCGCGCAGATCCGCCATCTGGGCGATCGGCGCTTCGGCGTCGGCTGCGACCAGATCCTGGTGATTGAGCGCAGCGACTCCGCCGGCATCGACTTCCGCTATCGCATCTTCAACGGCAGCAGCGGTGACGAGGTCGAGCATTGCGGCAATGGCGCGCGCTGCTTTGTGCGCTATGTGGCCGAACAGGGCTTGTCGAGCAAGCGCAGCATTCGGGTGCAGACGATCAACGCGGTGCTGGAGCTGCATTTGCGCGACGACGGCCGCGTTTGCGTGGACATGGGCGCGCCGGTGTTCGAGCACGCAAAGCTGCCGTTTGATGCCAACGGACTGAGCCCGCGCCTGCTCAATGGCTTCGAACTCTGGCCCTTGGAGGGCGCGGATTGCGAGGTGGCGGTGCTGTCCATGGGCAATCCGCATGCGGTGCAGGTGGTGGACAGCGTCGACAGCGCGCCGGTGCCGACGCTCGGCCCCTTGGTCGAGGCGCATGCGCGCTTCGCCCGCAAGGTGAACGCCGGTTTTATGCAGATTGTGTCGCGCAGCGAAGTGCGGCTGCGCGTGTTCGAGCGCGATGCCGGTGAAACGCTGGCCTGTGGCACCGGCGCTTGCGCGGCCGTGGTCGCCGGCATTCGCTTGGGGCTGCTGGACGAGGCCGTCGAGGTACATGCGCGCGGCGGCGATTTGAAAATTGAATGGGCCGGGCTCAGTGCCGGCTTGCAGGCGCCGGTTTTCTTGACCGGGCCGGCACAAACCGTATTTGAAGGAGAGATAGCGCTGTGAGCAATCAAGAAGAGTCAAGGCAAGTCATTACCGAGCAAGATATCGCCGATTTTTTGGCCAAGACGCCGGGCTTTTTTGAGCGCCACGCCGAGCTGCTCGCCACCGTGCAACTGAGCCATCCGCATGGCGCCAGGGCGGTGTCGCTGCAGGAGCGCCAGGCCGAAATGCTGCGCGACAAGATCAAGGGCCTGGAGTCCAAGATCATCGAGATGATTCGCAACGGCCAGGAGAACGTCGGCATCGCCGACCGCCTGCACCGCTGGACCAAGAGCCTGATGCTGACCTCGGATGCGGCCCAGTTGCCCACCGTGCTGCTGCATGAGTTGCGCCATCAATTCATGATTCCGCAGGCCGGTCTGCGGATATGGAATGTCGCGCCCGCCCATGCCGAGGCCGAGTTTGCGCAAGCCGTCAGCCCCGATGTGAAGAGCTTCGCGGCCAGCCTGAGTCAGCCCTATTGCGGCATCAACTCCGGCTTTGAGGCCGCGCAGTGGTTGCGCAGCCAAGAGGGTGGCAGCCACGGCGCGGCCACCTCGCTGGCGCTGATCCCGCTGACCTACGGCAAGCCCAGCCAGAGCTTCGGCCTGCTGGTGCTGGGCTCACCCGACCCGACCCGCTACACCGCCGAAATGGGCACCGAGTTCCTGGCCCGGGTCGGCGATATCGCCAGCGCGGCGCTGGCCAGGTTGCTGGCTGTCAGTGGTGAAGCAAGCGCCGCGGTCTGAGGGTAGCGAGCAAGGCGACGAGGCGCAGCCACTGGCGGCGCCCTTGGCCGCTTATATGGAGCACATCCGGGTACAGCGCCGCTTGGCGCCGCGCAGCCTGGTCATTTATGCGGATGCTTTGCTGCGCCTGCAAAGCTTGGCCGGGCAAACCGGCACCGCTTTGCTGACGCTGCGCCCCCATCAAGCGCGCAGCCTGGCGGCCCAATTGCACCGTGACATCGAACTGGGTCCGCGCAGCATGGCCCTGCATTTGTCGGTCTGGCGCGGGCTCTACCGCTGGTTGGGTGCCGAGCGCTTGGTCGAGCTGAATCCCTTTGATGGCCTGCGGGCGCCCAAAGCGGCCAAGCCCTTGCCCAAGGCCTTGGCCGTTGACGATGCGGTGCAATTGGCCAACTTCACTGCCAATGCGGCCGATGCCGCTGCGGTGGTGGATGCGCGCATCGAAGCACGTGATCGCTGCATGGTCGAGCTGCTGTATGGCTGCGGCCTGCGCGTTTCCGAGCTGGTGGGCATGGACGCGCAAGCCGGGCCGGCATCGCTGGGCTGGATAGATTTGGTGGCGGCCGAGGCAACGGTGCTGGGCAAGGGGTCGAAGCGCCGTTCGGTGCCTATAGGCTCGGCCGCGCTGGCCGCCTTGCGGGCCTGGCTGAGCCTGCGGGGTCAGCTGGCGCGCAGCGATGAGCCGGCACTGCTGGTCGGGCAGCGCGGCGCCCGCCTGGGTGCGGTGCAGATCCGCGCCAGCTTGAAGGCGCGCGCGCTGGCCGCCGGCATGCCGGCCCATGTGCACCCGCATATGTTGCGGCATTCGTTTGCCTCGCACATCTTGCAGTCCAGCGGTGACCTGCGCGCGGTGCAGGAGTTGCTGGGCCACGCACACATCACCACCACACAGATTTACACGCAGTTGGACTTCCAACATCTCGCGAAAATTTACGACGCCGCGCATCCGCGGGCAAAGAAAAAACAATGACTGTGATTCGCCTTTCTACATTTGCCGCCAGCGCGATCGCGCTGGCTATTGCCGCGGCTGAGCCGGCCCTAGCCCAATCCCAAGGTTCAACATCCGAACTCGTGCGCCCCGGCCCCGCCCGTCCGGCCGCCGTTGAAAGCAATTGGACGCCGATGCGTTTGCCCAACGGCGACCGCATCGCCTTGCTGGGCCTGAGCTATTTGATGGCGGTGGACGAAGAATGGGGTTTCGGCCCCAGCGTCTACGGCGCCGCGCAGGGCAACTATGGTGGGCTGTTCACGATGGGCTTCACCGGCCAGCGGCGCTGGCGCCTGAGCTCGTCCACGCATCTGGCGGCCGGGCTGTATGCCGGCGCGGGCGGCGGGGTCGGCACGGATCAGGTGCGCTTTGGTGGCGGCTTGATGCTGCGCCCCGAGCTGTCGCTGCGCATGGAGGCAGACTCTTGGTATGGCGGCCTGGCACTTGCGCATACACGCTTCCCCAGCGGCAATATCTCCGACACCAGCCTCGGTCTGGTGCTGGGGCGGGCGAGCAACTTTGCCAGTTTCGCACCCAGTGACGCCGGCAAAAAGGGCCGCGCCAGCCAGCGCACCGGCCTGGGCTTTGACGAGATCGCCTTGCAGGGCGGCTTCGCCTACCCACGCTCGGGCACGCGTGACCGCAGCGGCAAGCCCAGCACCGGGCGCATCGGCTTTGCCGGCGCCGACCTGCGCCAGTACATTGCCGACGGCAGTTGGTGGGGGGTGGAGGCCGCCGGCGCTGCACAGGGCGGCGTGGACGGCTATATGGAGGTGCTGGCCACGGCCGGCCAGGACTGGCCGCTGTGGGGCCCCAAGCTGCGCGTCGGTGGCCAGCTGGGTGCCGGTTTGGCCGGCGGCGGCAATGTCGATACCGGCAACGGCTGGCTCTTGCGCGCCGGCCCGACGCTGCGCTGGATCAGCCCCTGGGGCGCCACCCTGCGGCTTGACGGCGGCCTCAGTTACGCGCCGGACGGGCAGTTCTCGACCCGCTTTGTGCGCCTGGGCCTGGCCTTGCCGCTGGATCAAACCCCCTCGATCGGCAGCAGTTTTGAGCAACAGTCCGGCACCGTGCGCACCCAGCAAATGTTCGCCAGCTACCAGTACCTGCCCAAGGTCCGCTTCAAGGACGGCAGCGAGGACGCGATCGGCCAGATCGCCTTTGTCATGACGCGCGAGCTGACGCCAAGCCTTTACGGCGTTGCGCAGGCCGGCAGTGCGGCCACCGGCAAGGCCGGGGCCTATGCCTATGGTTTGTTCGGCGCCGGCCTGCAGTCGCCCCAGCTGCTCGGCGGCGCGCGCTTGGGTGCCGAGTTGCTGGCCGGGGTAGCCGGCGGCGGCGGCGTGGACGTGGGCAGCGGCGCCTTGTTGCAGGCGGAAGGCTACGCGCAATGGGAGCGTGAGCACCTGCGTGTGCGGGCCGGCTGGGGCCAGTGGCGCACCATGCGCAATGGCGCGCAAACCGCCCAAATTTTCAATCTATCGGTCGGCTATGCCTTCGGCAGCCTGGCGCGTTGAGCGCCAAGAGGAAACCATGAAAACAATCGTCATACGTGCCGGTAAAGAGCGCTCGCTGCAGCGTCGCCATCCTTGGATATTCGAAAGCTCGATCGCACGCGGCGGCGCCGACGGCGGCGAAACCGTGCGGGTCGAGGCGGCCGACGGCGCCTTTCTGTGCTGGGGCGCCTTCAGCCCGACCTCGCAGATCCGCGTGCGCGCCTGGAGCTTTGATGAGGCGCAGCGCATTGATGCCGCATTTTTTGAGCAACGCATCGCCCGCGCGCTGGCGGTGCGGGCTCGCTTAGGGATTCAATCCGATGCCATGCGCCTGATCCATGGCGAGGCCGATGGCTTGCCCGGCCTGGTGGTGGACCGCTATGGCGACACGCTGGTGGCGCAGTTCCTGGCCAATGGCGTCGAGCGTTGGAAGGAGGTGATCGCCGACCAACTGCTGGCCGCCACCGGCCTGAGCCGCGTGTATGAGCGTTCGGACGCGCAGGTGCGCGACCTGGAAGGCCTGGCGCAGAAGACCGGCTGGCTACGTGGTGGCGGTGCCACAGAAGTGGCGATCAGCGAACACCAGTGGCAGCTGACGCTGGATGTGGCCGAGGGCCACAAGACCGGTTACTACCTGGATCAACGCGACAACCGCAAGAAATTCGCCGACAGCGTGCGCCAGTACGGCTGCAAGACTGTGCTGAATTGCTACAGCTACACGGGGGGATTTTCGGTCGCTGCCTTGGCCGGCGGGGCCGAACAGGTGATCAGCATTGACTCGTCCGCTCCGGCATTGGCGCGTGCCAGCGCCCATGTGGTCTTGAACGGGTTTGACCCGGCACGCCACCAGGCGCTGGACGCCGACGTCAACGCCACGCTGCGCCACTTGATCAAAGAAGGGCGGCAGTTTGATGCCATCGTGCTCGACCCGCCCAAGTTCGCGCCCACCGCCGCACATGCCGAGCGCGCCGCGCGGGCCTACAAGGACATCAACCGCCTGGGCCTGATGCTGCTGAAGCCGGGCGGCCTGCTGTTCACCTTCTCTTGCTCGGGCGGCGTGGGCCCCGAGTTGTTCCACAAAATCGTCGCCGGCGCGGGCCTGGACGCCCCTTGCGACGGCTTCATCCTCGACCGCGTGGGTGCCACACCGGACCACCCGCAGACCATTTGTTTCCCCGAGGGCGAATACCTGAAAGGCTTGTTGATCCTGAAGTCTTGAGGCTGTGAATCATGGAATACCTCTAGGCATTTTTATGGGGGTGGCGCTTGCTTCTGGCGTGTCATATTCACGTCATCGATGACCTAGGGACCCTCTGCAAAACCCCCGTGGGTCGCGTTTGCGAGAGAACAGGCCGGATAGTAGGCGCAGTACGAAGGTCGGGCTCTATGCCCGACTGCCGAGTACTGCAACGACCGAGGGGGCCTGTTATCTCACAAACCCTTCGGGGCGGGCCTTTGCGGGCGCTGGCCGGCGTTGCGACCCTTGCCCAGACACGAGTCTGGGCGGCGGTCCGCGTCTTGTCCAACATCCCGCAAAGATCCCGCCGCGGCCCACGGGGGTTTTGCAGAGGGTCCCTAGCGGCGTCGAAAAACAAGCGCGGCCCTGCAGCAAAACGGCGGGTGTCGCAAGGTAGAGGGGCGGCGACATCGACAGAGTCGTTGCAAGTGAAGGTTGGAGAACCATGATGAACAAGCAATTCAAAACAATCGCGGCCGCGGCCGCCTTGCTGGCTATGGCCGGCGGTGCACAGGCTGATTTGGGCGATATGACTCCGAACACCGGCAATACGTCTGCGCCTGCCAACTGGCGTTTTGCGCCCGGTCAGGTGATCGGTGGCGTCGCCGGTGCCCTGGACGGCGTGGCTCGGCTGAGCTTCACCACCTCGGCCGGCAGCTATGCCTGCTCAGGCTCCCTGCTGGCCGGCGGCCAGTATGTGTTGACGGCCGCCCATTGCGCCGATGACTTCACCTCGATGAAGGTGCAATTCGGCTGGAACAATGGCACGGCCCAAGTCACCCGCAGCGTCGCGGTCGGCAGCGCCATCATTCACAGCGGCTGGGCCGCAAGCGGCGGCGCCCTGGATACCGGCGCCGACATCGCGATCCTGAAGCTGGACCAAGCGGTCACCACCATCAACGGCTACAAGCTCAGCACGACCAATGATCTGGGCAAGCAGCATCTGATGGCCGGCTACGGCACGACCCAGAACGCCACCACCAATAGCGCCACCAACTGGAACGATGGCGGCTACGGGCACTACGCCTTCAACACCTTTGACATCGACAGCAAGACTCTGAACAGCATTGCCGACCCGACCTACGACGCCGACTATTACAAGTACGGCATGACGTATATGGTCGACTTCGACAACGGCACGGCGGACAAGAACACGATCGGCCGCATCGGCGCGAAAAATGGCAATGCCTGGACCAGCAATACCGGCGTGAGCACGCTGGCCAATGAAGGCCTGATTGCCGGCGGCGACTCGGGCGGCGGCGACTTCGTCTGGAGCGGCACGGAATGGCTGCTCTCTGGCGTGCATTCCTGGGGTTGGGGTGGTGCTTCCGCTTGCGGCTATTACGGCGTCACCGCTTCCTCCACCTGCGACAACGCCACCGCCAACGGTTCAAGCTATGGTGACCTGTCCGGCTCGACTGCCGTGTTCTCGCACCTGGCCTTTATCAATAACGTCACAGCCGTGCCGGAGCCATCGAGCTACGCCTTGATGGCCCTGGGCCTGTTCGCCGTCGGTGCCGTGGCCCGTCGTCGCAAGGCCTGAGTTTCAGACCCGCGCCCACGGGCGCGACACAACTGCAAGGCGGCCATGAGGCCGCCTTTGTTATTTGGGGGCTAGGGAAAGTACGGCCCGTGTTCGAGGGTGGCTATATCTAATTGCTTGTGCGATATTTAATTCCAGGCGAAACAGAGGTCGCCCGGCGAGATCGCAAAACAAACAAGCACAAGGACAAATCGATGAAAAGCAAGACTCTGAAACTGGCCGTTCTGGCATTGAGCGCCATGGCCGCGATGGGCCAGGCTCAGGCGCAAAGCTATTTTGAAGGCAAGGAAGCCTTGGTCGTTTCCACCGGCAACCCAGCCAATTGGGTGCTGCAGCCGGGCAATGGCGCCGGTGCTTTTGATGGTGCATTGGATGGCGTGGCACGCTTGCTGTTCAGCAATAGCGGCGGCAACTATATTTGCTCGGGCTCATTGCTGGCCGGCGGTACCCATGTCTTGACGGCCGCCCATTGCGCCGACGACTTCAGCTCGATGACGATCGATTTCCAGCAAGGCGCCGTCAAGCGCAATGCCGCCCAGGCCTTTGTGCACAGCGGCTGGACCGGCGCACTCGGTACCGGCGCCGACATCGCGGTGATCAAGCTCGATCAAGCCGTGACCAATATTCAGGGCTTCAGCCTCAGCACCACCAATGACTTCAAGAAGGATTTCTTGCTGGCCGGCTATGGCCTGACCGGCACCGGCAACACCGGCAATAGCGCCGGCTTTGACTGGGGCAAAGCGCACTACGGTTACAACACCATCGACATCGTCGATACCTTGCAATATGGCTACGAGTATCTGAACGACTTCGACAACGGCACGGCCGCCAAGAACGCGATCGCACGCCTGGGCGCCGCTTGGGGCGAAAGCTGGACCAGCAGCACCGGCCTGGGCGCCGGTTTGGAGGCGCAAATCTCCAATGGCGACTCCGGCGGTGGTGACTATGTGTTTGATGCCGACAACAACCGCTGGTTGCTGACCGGCGTGCATTCCTGGGGCTGGGGTGGCTGCAACGAAGCGCTCGGCGTGACAGACTGCGATGCCAAGGTGGGCACCAACTCCAGCTTCGGCGATCTGTCGGCCTCCACCGCCGTGTTCTCGCATGCGGCTTGGATCAGTTCCGTCACTGCGGTGCCCGAGCCGGCCAGCTACGCCCTGATGGCGCTGGGCCTGTTCGCCGTCGGCGCTGTGGCGCGCCGCCGCCAAGCCTGAGTTTGGCCCTGCGCTGAATCAAAAGCGGCCCGATCGGGCCGCTTTTTGCTTGGGGCTCAAAGACTTGGCAAGACGATGCGCGGCTCGAACTTGCCGCGCCGCACGCTGAAAAACGCCTTCACATTGCGCACATTGGCGTCTTGGGTGAACAAGCGCATGACCAGGGCCTGATAGGCCGCCATATCGGCCACCTGCAAGATCAGCACAAAATCCGGCCCCGGCGAGACCTGGTAGCACTGCTGCACCGCCGCTTCCGCCACCACCTTGGCCTCGAATGCCAGCAGATGCTCGGCGCCTTGCCGGTCCAGCGTGATTTCGACGATGGCACTCAGACCCGCGCCGAGCTTCTCGGCCGACAGCAAGGCCACGCGGCGCTCGATGACGCCGCTGTCCACCAGGCGTTTGACCCTGCGCAAACAGGTCGCCGGCGAGATGTGGGCGAGGTGGGCCAGGTCCTGATTGGACAAGGCCGCGTCGGTTTGCAGGCAGTCGAGTATGCGCAAGTCGGCCGCATCCAAAACCACGGGTTCGATTGATTCATTCATATTCTGTTGATTCGTGAAATATTGAGCCATGAATGCGTGGCTGTGGTCGATTATTTCATTTTCACATGAATTTTGAAAACATTGAATTCAAGCAAATGCCTACGATGCGATCCAGTTTCAATCTTTGCCGGAGCAATCAATCATGTGTGGAATCGTCGGTGCCGTCAGTCAGCGCAATATCGTCCCCGTTTTGATCGAGGGTCTGAAGCGGCTTGAATACCGTGGCTATGACTCTTGCGGCGTGGCCGTGCACCAGAACGGTGGCCTGATGCGCGCCCGCAGCACCTCGCGTGTGGCTGAGTTGACCGGCTTGGCCGCCGAGGACGGCATCGCCTCCGGCACCGGCATCGCCCACACCCGCTGGGCCACCCATGGCGTGCCGGCCGTGCACAACGCCCATCCACATTTCTCGACCGGCCCGAACGCCGCCGCCGACGCCGTCGGTCGGATCGCCTTGGTGCATAACGGCATCATCGAGAACCATGAAGAACTGCGCACGGAGCTGAAGGCGCGCGGCTATCTGTTTACCAGCCAGACCGACACCGAGGTGATCGCCCACCTGGTTGACCACCTCTACAACGGCGACCTGCTTGAGGCCGTGCAGCAGGCGCTGCCGCGCCTGAAGGGCGCCTACGCCGTGGCGGTGTTCTGCCGCGATGAGCCGCACCGCGTGATCGCCGCCCGTGAAGGCTCGCCGCTGGTGCTGGGTGTGGGCATGGATGCGGCGCAGGGCGAGAACTTTGTCGCCTCGGACGCGATGGCGCTGGCCGGCGTCACCGACCAGATTGTCTACCTGGAAGAGGGCGACGTCGTTGACCTGCAGTTGGGGCGTTACTGGATCAGCAATCTGAACGCTCAGACCGGCCGTTATGAGGCGCAGCAACGCGAGGTGCGCACGGTGCACGCGCACAGCGGCGCGGCCGAGTTGGGCCCGTACCGCCACTATATGCAGAAGGAAATCTTCGAGCAGCCCACCGCGATTGCCAACACGCTCGAAGCCATCACCAGCATCAGCCCGGAGCTGTTCGGCGACGGTGCGTACGGCATCTTCAAGGAAGTCGACTCGGTGCTGATCCTGGCCTGCGGCACTAGCTATTACTCGGGTTCGACCGCCAAGTACTGGCTGGAATCGATCGCCAAGATCCCGACCAGCGTTGAGATCGCCAGCGAGTACCGCTACCGTGACAGCGTGCCGAACCCGCGCACCCTGGTCGTAACGATCAGCCAGAGCGGTGAGACGGCCGACACCTTGGCCGCGCTCAAACATGCGCGCGCCCAGGGCATGAAGCACACGCTGACGATCTGCAATGTCTCCACAAGTGCCATGGTGCGCGAATGCGAACTGGCCTATATCACCCGCGCCGGCGTCGAAATCGGCGTGGCCTCGACCAAGGCCTTCACCACCCAGTTGGTCGGTCTGTTCCTGCTGACCTTGGCGTTAGCACAGACGCGTGGTCATCTGAGCGAAGCCCAAGAAGCCGAGCATGTCAAAGCCTTGCGCCATTTGCCGGTGGCGGTGCAAGCGGTGTTGGCGCTGGAGCCGCAGGTGATTGCCTGGAGCGAAGAATTCGCTCGCAAGGAAAACGCCTTGTTCCTGGGTCGCGGCCTGCACTACCCGATTGCGCTGGAAGGCGCCTTGAAGCTGAAAGAAATCAGCTACATCCACGCCGAGGCCTACCCGGCCGGTGAGTTGAAACATGGCCCGCTGGCGCTGGTGACGGCCGAGATGCCTGTGGTGACGGTGGCGCCGAACGACACCTTGCTGGAAAAGCTCAAGAGCAATATGCAAGAAGTGCGCGCGCGCGGTGGCCAGCTCTATGTGTTTGCCGACGGTGACACGCAGATTGAAAGCGAGCCGGGTTTGCATGTGATCCGTATGCCTGAGCATTACGGCGCGCTCAGCCCTATCTTGCACGTCATTCCGCTGCAGTTGCTGGCGTATCACACGGCCTGTGCACGGGGGACGGATGTTGACAAGCCGAGAAACCTTGCCAAGTCAGTCACTGTCGAGTGACTGACTTGGTGCCGCGCTGCGGCAGCGCCGCAGGCGCCAAGGTTTCTCGGCTGAGCCGGCAC
>JADMJQ010000274.1 GCA_018780415.1 Roseateles sp. | reverse complement strand
AATAACTTGGAGAATTTCTTGGCCACCTCTTCATAGGCCTTGAAATGCTGGCTCTTGCGCCGCATCGTCCAACCCGCATGCAGCGGCGGCAGCAGATACTGCTCGTGCAAATGCTCAAGCACCCTGGGCACGCCGGCCGACAGATCGCTGTTGAGCAAGACCGTGCAGGGGTCAAAATCCTTCAGCCCCAGCCGGCCCCGGTTCCTGATCAGGGGCTCGACCGTCAAGCTGCCGCCATCGGCCAGGCTCAGGGTCGTCGGCTCGGTGATGCTGGGGTCGAGCGAACCCAGGCGAACATTCAGACCTGCTTGCGTGAAGATGCGTATCAGCGTCGCCACATTGCTGAGATAGAAACTGCTGCGGGTATTGCTCTCGGGAATCAGCAACAGGTTCTTGGCTTCGGGGCAGATCTTCTCGATCGCGGCCATCGCGGCCTGCACGGACAGCGGCAACATATCTTGGGTCAGATTGTTGAAACCGGTGGGGAACAGGCTGGTGTCTACCGGCGCCAGCTTGAAACCGGCGTTGCGCAGATCAACCGAGCTGTAGAACGGTGGCTGGTGCTCCATCCATTCAAGCCTGAACCAGCGTTCGATCGCGGGCATTGATTCCAGCACGCGTTGCTCCAGCTCATTGATCGGGCCGGTCAGTGCGGTAATGAGGTGGGGGACCATGAAGAGTGCTCAGAGCTGGGTTAGTGGACTTATTCTAGAGACAAGTTCACATGGGGCCGTTGTTCGCAATGGCAAGGTCGGCTCGGCGCCAGCAGGCCCGCGCACAATGAAAAACGGCCGCCCCAGGGCAGCCATTTTTTTTAAGAGCGGCGCCCAGACAAGGCGCCGCTGCCAACGCCAAATTTATCTTACTTGTGATAAGCGGTCTCGCCGTGCGAGCTGATGTCCAGACCTTCGCGCTCTTCTTCCTCGGTCACGCGCAGGCCAATCACCAGGTCAACCAGCTTGAAGGCCACCAACGAGACCACCGCCGACCAAATCACGGTCACGCCGACCGCCTTGGCCTGGGTCCACACCTGAGCTGCGATCGAATAGGCTTCCTGGGTCACCATGGACACCGTCACCCAGTCGCCCACCAAGCTCGGGCCACCCAGGGCGGGCGAGTTGAAGACGCCGGTCAGCAAGGCACCGACGATGCCGCCGACACCGTGCACGCCGAACACATCCAACGAGTCATCCGCGCCGAGCAGCTTCTTCAGGCCGTTCACACCCCACAGGCAGGCGATGCCGCCGATGAAGCCGATCACCAGTGCGCCGCCGATGCCAACATTGCCGGCTGCCGGCGTGACCGCCACCAGGCCCGCCACGGCGCCGGAAGCCGCACCCAACATCGAGGCCTTGCCCTTCAACAACGCTTCACCCAGACACCAGGCCAAGACCGCAGCGGCCGCCGCGACCAAGGTGTTGATGAAGGCCAGCGCGGCGAAGCCATTGGCTTCCAAGGCGGAGCCGGCGTTAAAGCCAAACCAACCCACCCACAGCAGGGCAGCACCGACCATGGTCAAGGTCAAGCTGTGCGGCGTGAACGCCTCCTTGCCGTAACCGACGCGCTTGCCGATCATGTAGGCCCCGACCAAACCGGCCACCGCCGCATTGATGTGCACCACGGTGCCGCCGGCAAAGTCCAGCGCACCCATTTGCCAGAGGAAACCGGCCTTGGCATTCATCTCGTCGACCACGCCAGCAGCCGCATAGGCGTCAGGGCCCATCCAGAACCAGACCATGTGTGCAACCGGCAGGTAGCTGAAGGTGAACCACAGCGCCAAGAACATCAGCGCGGCCGAGAACTTGATGCGCTCGGCAAAGGCGCCAATGATCAGGCAGGCGGTGATGCCGGCAAAAGTGGCCTGGAAGGCAGCGAAGACGATCTCGGGAATGACCACACCCTTGCTGAAGGTGGCGGCGTTGGCGAAGGTGCCGGCGACGTTGTCC
>JADMJQ010000311.1:11200-13432 GCA_018780415.1 Roseateles sp. | reverse complement strand
GGTTGACAACTCGACGGCCAACATCATGGTGGCGGTTTCGCTGCTCTTGGGCACACCGTTCTTCGTGATCTTCGGCACCTTGTCGGACAAGATCGGCCGCAAGCCCATCATCATGGCCGGTCTGCTGCTCGCCATCGTCACCTACTTCCCGCTGTTCAAGGCGTTGACCAATGCGGCCAACCCTGACCTGGCCAAGGCGCAAGCCACGGCGCAGATCACCTTGACCGTGGACATGTCGACCTGCTCCTTCCAGGGCAGCCCGATTGCCCGTGAGGTTGACTTCACCAGCAGCTGCGACATCGCCAAGCGTGCCCTGGCTCAGTCGTCGGCCAGCTACGAAACGCTGCCAGGCCCTGCCGGCTCGGTGGCCGTGGTGATGGTGGGTGACAAGGTCGTCAATGGCCTGAATGCCACCGTGATGGCCGGCGGCCACAAGTTCGACGAAGCCAGCGCCAAGGGCATTGCCACCTTCCGCAAGGAATTGGGCGATGCGATGAAGGCAGCCGGCTACCCAGCCAAGGCTGACCCCGCCAAGATCAACCAACCGCTGGTGGTTGCGATCCTGTTCGTGCTGGTCTTGTACGTGACCATGGTCTACGGCCCGATCGCTGCGATGCTGGTGGAAATGTTCCCGACCCGCATCCGCTACACCTCGATGAGCCTGCCTTATCACATTGGTAACGGCTGGTTCGGTGGACTGCTGCCTTCCATCACCTTCGCGATGGTGGCGCAGAACGGCAATATCTATCACGGCCTGTGGTACCCGATCGGTGTCGCTGCCATGACGCTGGTGATCGGTCTGCTGTTCGTGCGTGAGACCAAGGATGTGGATATTTATGCGAATGACTGATTGATTCAATTGGTCAGATAACTGGAATGAAAAGGGCGACCCGCGAGGGTCGCCCTTTTTCGCTCATGGGCGTGGAGGATTCCATTCGTCATAGGCTTCTTTGACCAAATCGCTGAATTCCTGATTGAGCATCAGGAGTCCCACCAGATGCTTGGCGAGCGCCCAGCCGGCCGCTGAGTCCGACGCATAGTGCAGCCCCGCTATCTCGCGGTTCTCGGCCACGCGTTGCGCCGCTTTAACGAAGTCGCCAGCCAGGGATGGCTTGACGAACCCAAGAACGATGGCCATCGCGTGAGCTTGGGTGGCGTGGCCGCTGGGGTAGGAGGGGTGGCCGGGATGTAAAGGTCCGGACGGAAACATGGGATCGAGTCCCGCTGGGCAACAACGGCCCGGCCGACCCCTGTTGACATCTTCTTTGAGGGCGAAGATCGGTGCCTCCAAACTGGCCAAAACAAGCGCTCGCAACTCTACCGAGGCCGGTTTGTAGGGCGCCATCGGATTGCCCAGTAGGCGCTGTACCAGTTCAACGGAGTCGTTTGGGGTGGGTGCTTGAGCTTTGATTTCGCCTTTCCGAGCCTCGCGCTCATCGTTTTTCTTTTTCAATAGTTCAGCGCATTCGGCAATGGCCTTGTCGCCTACGGGTATGTCGGGCAGCGTAAGTCCGTTGCGCCAAGTTGATGGCATCAGGCGGTGAAGCGGCTTGGAGCGCCCTTGGTACTGGGGCATCCAGTCGCCGGGCTGGAATGCGCAGAGGGCGGGGACTATTTTGTTCGCGTCCATGATTACTCCGCGAGTTTCTCGAAGCTCAGCAGCTCAAAAGTTTCCGCGCCGACCAGCCATTTTTTCCCGTTCCTGCTTTCCAGCCAATCAACGGCTTCTTCTCGCGTTCCGGTGTGAGGTGAGTAACCCAGACCGATTTTTTCTTTAGTGCCGTCGAACGCTAGGTCAAAAACCCACCGACATGATTGTTCTGCGTTGGCAGCAATTGGCGGCCTGTCGCCTTTGAAAAATTCTATGGTTGATGTGGAACCGCCCTCACTAGCTGCGGGTTTGTGTAGGTAGAAGGCTTTGATCCAGATATAGAACGAACGAGAATCGAACTTGCCCATAAAGTACCTTTCTGCCGGCCTGCGGTTGCCGCAAGATTGCGCGAGATATAAGCGGCCGAAGCTTGAATGTATTCAGGAGCTAGCAGATGCACCAGACCCTAACAGTTAGGCTGATTGGACCGGCCATTTGGGCTATGCTCTTCGCCGGCATATTTTTGGCTTCGGACAGTGGACCCGCATCTAGGCCGATGCGCGTTGCCTATATTGGCGCTTGGACGCCGGCAAGTGACCTGTCGCATCAGAAGTTCCTGGCGGTGTTCAAGCGGGCGCATC
>JADMJQ010000311.1:0-11190 GCA_018780415.1 Roseateles sp. | reverse complement strand
TCCGCCGTTCTTGACGAACTTTTGTATAGCTTCGCCGAGCTTTTTGGAAACTTCCTTGTTTGCCTGTTCGCTCTGGTCAAGCATTACTATATCATAATTCCCGAGTTGTTCAGCCGGGTTGCGATCGACTATGTGCAGGTGCCAGACACCAGCAGCGGAGGGCCGCTCGTTGAACGGGCCTTGTTGCGCCGGCCGGCGCTGGTGCTCGCACCGACCGGGGCTTCTGCGCTCATGGTGCGCGCGCGGGCAGGCGACACGCCGGTGGTCTTTTCCTCTTATCTTGATCCGGCGAAACTCGGCTTGGTCGATGCGGCCGTGCCGCATACGAGGCCCGTCACCGGGGTTTCTTTGGCCGATATGCTGGATCTGAAACGGATGGAGTTGCTGCGCGCGGCATTTCCGACCGCGCGAACGGTTGCCGTTTTGGTCGATCAGTCTTGGCTGGATGCGGTCGATTTTTCGGCCCTGCAGGATGGCGCCCGGCAGCGATTCGGATTCAGTCTGCGTTATCTGCTGGCGGAATCGGTGGCTGATTTTGAGACGTTGGCGCTGCGCCCTGAGATCGCCGGTTTTGACGCTTGGTACATCCCGGATTCTTACGTCGCCTACCTGGCGGAGGCGCAAATCCTTGCCCTGCTGCGCCAACTTGGCAAGCCCGCTATTCACAGCACCGTGCAAGAGGTCAAGAACGGCGCGGTGATGGCCTATGAGCAAGACAGCAGCTTTGTGTTCGCCGCCCTGGCCGACCTGGTCGCCCGCGTCCTGGCCGGCGAGGACGCACGCACCATCCCCATCGAGCGGCCGCGCCGCTACGTGCTGGCCGTGCGCGGCGACGCCGAGGCACTGCGCTTAGGCATGAGCCCGGCGATGCTGCGCCAGGCCGATCAGGTCTACTTGGACCCAATCGGTCCGGCCAAGTAATTCACTATGCAAGCAGCTAGTAGCCGCCCCAGCTTTTCGATCGCGCGCCGCTACGCCACCCAAGTCGCGGCGATCGCGGCGGCCTTGCTGATCGCGTCGGGCGGGGTGGAGATGTATTTTTCCTTTCAGGAGGCGCGCCAGGACATGGCGCGGTTGCAGGCGGCGCAGGCCACCGCGGCAGCCCGGGAAATAGAGCAGTACTTGCAGGGCATCAAGGCGGGACTGAACCAGGTGGCGCGCCTGCCCTGGGGCGAGCGCGGCTTCGGGCCGGCGCAAAAGCGCGAGGAGTTTCACCGCCTGATGGCACTGTTCCCCTCGGTGATGGAGTTGCGCGATCTGAGCGCAGCGGGGCGCGAGCTGGTGTTTGTGTCGCGTACCGAGCTGGACCGGATCGCTGCGCCCGCGCCGCTGGAGGCGGCGCCCGCTATTGCGCCGGCCCTGGGCTTCGGCGCGACCCAGTTTCGGGGCGGCGCCGAGCCCTTTGTGAGCCTGACCCTGGCCTCGGCGGCGGCCGGCGACAAGCAGGCCCGCACCCAGGCCAGCATCAATCTGCGCTTTCTGGCCGATGTGGTGTCGGGTTTGCGGGTCGGACGGCTGGGTCAGACCTATGTGGTCGACGCCGCCGACCGCCTGGTCGCGCACCCGAAGGCGACCCAGGTCTTGCGCCAGCTTGATCTGAGCCACTCGCATGCGGTCATGGCGGCCCGGCAGGCCTTGGCCAAGCAGGGCCAGGGCCAGGATCAAGGTTTTGGCGCGCTGGACACATTTGATGTCGAGGGCCGGCCGGTGATCGCCACCGTCGCCGCGCTGGCCTCGGTGCCGGGCTGGCTGGTGTTTGTCGAGCAGCCGCGCTCCGAGGCCTTGGAGGCGGCCTTCGCCACGCTGCGTCGAACCTTGCTGTTATTCGGCGTCGGCGGCGGCCTGGCGGTGTTGGCGGCCGCGCTCTATGCGCGCCGGCTGGCGCGGCCCATCGTCGAGCTGCGCCGGGCGGCCGGCCAGATTGCCGCCGGTGATCTGGGCTCGCGCATCGCCCTGAGCAGCGGTGATGAGCTGGAGCTGCTAGCGAATGACTTCAATCTGATGGCCGCCAAGCTGCAGGCTTCCTATGCCGGCCTGGAGGCGCAGGTGGAGGCGCGCACGCATGAGCTGCAACTCGCCAAGACCGAGGCCGAGCGCGCCAATCTGGCCAAGACCCGCTTCCTGGCCGCCGCCAGCCATGATCTGCGCCAGCCCCTGCACACGATTGGCCTGCTGGTCAGCCTGCTGCGCGAGCGTTTGAAGGGACGCGAGGCCTTGGAGTTGGCCGACAAGGTCTATCGCTCGGTCGACACACTGGAGGCCTTGTTTGGCGGCCTGCTCGATATCTCCAAGCTCGATGCCGGCGCGATCCTGGCGCGGCCCGAGAGCTTCGCCGTCGACGAGCTCTTGGCCCATCTGGAGCACAGCTATGCCGCGCAAGCCGAGGCGCGCGGCCTGCGCCTGCGCTTGCGGCGCTGCGGGGCGCTGGTGCGCAGCGACCCGGCGCTGCTGGAGCGCATCGTCGGCAATCTGATCAGCAACGCGATCCGCTATACCGACAGTGGCGGTGTGCTGCTGCTGTGCCGTATGCGTGGCAGCGGCGATGGGGCCCGGGCTTTGGCGATCCAGGTCTGGGACAGCGGCTGCGGCATTGATCCGGCGCAATGGGCCGATATTTTTGACGAGTTCTATCGCATTGAGGAGCCGGGTGGCAAGGCGGGCCATGAGAGCGAGCAAGGCCTGGGGCTGGGTCTGGCCATCGTCAAGCGCACAGCGCAGTTGCTCTGTCACCCGCTGCGCCTGTGCTCGCGGCCGGGCCGGGGTTCGATGTTCGAGCTGCGCGTGCCTCTGGTGCCCCTGGTGGGCGGTTCCATGGTCAGCGCCGCCCGGCTTGGCCTGCCCTTGGGCCAGCCGGGTGGGTTGGCGGGCAGCTTTGTGGTGATTGTGGATGATGACCGCGACAACCGCGAGGCGCTGGACGCGCTGTGCAGCCAATGGGGCATGCACACCCTGAGCGCCGCCTCGCTGGAGCAGGCGTGCGAGCAAGTGACGCGTCACTTGCGCGTGCCGGACCTGATCATCAGCGACTTCAATGTTGGCGCACAGGGTGATGGTTGCGATGTGATCTTGCGCCTGCGCGAGTTGCTGGGTGAGCAGGTGCCAGCCATCATCGTGACCGCCGACACCGGGGACGGTGCACGCCAGCGGGCTTGGGCTTGCGGCGCGGCCTTGTTCAGCAAGCCCGCGAATGCTGAGCGCTTGTTGGAGGGCATTCGGGGGGCAATTGCAGCTGGGGCGCAGGCCGCCGCTGCTGCCGCGGCGAGCGACGCCGTTCAAGCCGACTGAGGCCCTGCGTCAAAGCGCAGCCCCAGTCGGCTCGCCACCACCACCGCCTGGGTGCGGGTGGTCACATTGAGCGCCCGCAGCACCGCCGAGGTATGTGCCTTGACGGTGCTGGCGGATAAATCCAGCTCGCGGCAGATCAGCTTGGCGGACTTGCCCTGCAGCAGCAGGTACAGCACCTGTACCTGGCGCGGGCTCAGCCCCAGGTCTTCGGGGCGTTTGGGCGGAATGGGTTGGCCTGCGGGCGCAGGCGTAGCGGTTTGTGCCGGTACTTGCACGGCCGTGCCGCGCCCGCTCAGGAACACCGAGGGCGGCAAATAAATGCCCTTGGCCATCACCAGGCGCAAGGCCTGCAGCAGCACGGCCGAGTTGGAGCTTTTGGGGATGAAGCCCATCGCGCCGGCGTCGAGCGCGCGCATCACGCTGTCCATATCGTCGGCCGAGGAGAGCGCTACCACCGGTAGCTCCGGATAGCGCTCGCGCAGCAGGACAATGCCCTCGTAGCCGGGCATGCCGGGCAGACCCAGATCCATCAGCACCAGGTCCATGGCCACATCGCTGCGGCCCAGCAGCTGCAACGCCTCTTCGCATGAGCCGGCCTCGTTGATCGTCATCTCGGGCATCAACGGGCGCAGCAGCAGTGCAACGCCTTCGCGGAAAAGTGCGTGGTCGTCAATCAGCAGCACGTTCATGGCCATTGGCCCTCCATGGCCTGCATCTTAGCGAGGCGGGATGGCTCGGCGGCCGGGGATTTGGTCGTGCTGGATGGATTGGCCAAATGGCTGAGGCAATCGGCTGGGCCAAGCTGACTGCCCAAAGCGCCGATTCTTTTTCGGCTCGCCTGCACTGAAATTGCTGAGTGCTTGGGTCGCCGTTCGGTGCCTCAGCCATGGCGCCCAAGGTCTGATCGGCCGCAGTCCAGCGACTGCGCAGCAGCTCAGAGGCCTTGGGCACAACACACTCAAGGAGATTGACATGACAAGTGCTCAAGAAACTCAGGTAAAGCCAGCCAGCATCCGGCAGCGCCAAGCCAGCTATCTGGCGCGCACTACGCTGACGACGATTGCGGCCGCGACCCTGGTCGCCTGCGGCGGCAGTGATGATGACGCCGCCGCACCCCCAGCACCCGAACCGGTGCCGGTCAAGACCGCCGAGGTGGCGGTGCGCGTGGTGGCCGGCCCACTGGAGAAGGCGCTGGTCTGCGTTGACGCCAATGCCAATGGCGCTTGCGACGACGGCGAGGTGTCCGCCAAGACCAATGCCGATGGCATGGCCAAGCTGACCCTGGCGGAGGCCGATGTGGGCAAGCATGGCCTGATTGCGATGGTGCCGGTGGGCGCGATCGACAAGGACCATGGCGAGGTCAAGACCGCCTATGTGATGCGCAGCCCGGCCGACGCGACGGCGCTGATTTCGCCGCTGACGACCCTGGTGCAAAGCCAGCTTGATCTGATGGGCGGGAAAAAGTCGGCCGAGGCAGTGGCGGCGCTGCAGGAGCAACTGGGCTTCAAATTGGGTTTGCTGGACGATTACACCAAGAAGGACGATGCCGAGGCTCACCTGGCCGGGGATATGGCGCGGCTGCACGTGCTGTTTCAGCAACAGCAAGTGGAGTCCTCCAAAGACGCCAAGGACGCGGCCGGCGTGCCGCTGCCTGCCAGCGCTATCGCGGCATTGATCGCGCAGGTTTCCTTGGCTCGGCTGAATCAGATCGGCGCGGCGGCCGTCGCACTGAGTCAAGCCGGCCTTGAGCCGGCGGCGAAGCGGCTTGCCATGCAAGAGCGAGCCGCCGAGATGGCCAAGGCGGCGGGCTTGACCGCCGCCAATGTGGCCGGGCTGATCACCATTCAAAAACTGCCCGCGGCGCCTGAAGAGGCGGCGAGTGCCCCGGCCGCCAGCATGTCTCTGCGCTGGTTGAACTTCAGTGACAAGGGCAACTATGACTACCGTAGTTTTCACGCCACGGCCGAGCAGAACACGCCCGATGCCAATGGCAAGCGCCGCTACACCGAGTTCAAGGAGTACCGCTGGACCGAACCCGACGGCCAAACCCAGTTGTCTCAGTTCGGCGTCAGCAGCGACGGGCGCGGTGACAAGAGTTGGAAACGGACCGGCAGCGATTGGTTCGCTTGCCCGGCCGAGTTTGTTCATGAGGCGACCCTGTGGGACAAGGACGGCAAGAGCGAATCCAGCTACTGCAAGAGCTCCCGCAGCAGCAGTCAGCGCAAGGCCCGCGATATCAGCGGACTGACCCTGCTGGCCGTGGTGAAGGACATCCGCGCCTATCCGCACGAGGATGAGGGCCCGTTCAGTGCATGGGGGCCAGATCCGGTTTTGCATGCCGATGCCTTGGCGGTCAACTTTCCGGCCAAGTCCAAGCTGTACTACCAAAGTAGCAGCAATACCGTCAGGCCGATTTCATACAGCAGTAGCACCGTCTCGAACTATGTGGATGGCTTGGCCCAGGCGCTGCCGGCTCAATGCGAGCTTTGGACCTCTCAATCCGATGCGAGCATGAAGTCGCAAGCGCGTAGCTTGGAGAAGGTGATTGCGGCCAACCCAGGCCTGCCCTGTGTCTACGCCACCGACGCGGCCACCGGCAGCAGCAACGAGGCCTGGGCGGCCTCCACCCTGCGCTTGGGCAGAATCTATGACGCGCTGTTTTTGCCACCGAGCAGCCACTACGTCGCCGGCCAGCGTGATCTGCGCTACTCATTCGGCGCCGACAAGAGCGTCAGGTACTGGAGCTGCCTAGTGCGAGCAAGCGACTACAGCCCGCGCAACTGCAAGTCGCTTGGCAGCGGCTCCTACACGGTCGAAGCGCTGGGCGATGCGCGGGTGTTGCGTTTGACCGGGCTGCCAAGTCTGGCGGCTTCGTTGAGCCGCTCGACGATCTTGGTCGAGCGTGCCGACAAGGTCTATTTCGGCTACCAGGACAAGCCGAAACTCAGCCATCAAATCCGCCTCAACAAGGAGGCCGCCGACGCCTTGTTCACGGCCCTGATGCTGCCGCATTGACGCGTGGCTTGCTGACCCACACTTGAGGTCCGGCCGCTTCAGGGCGACCGGACCTCAGTCTCGCGTCAGCATTTGCGGCAACAATCAGGCATCACTCATCTCCTGAAAGTTCGTCACCATGTGGAAAATACTCGTCGGTTTTGCCGTTTTTGCTGCCCTGGCCATCTTCATCTTGATGAAGAGCGGTGGCGACATCGACATGGGCGGCGAGAAGCATGATGTGGCAGCACCTCACGCCGAAGCGCCCGCCTCGGCCGCGCTGGCTCCGGCGTCAGCAGCCTCCCATTGAGGGCCACAGCAATGCGCTCGAACGGGCCGCATTGCAAGCGCACCTCGATGGCAGTGACTTGACCTAGGTCAATGGCCGCCGCGAGCGGCTCGACTACCGTGGGGCATGCGTAAGCTCTATCGTAGTCTGGCGGGTAAGCTCGCCCTGATTCAAACCACATTCTTGGTCGTGGCGTTGGCCTCGATCGCCTTCACGCTATGGGTGTCATGGCAGTTGGAGGGTGGGGCAGGGGCCATCAACGAGGCCGGTCGCATGCGCATGCTGACCTATAAGCTGACCTTGATGCACCAAGCCGGCGAGCGCGTCGAGGTGGCGGACGGCGTGGCGCATTTCGATGCGATGGTCTTGAGCTTGCGCAATGGCGACCCGTCGCGACCGCTGTTCATTCCGGACAACCGAGCCAGTCTTGAGCGCTTCGCGGAAGTGGAGCGGGCTTGGCTGCCTTTGCGCGGCAAGCTGTTGCAGACCTCGGACGGCCAGGCCCTGCGGCGGGAAGCCGATCAGTTTGTCAACACGGTCGATGCCTTCGTGTCGGCCATCGAGAAGGCGATAGCCACCCGCACCGCCTTGCTCGGCGGCCTGTGCTTTGGGTTGGTGGTGCTGGTCGCTGCGGCCTCGGTGGTGTTTGTGTCAGGCACTTTTGTCTGGATCATTCAGCCGCTGCAACGCTTGCGCGACGGCTTGACGCAGATGGCGGCGCGCAATTTCTCGCAGCGCATTGATGAGCGCAACTCGGTTGAAGAGTTTGCTTCGCTGGCGCTGGGTTTCAATTCGATGGCAGATGCGCTTGAGGGCTCCTACCGAGGCCTGGAGCACAAAGTCGCGGAAAAGACCGCCGATCTGGCGCGCCAGAATGAGCGTTTGGCCGCACTCTACGACGTCGCCTTGATGGCGGTGCAAAGCCAGCCCAGCATCGAGGACCTAGCGCAAGAATTTGCCTCGAAGATCAGCCGCATTGCCGGTGCCGATGGCGCGGCGGTGCGCCTGGCGGCCGAGGACGGCGAGCGCCTCTTGATGTTGGGTCATGTGCGCCTGCCGGCTAGCATGATCGAGGCCGAGGGCTGCGTGCGGCGCGGTGAATGCGCCTGCGGGGAGCATCTGGAGACGGTGGCCGGTGCGCGCGTCATCCCGATTCGCGCGCTGGGCGAGCGCAAGCTCAGGCATTGCGAGTCGGCCGGCTATCAAACCGTGGTGGCCATTCCGATGCGCACGCCCAATCGCACGGTCGGCGAGGTGGAGCTTTTCTACTACGGTGAGCGGCTGGTGCCGGATGAGGAGCGTCATCTGTTCGATGCCCTGGCCGGCCAGGTTGCGACACAGCTCGACAATCTGCGCTTGGCCTCACGCGACCGCGAAATGGCGGTCAGCGAGGAGCGCAATTTGATGGCGCAGGAACTGCACGACTCGATCGCCCAGTCGCTGGCGTTCTTGAAGATACAGGTGCAACTGCTGCGCCGCGCGATCAAGGAGGGGCAGTCGGCTGAAATCGAGGCCAGTCTGGCTGAAATAGACGCCGGTGTGCGCGAGAGTTATGCCGATGTGCGCGAGCTGCTGATGCACTTCCGCACCCGACCCGGTCACGAAGATATTGCCCACGCTTTGCGTACAACGCTGTCCAAATTCGAGCTGCAAAGCGGACTCAGCACGCATCTGACGATGACCGGCCAGGGCGTGCCTTTGCCGCCGGACCAGCAGGTCCAGGTCCTGCATGTTGTGCAAGAGGCACTCTCCAATGTGCGCAAGCATTCCGGTGCAAGCGCGGTCGAGTTGCGCGTGACGCAGGCCCCGCAATGGAGCTTCGAGGTGCGCGACGACGGCTCCGGCTTCGACTCGCTGGCGGGCCGCTTTGATGAGACCCATGTCGGCCTGCACATCATGCGTGAGCGAGCGCAGCGGATTGGTGCCAAGCTGCAAGTCAGCAGTCAGGCCGGCAAGGGCACCCAGATCAGTCTGACCTTGCCACCGCAAGGGCGCACAGCGGCTCAGCAAAATCTTGAGTCCGAGTCTGTTTAAGTCATGAGTTCGGACGATATGAATATTCGCGTGATGGTGGTCGATGACCACAGCCTGTTTCGCCGCGGCCTGACCGCCTTGCTCGCGCATGAGCCGGGCCTCGAGGTGGTGGGCGAGGCGGCCGACGGCAGCGAGGCCATGCGACGGGTCAAAGATCTGCAGCCAGCCGTCGTGCTGCTGGACAACCATATGCCCGGTGTACGCGGCGTCGACTTGCTGCCTGGTTTACTGGAGCTTGCGCCGACGACGCAGTTCATCATGCTGACCGTCAGCGAAGATGAAGAGGACTTGGCCGCGGCCCTGCGTGCCGGTGCTGCCGGCTATTTGCTCAAGACCATAGACGGCCAAGACTTGGCGGCGGCGATCCGGCGTGCGGTCGGTGGCGAGTCCGTGGTCAGTGCGGAGATGACGCACAAGCTGGTGCGGGTGTTCAAAGCCTCGACGGCGGCCGCAGCGCCGTCCGTACCCACCTGCGCTTTGGTGGATGACAGCGCTTTATTGTCACCGCGTGAGCAGGAGTTGCTGCGCGAGATTGTGCGCGGCGCCAGCAACAAGGAAATTGCGCGTACCCTGAGCATTGCCGAGACGACCGTCAAGATCCATGTGCAGCACATCCTGCGCAAGTTGAAACTGAGTTCGCGGGTGCAGGTGGCGGTGTGGGCGAGTGAGCGCGGCTTGGGCTGACTTGAGTTGAAGGCAACTGCTCGGCGCAGCACAAACAGAAAAGCCCTGAGTAGTTGGTCAAATTGATGACCGAGCAGCTCAGGGCTTTTTGATTCACTGGCGGAGAGGGCGGGATTCGAACCCGCGGTGGGGATAAACCCACACACGCTTTCCAGGCGTGCGACTTAAACCGCTCATCCACCTCTCCGAAGCCCTCCATCATAGCGCACTTTTGCCCAGCCTCCAGACGCGCACGGTTTGTTGATCCATTTCAGCCTGCGTCCAGAGCCCGGCAATGCGCTCAAGCCTTGGCGCTCGCGCCCTTCATCAAGGCCATGGCCGTGCCAATCAGCCCCGATACTTCGCCCATATGGCCCGGAACAATCATGGTGTTATTGGTCTTGGCCAGCTGAGCATATGCCTCAACGGCCTTCTCGGCGACTTTCAGTTGCACCGCTTGATCGCCGCCGGGCTGCTGTATGGCGGCGGCAATTTTGCGAATCGCGTCGGCGGTGGCGTCGGCAACGGCGGTGATCGCGGCGGCTTCGCCGACGGCCTTGTTGATCTCGGCTTGCTTTTCGCCCTCAGAGCGCGCAATGGCGGCCTCGCGGGCGCCGGTGGCGATATTGATTTGCTCTTGCCGGCGGCCTTCGGACGCGGCGATCAAGGCGCGCTTTTCCCGCTCTGCGGTGATTTGTGCCTGCATGGCATGCAGGATGACGGCGGGCGGCGTCAAATCCTTGATCTCGTAGCGCAAGACCTTGACGCCCCAGTTTAGGGCGGCCTCGTCCAGGGCCTGTACGACCGAGCTGTTGATGATGTCGCGCTCTTCAAAAGTGCGGTCCAGCTCCATGCGTCCGATCACCGAGCGCAAGGTGGTTTGAGCCAGTTGCGTGATGGCGACGATGAAATTGCTGGAGCCGTAGCTGGCGCGCATGGCGTCGGTGACCTGGAAATAGAGAATGCCGTCGACCGTCAGTTGCGTGTTGTCCTTGGTGATGCAGACCTGGCTGGGCACGTCGAGCGGGATTTCTTTCAGTGAATGCTTGTAGGCCAGTCGATCCACGAAGGGCCAGAGGAAATTCAGGCCCGGCGTCAAGGTGCCGTGGTACTTGCCCAGGCGCTCGACCACCCAGGCGTTTTGCTGTGGCACGACCTTGATCGACTGAACGATGAAGATGGCCGCGACGACCAGCAAGACGATTGCAAATTCCATACTCACTCCCTCTGTTGTTGTTTAGTGGTCGAGCAGCAGGCAGCTGCCTTCAATCGCTCGGATGACGTAGCGACCTGGTGTCGGCGCCGCGCTGCCTATGCAGCGGGCCTGCCAAACTGCGCCGCGATACTTGACGCTGGCGGCGCCGTCGGCCGTCCAACTTTCAACTTCCACGCTGCGGCCGATGTCCATATTGACGTTGGCATTGGCACCGGCCGGCAGCGCTCCAAGGCCGTTGCGCCTGGCCAGATAGCAAGCCGCCACCGCGGCACCGCCGATCACGGCGGCAGTCAAAACTTGACCGGATTCGCCCAAACCCAGATGGGCGGCCACGGCACCGGCGGCGCAGCCCAGTGCAAGCATCAATAAATAGAATGTGCCGGTGCTCAGCTCCATGGCGACCAAGACGCCGCAAGCGATCCACCAAGCACTGGCCAGAGTCATCTCCATGTCACTCCCTTTGGCTGATGATGTCGAACGAGTGTATCGCCGCGATTCGCGCCGCCGTTGAGGCGGTTTTTGCGTATAAATTCGGCGGGACCGCGGTTCCCGCCGTACTTGGCTCTACACTTCGCGCCTTTCATTTTTTCTCTGTCCCAGCCCTGGAGGCTCACGATGCTTCGTTTTCGTTTTCCCATCGTCATCATCGACGAGGACTATCGCTCCGAGAACACCTCGGGCCTGGGTATTCGCGCGCTGGCCGACGCGA
>JADMJQ010000134.1:13231-13644 GCA_018780415.1 Roseateles sp. | reverse complement strand
CAAATCCATACTGACTATGCGCATAATCGTATAGCCTGAAGCGACACGCGCGTTACTTTCGGTGCAAACTTCGACAAGGCATCATGAACACCCCCGCCGCCCGCCCGCTACGCTTCTTCCATCAAGGCCAGATCCGGGCCGTGCAAGGCCTGCCCGTCACGACCACGGTCTTGCAATACCTGCGCGAGCAGGCCTCAGGGCCATGTTTGGGCAGCAAGGAAGGCTGCGCCGAGGGCGACTGCGGCGCCTGCACGGTGCTGGTGGCGGAGTTGCGCGAAGGTCAGCTGCAGCTGCGCAATATCAACGCCTGCACTCAGTTTTTGCCCACGCTGGACGGCCAGGCCCTGCTGACGGTGGAAGACCTGGGCTCGTCCACCGACTTGAATCCGGTCCAGCAAGCCTTGGTCGACTGC
>JADMJQ010000134.1:4350-13221 GCA_018780415.1 Roseateles sp. | reverse complement strand
CTGCCATGGCGCGCAATGCGGCTTTTGCACCCCCGGCTTTGTGATGTCGCTGCAAGCCTGCTATGAAAAGCACAGCGCCGCCGGCACGCGGCCGACCCGCCAGCAGTTGGCCGACGAGCTGGCCGGCAATTTGTGCCGCTGCACCGGCTATCGGCCGATTCTGGATGCGGGGGAGACGATGTTCGACTTGCCGGGCCGGCAGCTCGATCTGAAGCCGGCCGAGGCAGCCTTGTTGCAGATGCAGGCCGAAGATAGTCCGCTGCATTACTCAGCGCCTAACCCTGCATTCGATGGCCGCACCGACCACTTCGATGCACCGCGCACGCTGGACCAATTGGCCGTTCTGCTCGAAACCAAGCAGGCCGCCCGTTTGCTGGCCGGTTCCACCGATATCGGCCTGTGGGTCAATAAGCAGTTCCGCGACTTGGGCGACCTGATCTATATCGGCGCTGTCGACGAATTGCGTCAGATTCGAGCCGAGCCATTTGACGGCCGACCAGGCCTGTGGATTGGTGCAGCTGCATCGCTTGAGGAGGCCTGGGCCGCGTTGACCGAGACAGCGCCAGCCTTGCGCGAGCTGTGGCTGCGCTTTGCCTCGCCGCCGGTGCGCCGGGCCGGCACGCTGGGCGGCAATATCGCCAACGGCTCGCCGATCGGCGACGGTGCACCGGCCTTGATCGCCCTCGGCGCCGAGCTGGTTTTGCGACGCGGCAGGCTGCAACGCCGGCTCAAGCTGGAGGATTTTTATCTCGGCTATATGCAGAATGCCTTGCAGCCGGGCGAGTTCATTGAAGCCATGCATCTGCCCCTGCCGACGGCTGACTGGCGGCTGCGTGCCTACAAGATTGCCAAGCGCTATGACAGCGATATCTCGGCGGTCTGCGCGGTACTTTCAATCCGCCTGGACGGCGAGTTGGTCACCGAGGCGCGGCTGGTCTTCGGCGGCATGGCCGCGATAGTCAAACGAGCCGCTTTGGCCGAAGCCGCCTTGATTGGCAAAGCCTGGACCGAGTCCGCGTTGATCGAGGCGCAAGCTGCGCTGACCAGTGACTTCACGCCCATGAGCGATGCCCGCGCCAGCAATGCCTACCGGATGCAAGTCGCACAGAATCTGTTGCGCCGGCTCTGGCTGGAGACCCGATCAGATGCCCCCTTGGCGGCCAGCGACTTGAGCGTCTGGCAGGCGGTTTCTTTCAACAAGAACATGATGACCGGGAGCGCCGTATGAACGCCGCCGCAGCCCAAGTGGGGGTGAGTCGCCCCCATGAATCGGCCGCCCTGCATGTGTCGGGCGAAGCGATTTACACCGATGACATCGCCGAGGCCACAGGAACCCTGCACGCGGCGCTGGGTCTCTCGCCGGTCGCACATGGCAAGCTGCTGGGCATTGATCTAGACCTGCTGCGCGCCCAGCCCGGTGTGGTGGCGGTCTTGACGGCGTCCGATATTCCGGGCGCCAACAACTGCGGGCCGCTGCTGCACGACGACCCCATCCTGGCCGCCGATGTATTGAGTTACCTAGGCCAGCCGGTGTTTGCCGTCATCGCCACCAGCCGCGACTTGGCGCGGCGCGCTGCGGCGCTAGCCAAGCGCGCAATTCGTTTCGAGGCGCTGCCCGCCGTGCTGACGGCCAAGGCCGCGCATGAGCTGGGCCAATATGTGTTGCCGCCCATGCATCTGAACCGGGGCGATGCGCAGGCTGCACTCGCAACGGCCCCGCACCGACTCAGCGGCGAATGGTCGGTCGGCGGCCAGGAGCAGTTCTACTTGGAAGGCCAAATCAGCTATGCCTTGCCGCAGGAGCAGCAAGCGATGCTGGTGCATTGCTCGACCCAGCATCCAAGCGAAATGCAGCAGCTGGTCGCCCACGCTTTGGGCTACGCCGCGCACCAAGTGCAAGTGCAATGCCGACGCATGGGGGGAGGATTTGGCGGCAAGGAATCGCAATCGGCGCTATTCGCCTGCGTGGCGGCCATCGCGGCGACCAAGCTGCGCCGCCCGGTCAAGCTACGCCTGGACCGCGATGACGACTTCATGATCACCGGCCGCCGCCACGGCTTTGATTACCGCTGGGATGTGGGGTTTGACGCGAACGGCATGCTGCTCGGCGCCGAGGTCGATTTGATCTCCAACTGCGGCCATTCGGCCGATCTGTCGGCGCCGGTGATGGCGCGCGCGCTCTGCCATTTCGACAATGCCTACTTTTTGCCTGCCATCGCCCTGCATGGTTTTTGCGCCCGCACCAACACGCAAAGCAATACCGCCTTTCGCGGCTTCGGCGGGCCGCAAGGGGCCTTGGCGGTCGAGATGATTCTCGACTCAATTGCGCGTCGTTTGGGGCTGGACCCGCTGCTGGTACGGCAGCGCAATTTCTATGCGGACGAAGGTGGCCGCAACATCACGCCTTATGGCCAGCGGGTCGAAGACAACATCCTGGCGCCGCTGAGCGACAAGCTTGTTGAGACCAGCGACTATCACGCCCGGCGCGCAGCGATTGCGAGCTTCAACGCCAGCAGCCCGGTGCTCAAGAAAGGCTTGGCGCTGACGCCGCTGAAGTTCGGCATCAGCTTCAACGTCGTGCACCTGAACCAGGCCGGCGCCCTGGTTCATGTCTATACCGATGGCTCGGTCTTGGTCAACCATGGCGGCACCGAGATGGGTCAGGGGCTCAACACCAAGGTCGCGCAGGTCGTTGCACATGAATTGGGCATTCCTTTGGGCAGCGTTCGCTGCAGCGCCACCGACACGCAAAAGGTTGCCAACACCTCGGCGACTGCTGCCTCCACCGGCAGCGACTTGAACGGCAAGGCTGCGCAGGATGCGGCGCGCAAGATCAAGCATCGTTTGAGCCTTTTGGCTGCCGAGCTGTTCGGCTGCGCGCCGGACGAAGTTCGTTTTGAAGCCGGGCGGGTCAGTGCAGCTGAGCAGTCACTTAGTTTTGCCGAGCTGGTCCACAAAGCCTATATGCAGCGCGTGCAACTCTGGAGCGACGGTTTCTACACCACGCCCGGCCTGCACTGGGACCGCGCCAAGCTACAGGGCAAGCCCTTTTACTACTACGCATTTGGAGCGGCGGTGGCCGAGGTCTTGGTCGACACGCTGACGGGCGAAAGCCGCGTCACGCGCGCCGATGTGCTGCACGATGTCGGCCAGTCTTTGAACCCGGCCTTGGACATTGGCCAGATCGAAGGCGCCTTCGTGCAGGGCATGGGCTGGTTGACGACCGAAGAACTGAAGTGGCATCCACAAAGTGGCGCCCTGCTGACCCATGCGCCCAGCACCTACAAGATTCCGACCGCCAACGACAGCCCGCCAGATTTCAGGGTTAGCTTGTTTGATCAGCCGAATGCGGCAGACAGCATTCACCGCTCGAAAGCGGTCGGCGAGCCGCCGCTGCTCTTGCCTTTTTCGGTGCTGCTGGCGATCAAGGATGCGGTCGCTTCCACCGGGCCGGCCGGCAGTGACCCGCTGCTGCTTGCGCCGGCTACGGCCGAAGCGGTGCTCTGCGCCTTGAACAAGCTGCAAGCCGTCAACTGAACAAGGCCGCCAGCCGTTCCACCGCCGCGACCGATTGGGCGCGGTCGATGCGGGTATCTTCATTGCCGAAGTCATGTTCGCCCTGCGCCTGCACCAGCACGCCGTCGCGGCGCGGCAGCATAAAGAGGTTGTGGCCGCGGTAGATCAGCGCGTAGTCCACCTCGATTTGCGGCAGCAGACGCGCCGTCTGGCCGCGCACCGGGATGATGGACTTGTCACCCAGTAGCGCCCGCGCGCCATAGCCGGTGCAGTTGACGATGGTGCGCTCGCGCAAGCCGCCAAACTGGCGCGGATGTTCAAACACCTCATGCACGATCTCGCCACCGGCGCGCAAAAAGTCATCCATCAAAAGCCGCTGATAGCTGGAGATATTGAAGCTCATCTGGGTGAAGCGCTTGGCATGGGCGACGCGAAAGGGATGCTCGCCCGGCCTCAGAAGCACGGACTTGGGGCGGATGTCGTCCAGTTCGCCAATCAGATTCGGATAGTCGGGTTCATCGTCACCGCCATGCGCGGATGCCGGCAAGGGCTGATCGAATGGAATGTCCGACAAGAGATAGCCGTCGCGCCACTCGACCGGCTGCTCTGCCAAGCCGAGCAGGCTTTGGTAAGTCTTGAAGGAGCTGCGCGCCATCGCCTCCCAGGCTCGAGTCCAGGCCGGCGTGGCGTGTTCGCTGCTGCAGATGCGCGAGTCCGGCGACCACATGCCGGTGGCCTTGGATGAGGCCACTTCGGGCGGACGCTCTTTGCAGTAGATGCGCACCTTCAGCCCGTTCATTTGAGCGACCCGCGCGGTGGTGAGTCCAATCGCGCCGCAGCCGATCACGGCAATCTGCTGGTGACCGCCCGCGCGAATCAAGGGCAAAGCCAATTTGGCCGAGCCCCAGGACAGCGACCAGCCGCTGCCGCCGTGGCCGTAGTGGTGGACGATGTGCTTGCCATAGCGCTGCTCGGACTCAATGCGCGGGCCTTGGGCGCGAAACGGCCGCAGGCAGACATTGAGGTCCATGATGCGGTCGGCGCTGGCGCGCAGTGGTGCCAGCGGCCGGGGCGGCGCAAAGGCGGCCGGCGGCGTCGGGTCCGGCGTCTGCGCAGGGCTGCACATGGGTAGATTGGCGAGCACGGCTGTGCCCGCGCCCAGAAAAAGGCGACGTTTCATGCGGTTCTCCATAGAGGGGCGGGCCTGCTCGGCCGCGTTGCCTGGGGCTAGCTTTGATGAAGCCGGGCGTGAATTCGGCCGGCGTCCAGTTGGCGCTGGGCCGCATCATCGGCATCCAACAACACCAGTGTGTACTGTTTGCTGCCGGACTTCAGCCGCATGGTCACGCAGCTACCGGCCTCGCGGGTGAAGCCGGTTTTGGACAGCTGAATATCCCAGTCGCTGGCGCCAACCCATGGGTTGGTGTTGCGCAGAGCGCGGGCCCGGCCATCGATGGGCACCTGGCCGCCGCGCTCGCTGCTGATGCGCGCAATCTCGGGGTAACGGGCCGCGGCGGCAGCGATCTTGGCCACTTCTGCAGCGGTCGAGACATTGCCTGCAGCAACGCCGGCCGGGTCGACAAAAGCGGTTTGACTGAGGCCCAGGCTGCGCGCCTTGGCCTGCATGGCCCGCACAAAGGCCGGCGTGCCGCCGGGGTAGTTGCGCGCCAACGCAGCGGCGGCGCGGTTGTCGGACGGCTGCAAGATCAGCTGCAAAGCACTCATCCGGCTCATTTGAGCGCCGACGGCAAGCCGCGCGGCGCTGCCCACGCCCGGGCGCAAATCGGCGGCCGCTATGCGCAGCGTCGCCTGCAGATCGGGCTCGGCGTCCAACACCACCATGGCCGTCATCAGCTTGGTGATGGAGGCGATGGGCACCTGCACGTCGGCGTCCTTGGCCAGCAGGACCGCGCCAGTGCTGTCGTCAAGCAGCAGCGCATGGCGGGCGTTGAGCGGCAGCTGCAGCAGCTGCGCCGCGCCGGGCATGCTGTGGTGGGTGATTTCGGTCTTGGCCGTTGCTGTTGAAGTGCTGGCAATGGCGCTGCTGTTATGCGCTTGCACCCACAGGCTGGCGCAGGCCAGGGTCACCGCGGGCAAGGCCAGCTTCCAGCTGCCGGCCTGAGTCGCTGGCGTCAACAGCCGCTCCAGGCGTTGCAGCAGCTTGCCGCCGCTGGCTGCCAGCGCCAGCCCTGGGGCGGGCTGGCCGGTCTGCTGCATGGACAGCTGATGCAAGGCCGTGGCCAAGCGGCGCGGATCGCCCAGCGCCTGGGCGGCCATTTGGTCGGCCACTTCCTCGCGGGCATCGCGCATCTGGCTGGACAGCCACCACACCACCGGATGGAAATAGAGCAGTGATTCGACCAGGCTCTGCAATAAATTGGCCAGATAGTCCCAGCGCCTCACATGCGCCAACTCATGCGCGAGCAAGGCCTCCAGCAAGGGCGGCGGCATGCCGCTGAGCAAGGCCGTCGGCAGCAGCACCAACGGCCGCAGCGTGCCGACGGTGATGGGGCTGCTCAGATCCGGCAAGACGCCCAAGATGACCCGGCCGTGCACACCGAGGCGCAGCGCGAGCGCGTCCAGGCGCTGTTGCCAAGCCGCCGGTGCCGGCTCGAAGCGGCGCCGCAAAACGCTCACCCAGGCCAGACCCGCGCCCAGGCGCAAGGACATCAGGCCCAGGCCGAAACTCCATGCCACCACCAGCGCCGGGCTGTGCGCGGCCAGCGTCAGCAACCACGCCGGCAACTGCTGCGAGACTGGCGGCAGGGCCGGCCCGGCCTGCGCCGTACTCAGCAGCCAAACCAGATGCGCCAGCGGCAGCCCCAGGCAGGCGAGCAAGGCCCAGGCGCAGACGGCATAGCGCACACGCGGCTTGGCCTTGCCGACCAATGCCAGCGCAGCGCCCGCCAGCGCAGCGACGATCAAGCCTTGCCAGACAAAGTTCAACAAGACCCAACCCAGCGCCGGGACGAAGTTGGCGATGGCGCTCATAGCGCCTGGTCCTCGTCACCCAGCAGCTTTTGAATATCGGCCCGCTCCTTCGCGCTGACATGGCCCTTCAGCGCCGCCAGCACCAGCGCCTTGCCGGAGCCGGCAAAGGCCTTGGCGATCAGGTCCTTGAGCAAATGGGTTTGCAATTTATCTTGCTTTTGTGCCGGCGCATAACGCTGCGGCCGCTGGCTCTCATCGCGCGTCAACAGACCCTTGGCATGCATCAGCTGCAGCTGCCGCAAAACGGTCGCGTAGGTGGCTTCCGGGCGCTCGCTCAACAAGGCTTGATGCACCTGCTTGGCGTCGGCCGGGCCGCTGCGCCAAAGCACGCGCAAGAGATCCAGCTCGGCGGCGGTAGGGTGAGGAATGGAGGAACGAGGGGCGGTAGGCTGCGACATCCGTTCAGTATAAATGTTCTAGAACAAATATTCTGAACTTGATCGAATCAATTGACTCGACAAGACAAGATTTGGGCTTTGCCTTGCTTGCGCCTAGCTATCGGCCGCATAGGGCCGGCCATCCTTGTGCGTGAACACATGGCGGCCATCCTGCCGGATCAGGGCCAAGTCATCATCCGGGTACACCACGTCATCATGCTCGGTGCGGGCACCGACCTCCAAATAGACGACCTCCTCGGCGCTGTCATTGCGCAGCTGATGGGCGTCGCCCTTGCTGGACGCATCCGCCTTGAAGCCGGCGCAGTCGCCGGGGGACATGGTCGTCAGGCCCGCATCGGTGAGCAAGCTGGGGTGGCCTTGCAGCACATAGACAAACTCGTCCTCGGCCGAATGCGAATGCCGCATCGACGACACCGCACCCGGCGCCAGGCGGCACAGATTGACGCCAAAGTTCGTCAGCCCGAAGGCATCGCCAAGCCGGCGCTTGACCCGCCCGGCCACCTGCGATGCAAAGGGCTCGGGGTAGCCGGTCTGGATGGCGGGCGGCGTGATGTCCAAAGCACGCAGCGCCGCCGGCAGGGTAGTCGGGTTTGTAGCCATGGCTCACCTCTTGTTGCGCAATAGATGGACGAGATTTTGCATCCGACTGCGGCGCAGGCAAGCGCGGTGGCAACGATCCCTGCATCCAGCCGGCGTCAGTGCTGACTAGCCCGCGCCCTGGCGGCCAGCAATAGCGCGGCACCGACCATCAACAAGCTCCAGCTGGCCGGCTCAGGCACGGCACTGCTGATACTCAGCGTCACGGTATCGCCGGCCTTCAGGCCGAAGCTGCTGATTTGCCAATCGCTGGCCCCCACCTGGGCGAAGGGGCGGCCCAGGTCGATGCCGAAGCCTTCGGCCGGGCCGAACACATAACGCTGGTATTGCGCGTCACCGGTGTGGGCGGCCACGTCGGCAAAGGCCGGCGTCAAGCTGCCGACCCAGGCGAACTCAGCGCCGCTGAGGCGCACCTCCAAGGCTTCGATCTGATGGCCGTTGAGCGCCGAGATCACGGCGTTGAAGCCAAGGCTCTGGCCCTCGTCGACGGCGTCCAGCGTCAGATCAAAGCTGACGCTCGCCGCGCGCCCGAAGCCGATGTCGGCGGCCAACAGGCTGGGGCCGAACTCGCTGCTGAGGACCAGGCCAATGACCGCTTGGCCATCTGCATGGGTCTGGCTGACCGTCAAGGCCTGCGCCGAGGCGGCGGCCGCCAGCAAGCCGAGCAAGGCGGCGCGTTTTGCAAACTTGTTTGTCATGGTTTTGTATCCTTGATGCAAAAAAAGAGCGGCTGACCGCGGCGTCACAGCGGCGTCACAGTGGATAGAGCGTCTTGCTGTAAATCTCATTGCCGTCGATGTCCTTGAAGGCAACGCGGAAATGGCGGCTGGCGGCATCGACATTGACCTCGCCGAAGAATTGCAGCCCGGCATAGGGCGACAGATTGGCTTGGCCGGCCGGCGGCGCCTTGACGAAGTCCACACGCGGGCCGAAGGTGGCGTCCAGGCTGTTGGGGCCGAAGCTGCCGGCATTGAGCGGGCCGGCAACAAACTCCCAGAAACTGTCGAAGTCTTGAAATTTGGCCTTGGCGGGCTCGTACTGGTGGGCGGCGCAGTAGTGCACATCGGCCGTCAGCCAGACCACATTCTTGATGCCGGCTTGCTTGATGGCGCGCAGCAGGCCGGCGATTTCCAGCTCACGCCCCTTGGCCGAGCCGTTGTCGCCGTTGGCAATCGCTTCCCACTTGTTCTTGCCGGCCGCGTCCCTGCCGTCACCGATGTTCAGACCCAGCGGCATGTCGGCGGCGATCACCTTCCAGGTGGCGCGCGAGCGGCGCAGCGCGCCCTTCAGCCATTCGACCTGCTCGGCACCGAGGAAGGTGGTGAGATTGCTTTCGCTCAGCTGCAGATTGTCGGTATTGGGTCCGCGA
>JADMJQ010000134.1:0-4340 GCA_018780415.1 Roseateles sp. | reverse complement strand
CGATAGCTGCGCATATCGACGACGAACACATCCAGCAGCGGGCCGTAGGGGATGTGGCGGTAGACCCGCTCGCTCTCCTCGGCGGTGAAGGGGCGGAACGGCGCATATTCCTGGAAGGCCCGCGAGCCACGGGCGATCAAGAGCGGCACATCCTTGACGCTGTAGCGCGCGTCATTCATCAAGTCCTTGGAGGCCGACCAGTTGTTGACCACCTCGTGGTCGTCCCACTGCCAGATCTGCGGCACTTCGGCGTTGAAGCGGCGCACGTTCTCGTCCAGCAGGTTGTACTTGAAGCGGCCACGGTACTCGGCCAGCGTCTCGGCGACCTTGGACACCTCGGGCGTGACGAGGTTGGTCCAGACACGCCCGCCCTCCGCGCTCACGGTTTCGCTGATCGGACCATCGGCGTAGATGGTGTCGCCGGAGTGGATGAAGAAGTCCGGCTGCACACGCCGCATCGCTTCGTAAATCTTCATGCCGCCAAAGCTGGTGTTGATGCCCCAGCCCTGGCCGGCGGTGTCGCCGCCCCAGACAAAGCGCACATCGCGCTTTTGCGCCGGGGTACGGAATTGGCCCAACACCGGCTCGCTGCGGGCGCGGCTATTGCCGAGGCTTTCGAACCAGGTGCGCACATACACCGTGCGATCGGCCGGCAGGCCCGTCAGGTCCATACGGGCGGTGAAGTCGGTGTTGTCCAGCGCATGCGGGCCGACCAGCTTGCGCGAATTGCTGAACTGCGCGTTCAGCGCGTACTCGACATGCAGGCGCGCCGGGCGGTCGGCACGGCTCCACAGCATGGTGCTGCCCAGCGTCATGTCACCGAACTGAATGCCTTGCTCCATCCGCGGGCGCTCCGCGTCAGAGGCGATCACGGCTGGCGCTTGGCCGCCGGCCCAGGCCCGGCTCAGGCCGCCGGTCAACGGCAGCGCCACGCCGCTGCCCAGGGCCAGGCCCGATTTCAACAACAGCCGACGGCTGTCCAGGGATTGCTTGCTTTCACTCATGGCGGGCTCCAGGTTCAAAAAAAGGGGGTGAACAGATGGGGCGACAGCTTAGGCAGCGCAGATGATGGCGGCATGACCGCAAACGCGGGCGCGATGAGCCGGATGGCTTGGGCGGGGCCGCGCTTGCCCATGCGATCATCCCGTTATGCATGCCTTCTCCCACGCCATGGTCGAGCTGTATGAGTTGGCCGAACAGGCCAGCTATCAGGAGTTCCCTGAGGCGGCGCTGCGTCTGCTGCAGCGCTCGGTCGGCTTCGACGGCGCGGTGCTTGGGCTCGGTGGCTCCGGCGGCGCGGCGCAAGAGTCTTTGCAGATCACCCAAGCCCATGTGCATCAGCGCGATGCCGCGATTCTGCAGGCCTACGGCAGGGTGTCGGCGGGCGACCCGGTCACCGGCGCCTTCCTGGGCGGGCTGGAGCGGCCCTTGGCGGTCGATTGCCTGACGGCCTATCGCGGCCCGCAGCGCGGCTTGAGCGAGATGGCGGAGTTCAGCCGTAACTACGGCCTGCGTCATCTGCTGCTGTTCGGCGACCGGCCACAAGACGCCCTGCCCGGCCGCTGGCTGGTGCTGTACCGCAGCACGAACAGCGGCTTCCGGGCCGAGGACGCCGACTATCTGCACGCCACCTGGGCGCATCTATCACGCGCCATCGGCATGCACCGCACCGCGCTGCTTGACCGGCATGACAGCGCGCGGGCGCAACGTGCCTCGGCCCTGGTCAACCCGCAGGGCGGCATTGAGACCGCCGACGCGCAGTTCTTGCTCTTGTTGCGCAGGCAATGGCCCGATATGGGCGGCCGGCAGTTGCCGCAGCCCTTGCTGGATGCGCTCAAACGCGGCGTCAGCTACCGCGGCCAGCAGATCGAAGTCAGCGCCCGGCGCCAGCAGCATCTTTGGATCTGCTGCGCCAGACCGGTCGACCGCCTGGCATCGCTGACGCCGGGCGAGGCCAGCGTGGCACGACGCTTTGCCGCCGGCCTGAGCAGCAAAGAAATTGCCCGCGAGCTGGGTGTGGCGCCCAACACCGTGCGCACACAGCTCAGCCGCGCGTACGCCAAGCTGCAGGTGCATGACAAGGCGGCGCTGGCCCAGCGCTTGATGCAAATGTGAGCGGTGATGTGAGCGCTAAACGGTAAACGGTAAACGGTGCGCGCCAGCTGTCACGCATTTGCGTGATTGAGGCGCGGCTGCGCAGCCTCTATCGTCGTGATTGAGCCCAGGCCATTCAGGCCCGCGCTCAACAACAATGACGGAGACAAGCCATGCGCCCACACAGAAAATCGCTGCTCGCAGCCACCGCCTCGCTGGCCTTGCTGATGCTGGCTGCCTGCGGCAGCAGCGATAACGAAGACAGCCCGCCGCCCGCCCCCATTGACCCGGCCGCGGCCTTCAAGGTCAAACCCGACTTCCTGAGGGTCGAGCCCGTTCGGGTCGACTATGACGGCGCCAGCAACGGCCTGCTGACCGGCAAAGCGGCCTCGCTGACGGACTTGCTGAGCTTCAAACTGCCGGCCAGCCCGACCGCGGCCGACCTGCGCACGCTGGCGATACAGACCAGCTATACCGGCCTGCTCGATGTGACACCGGCCGGCGGCTTCGGCAGCTACTACGGCCGCATCTCGGCGGCAGCCAACAAGGGCAGCGAATATGTGGCCGTCGCCGACGACGGCACGGGCCGGCTGGGCGTCACCATGGTGGTGACGGTGCCGAGCAATTTCGACGCGGCAAAGGCCTGCATCGTGGCGGTGCCGTCCAGCGGCTCGCGGCCGGTCTATGGCGAGCTGGGCACCATCGGCGAATGGGCCTTGAACAAGGGCTGCGCGGTGGCGCTGACGGACAAAGGCGGCGGTGTCGGCATCCATGATCTGGACCGCGACAACAGCTTCGCCGTCGACGGCAGCGTGGCCGCGGCCGGCACGCGCAAGGACCTCACGTTCAACGCCAATCTGCTCGGCGACGATCTGGCCAAGTTCCGCGCGGCCAACCCGAACCGGCTCGCCCTCAAGCATGCGCATGGCCAGCAGAACCCCGAGAAGGACTGGGGCAAGTACACGCTGCAGTCCATCAAGGCGGCGCTGTATGTGCTGAACAAACAGTTCCCCAGCGCCAATCTCTCGCCCGCCAACACGCTGGTGGTTGCCTCCAGCATCTCCAACGGCGGCGCGGCCGTGCTGCGCGCCGCGGAGCAAGACAGCGAAGGCCTGATCCGCGGCGTGGTGGCCGGCGAGCCGCAGCTGAATCTGCCCGAGAACGCCGGCCTAACGGTCAGGCGCGGCGGCGTGCCGGTGCCCATGTCCGCCAAGCCGCTGTTTGACTACATCACCGTGGCCGGCCTTTACCAGGCCTGCGCCACACAGTCGGCCGCATTGGCGCCCAGCAGCGCTTTCGTGATCGCGCCGTTTGCCGCCAACCGCTGCGCGGCGCTGGCGGCTCAAGGCCTGGTCACCGGCAGCACTCTGGCTGAACAGTCGGCCGATGCCTTGGCCAAGCTGCATGCCTACGGCTGGGAGGCCGAGTCCGACCTGCTGCATGACAGCCACTACGGCTTCGAGTTCACCGAGCTGGTGGCGCACACCTATGCCAATGCCTTTGCCCGCGCGTCGGTGACGGAAAGCGTCTGCGGCTACAGCGTGGCCGGCATTGATGCGGCCTATCAGACGCCGGTCGCACCGGCGCTTGACGCCTTCAAGACCGGCTGGGCGACGGGCGGCGGCCTGGGCTTCCTGGCGGGAGCCTTCAACATCATTGCCGACGGCTCGGTCGGCGGCCCGGCGCTGTTCTTGCTGGCCAGCTCACCCAGCAGCGGCAAGCCCGATTTCTATCTCGACGGCGCCACCTGCTTGCGGCGCCTGGCGACCGGCGCCGCGGTCGGCAGCAGCCCCTTCAGTGCTGCCGAGCAGGCCTGGGCGGCACGGGTCAAGACAGGGCTCAGCGAAGTGCGCGTCAGCGGCGATCTGCGCGGCAAGCCGGTCGTGATCCTGCATGGCCGGGCGGACGCGCTGATCCCGGTCAATCACAACTCGCGGCCCTATGCCGCCTTGAACAAGCGCGTGGAGAGCAGCAGCGGCTTGCGCTACTACGAGGTCAACGACGCCAACCATTTCGACGCGCTGGTGGGTATGTACCCCAGGACCCTGGTGCCGCTGCATGTCTACACGCTGCGCGCGCTGGACCTGATGTGGGCCAAGCTGACCACCGGCGCCGCCCTGCCCGACTCGCAGCTGGTGCGGGCCAAGGCGCGCAGCTCAAGCAGCGAGGTCTTGAGCGACGCCCATCTGCCGCCGATCTCGGCCAAGCCGGATGCGCCCGCGCAGATCGTCATCACGGCCGGGGCG
>JADMJQ010000222.1 GCA_018780415.1 Roseateles sp. | reverse complement strand
GTCTTGCCCGAGCCGGTCACGCCCAGCAGGGTCTGGAAGCTCAGGCCGTCATTGATGCCTTCGACCAGTTTCGCAATCGCCGCGGGCTGGTCGCCGGCGGGTGGAAAGGGCTGAAACAGCTGAAACGGTGAACCTTCAAAAGAAACAAACTCGCCTTGAGGCGCCTCTGTATTTGCATCCGCTGGAGCGTCGGTCTTCTGTATGAGGCGATCTGAATCTTGCATAGCGTGTACTCTGAAATTTGGCGACAAGCTGACGGGAAACAGCAGCCTGCGCAACCCGACAGGGTAGCGTAGACGCAGACAAGTTGTCGCCGGCCGCGGCCTCGTTGCTGCCACCGTGCTGTCAGCAGCCGCTCTTTAACAGGGTTTTTTTGAACCAAGGCACGGCAGCGATGGCGCCATAATTCTGTGGCCAGCCGGGTCCGAGTCGCGCCCCGGCGCCCTCGAACTTGCGACGCATCAAGCGAATTGATCGTAAAATGCTGCAGCGCACAAAATATGGCAGTATCGAGTCCGCATAGCTTGCGTCGGCCACCGGCCGATGCCTCACCTGAATCCAAGGCACATCATGCTGTATCAGCTTTTTGAAACTCAACGCGCGCTGATGAGTCCGTTCGCGGAGTTCTCCAGCGCCTCAGCCAAGCTCTACACCCATCCGCTGTCGCCGTTCTCGCATTCGCCGATGTCGCAGCGTGTGTCGGCCGGCTTGGACTTGATGCACCGCCTGGCCAAGGACTATGAAAAGCCCGAGTTCGGTATTCGCGGTGTCGAGGTTGACGGTGTCGAGGTGGCGGTTCAAGAGTTGGTCACGCTGACCAAGCCTTTTTGCCGCCTTTTGCGTTTCAAACGCTACACAGACGATCTGGCTGTGCTGTCCAAGATGAAGGATCAACCGACCGTCTTGGTCGTTGCACCGCTGTCGGGCCATCACAGCACCCTGCTGCGTGACACCGTGCGCCAGTTGCTCAAGGATCACAAGGTCTTCATCACCGACTGGACCGATGCGCGCATGGTGCCCAAGGAAGTCGGTGCCTTCCACTTGGATGACTACATCGCCTATGTGCAGGAGTTCATCCGCTTGGCCGGCCCAGAATGCCATGTGATCTCGGTCTGCCAGCCGACCGTGCCGGTGCTGGCCGCGATTTCGCTGATGGCCTCCAACGGTGAGCAAACACCGCGCAGCATGACCATGATGGGCGGCCCGATCGACGCGCGCAAGAGCCCCACCGCCGTCAACAATCTGGCCATGAACAAGCCCTACAGCTGGTTAGAGAACAACGTCATTTACCGCGTGCCGACCAACTTCCCGGGCTCGGGCCGGTCGGTCTACCCGGGCTTTTTGCAGCACACCGGTTTCGTCGCGATGAACCCGAATGTGCATATGAGCTCGCACTACGACTACTTCCTCGACCTGATGCGCGGCGACGACGAAAGCGCCGACTCGCACCGCCAGTTCTACGACGAGTACAACGCGGTGCTGGACATGCCGGCCGAGTACTACCTCGACACCATCAAGACCGTGTTCCAGGACTTTGCCCTGGTCAACGGCACCTGGATGGTCAAAGGCCAGTTGGTGCGCCCGCAAGACATCACCGGCACCGCCTTGCTGACGGTCGAAGGCGAGCGTGACGACATCTCCGGCGCCGGCCAGACCCGCGCCGCCCATGAGCTGTGCTCGGGTGTCTCCAGTGAGCACCAATACCATTACGACGCCGTCGGTGCTGGCCATTACGGCATCTTCTCCGGCCGCCGCTGGCGCGAGAACGTCTACCCGGCCGTGCAAGCCTTCATCAGCAAATACGACCGCCCCAACGCCGTGGTCGCTGGCGCTACTGCAACCGCAGTAGCCACTGTGACCCCGACCGCCGCTCCCAAGTCGAAAAGCAAATCAAGCACTTGACGATTCAAGCCCAAGCCTCGGCAGACTTGCAGCAGCTGATCACCGCGATCGACGCTGCGCTGCCGCAAACCCAGTGCACCCGCTGTGGCTACCCCGACTGCCACGCTTATGCGGTGGCTGTCGCGGCCGAGCAGGCCCCCATCAACCAATGCCCGCCCGGCGGCCAAGAAGGCGTCAGGCGACTGGCGGCCATCACCGGCCGCCCCGTACTGCCCCTGAGTGCCGCCCATGGGCAAGAGGGTCCGCTGAAATTGGCCGTCATTGACGAGGCTTGGTGCATAGGCTGCACGCTCTGCATCAAGGCTTGCCCGGTGGACTGCATTGTGGGCGCGCCCAAGCAGATGCATGTGGTCGTCGCCGAGCAATGCACGGGTTGTGAGTTGTGTGTGCCGGCTTGCCCGGTCGACTGCATCTCGCTGACGCCGGTCAAGCCCGAGCTCAGCGGCTGGGCGGCCTGGAGCGTGGTTCAGGCGGACGATGCGCGGCAACGCTATCGCTTTCATCAGCTGCATCAAGCGAGAGCCGAGCAAGAGAATGCGGCTCGTTTGGTCGCCAAGGCCGAGGCCAAATTGGCCGATCTGGCCGGCGCATCCAAACTCAGCGAACCGTCGGCCTTGGATGCCAAGCGGGCGGTTATCGAGGCGGCCTTGGCGCGCGCAAGGGCTAAGCGCCAGGCCTGATCAGCGCCATCATCACATCAGTTGGTCGGCCAGTTCCAGCTCGTCCGGTGTCTCGTCGATCAAGCGGTCAAAGTCGGCCGCAGCAAACTGGCCCTTGGGGATCAAAGGCTTGTCCAGCGGCCGGTAAACACGGCTGTGCAGGCGATTCAGCAGTTCGGAATGCTCCATCGCCGACACCACCTCCGCAGGGTTGAGCAGCATGGCGAAGGGGCTGTACAGGGCGCTTGCAATTTGGGTGCTCAACATGGTGATACTCCGGTGGGTTCGACTTACGATTCAGGATGTAAGTGACTTTAGGGAGTCGCGCCGGTTCGGCATAGTCGGGGCCGCGCCAAGGCGGCTGTCAGGCAAACTCCTAGGTGCTTGCTGCGGCCAGCTCGCAATAGCTCGGGTCAGCCGCCCGATTTAGCCATCAGCTTGAGCAGCTTGGCCTGTAGTTCATCCCGGCCCGCCTTGTCCGCGAAGTCGGCGGCGCTGAGGCCCTGCTCGTTGCGCAAATTGACGTCGGCGCCGGCCCTCAGCAACTGCGCCGGCAGATCAAGCGCGCCATAGCGAGCCGCCATCATCAAGGGCGTGCTGCCATTGGGCGAGCGCGCATTGATATCCGCGCCCTGCGTCAACAACCAAGCCGCAACGCCGTTGTCGGGGCCGCTGCAGGCATAGTGCAAGGGCGTCCAGCCGGCGGTGTTGACCGGCGCACCCTTTTTGACGATCTTTTGGACCCAACTCAGCTTGCCCTTGATCGCCGCCAACATCAACGCGGTTTCGCCGTTTGAATTGACGGCCAAGATATCCAGCTGCGGATGGGCCAGCAAGCTGTCCAGCGCCTTGTCGGACTCCTCCCGCAAAGCGACGCCGAGCGCATAACGGCCACGTGCATCGGGCTTGTTGGGGTCGACGCCGCGCTGCAGCAACTTGCTCACGTTATAGCCATCATCCAACTCGGCCGCCAACACCAAATCATCAATCGGTGCAGCCCAGCAAGCACCGGTGAAGCTCAGACCCAGCGCCAGTAGCGCCCATTTGCTCTTCATTGCTGCCCTTGCTCTCAGTTCAACCCGAACAGACGTCGGCAGTTGGCCGAGGTCTGCGCCGCCAACTCTTCAATCGATACGCCCTTCACCGCCGCCAGCGCCGCGCCCACATGGGGCACATAGGCGGGGCTGTTGGTGCGGCCGCGATAAGGCACCGGCGCCAGATAAGGACTGTCGGTTTCGATCAGCAGGCGCTCCAGCGGCAGCGCGCTGGCTACATCGCGCAGGTCTTGCTCGCTCTTGAAGCTCAGAATGCCGGAGAACGAAACGTAATAGCCGCGCTCAACGGCAGCCAGCGCCACCTCGACGCTCTCGGCAAAGCAATGAAACACCCCGCCGGCCTGCTCGCCGCCCTCCTCGTCCAACAAGCGCAAGGTGTCGGCGGCGCTGCTGCGGGTGTGGATCACCAAGGGCTTGGCGGCCAGTTTCGCGGCGCGGATATGGGTGCGAAAGCGTTCGCGCTGCCATTCCATATCCGCCTCAATACTGCGGCCATTGAGGCGGTAATAGTCGAGGCCGGTTTCGCCGATCGCCACCACCCGCGCGTCGGCCGCAGCAGCCACCAGTTCCTCGACGCTGGGCTCATGCACGTCCTCGTTGTCCGGGTGCACGCCAACGGTCGCCCAGAGCTGCGGGTATTGATGCGCCAGGCCCAGCACGGTGGGGAACTCCTCCATCGTGGTGCAGATGCAAACCGCTTGTTCGACCTGTGCGACGGCCATTTCGGCCAAAATTTCCGGCAGGCGCGCCTGCAGTTCGGGAAAGCTCAGGTGGCAATGGGAATCAATGAACATACTTAATCAATCAGATCGTCTGTGTCGGCTTGGAGGATGAGATCTGGGTGCCCAAAATCTCTTCGATCTTGTTCTTGACCAAACGGCTCTTTTCATCGGCCGGAAAGCGCACCCCAATGCCTTGGGTGCGGCCACCGGACGCATTCGCCGGCGTCAACCAGGCAATCTTGCCGGCCACCGGATAACGTTGATTGTCATCGGGCAAGGCCAGGAGCAAATACACATCCTCGCCGAGGCGGTACTCCCGGTTGCTGGGCACAAACAGCCCGCCATCCGAGAACACCGGCATATAGGCGGCATACAGCGCCCCCTTTTCCTTGAAGGCCAGCTGAATCACGCTGGGCCTGGCGCCCGCCACAGCGGCAACGGGCACGGCCGACGCGGCTTGAGCGCTTGTTGAAGCGCCGGCGGTGGATTTGGAAGGCAGATCACTCATGCCGACCAGTGTAGCCAATGCGCCGGCGCGCTACTGCGCAGAAAAGGGCGCAATACCGGCCATCAGGCGCGCCGCGGCGTCGCGTCCAGGAGCGCCTGCCGGCCCTGGGCAAACAGTGATTCCATCAGCAAACCCGCATTCAATGGGTGCTCGGCGTGCCGCGCGGCGCGCCGCAGTGCGGCGTCCCAGCCATGCAGGGGCGCCGCGAGGCTAGGCGTCGGCAGCGACTCGGCCGCAAAGTAAGTCGGCGCTGCGCCATGGCTGCGCCGCAGCAGGTCATGGCACAGGCGTTGCAAGGCGTCGATCGCGCGAGGCAGCGGCCAGTCGGCCAAGGCAGCGGCCTCACCGCGCGCCATCCGCTGCGGCAAGGCTTGCCAAGCGCTGGCACGCAGGCCGGCCTCGAACCAATCGCGCGCCTCTTGTGGGCGGCCACCGGCGGCCATCAGCAAGACCTCAGCGCCCTCCACGCCCTGCTCGCTCAACCATTGCAGCGACGGCTGCCGCGCCGGCAGGCCCAGCGGCAGCGGTTGGCAGCGGCTGCGAATGGTCGGCAACAAACCCTCGGGCGAATTGCTGGCCAAGACAAAGCGCAGCAAACCGCCGGGTTCCTCCAAGGTCTTGAGCAAGGCATTCGCGGCCACATTGTTCAAGGCCTCGGCTGGGTAGACCACCACCACCTTGGCGCGGCCGCGGGCCGAGGTCACCTGAGTGAAATTGAGCATCGCGCGCACCGCATCGATCTTGATCTCGCGGCTGGGCTTGGTCTTGGAGGCTTTGGGCTCACCGTCCCGGCCGGTCTCGGCCTCCTGGGCCCAGCCCAGGGACTCGCGCAAGGCATCCGGCAGCAGCAGCTGAAAGTCGGGATGGGTATGCGATTGGAACAAAAGGCAGCTGGCGCAATGGCCGCAGGCCGGCCCGGGTCGGTGCTGATCAGATAGTAGCTGGGCCTCACACAACCAGGCTTGCGCCAGCAGCAGCGCCAGATCGAATTGCCCGACCCCCGCCGGCCCCTGCACCAGCAGCGCATGCGAGCGGGCCGTCGCCAAGGCCTGGCTCAAGGGCTCGGCCAACCAGGGCAGGGCCTGCACCAGCTTCGCCTCGCCTACCATCCCCGCGCCTCCATCACAGCGGCGATCTGCGCCGCCACCGCGGTCACCGACAAGCTGGCATCAATGCGCGCAAAGCGTTGCGGCGCTGCGGCCGCACGCGCCGCGTAGCCGCTGCGCACGCGTTCGAAAAAAGCCAGATCCTGCTGCTCGAAACGGTCGGCCTCGCGCGCCGCCGCACGGCGTGCCGCCGCCATCTCGGCCGGCAGGTCAAACCACAGCGTCAGATCGGGCTGGCGGCCGTTTTGAACCCATTGCTCCAGCGTAGCCAGCACGCTCAGGTCCATGCCTCGCCCAGCGCCCTGGTAGGCGAAGCTGGCGTCGGTGTAGCGGTCACACAAAACGGTCTGGCCGGCCGCCAAGGCGGGCTCGATGACGCGCTGCAGATGGTCACGCCGGCCGGCAAACACCAGCAAGGCCTCGGTCAGACTATCCATGCCGCTGTGCAAAAAAAGCCCGCGCAGGGTCTCGGCCAGCTCGGTGCCGCCCGGCTCGCGGGTGCCCACGACGACGGCGCCGTGCGCCTTCAGCCGCTCGGTCAGCGCCGCGATATGGGTCGACTTGCCGGCCCCGTCTATGCCTTCAAAGGTGATGAATCGAGCTGTCACTTGGATCGGTTACCGCGCTGAAATTTATTGACGGCGCGATTATGCGCGGCCAGATCGTCGCTGAACTCGCTGGACCCGTCGCCGCGGGCCACGAAATACAAGGCCCGACTGCGCGCCGGATGCAGGGTCGCCAGCAGCGAGGCATTGCCGGGCATCGCAATCGGCGTAGGCGGCAGGCCGCCGCGGGTATAGGTATTGAACGGCGTGTCGGTCTGCAGGTCGCGCTTGCGCAGATTGCCGTCGAAGGCCGGCCCCAGTCCATAAATCACCGTCGGATCGGTCTGCAAGGGCATGCCCATCGCCAAGCGGTTGATGAAGACGGCGGCCACCAGACCGCGGTCGGCGGCAGCACCGGTCTCCTTCTCGACGATGGAGGCCAGCACCAGCGCCTCGTCCGCGCTCTTCAAAGGCAGGCCCTCGCTGCGCCCGGCCCAGGCGCTGTCCAGGCGTTCTTGCATGGCCTTGTGGGCGCGCTTCAAGACGGTCAAATCGCTAACGCCGCGGCTATAGGCATAGGTGTCGGGGAAAAACCGTCCCTCGGCCGCCTGCGCCGGCGCGCCCAGCGCGGCCATCAACTGCGCCTCGGTCATTGCCGCCGTGCTTTGCTTCAGGGCCGGCGCCTTGGCCAGCGCCGCGCGCACCTGAGCAAAGGTCCAGCCCTCGATCAAGCGCAATTGCTCCAGCACCTCGTCGCCGCGCACCATCTTGGCCAGCAACTCGCGCGGCGTGACACCCTGGTGAACCTCGTAGCTGCCGGCGCGGATCTGCCGCGCCTGGCCGGACCAGCGAAACCACTCATACAACAGGCGTTGATCGGTCTGCACGCCGGCATTGACCCAGGCCTGCGCCACTTCGCGCGGCGAGCTGCCGGCCTCGATCGACAGCTCGACCGAGGGGCTGGCCAGATTCAACGGCGCCTGCAACCACCACCAGCCCGCCGCCGCTGTTGCCGCCGCCAGCAGCAACAACGCCGCCAGCAATCTGCCCAAAAATTTCATCGTCAATGCCCTTGAACCCACGCCCTGAATCGGGGGCTGATGATAATCGCGCCATGACTACACACAGCACAATCAATGGGGCGGCCCGCCTGAGCCAATGGGGCGTGATCCGCGCCCAGGGCGAGGACGCGGCCAAGTTCTTGCACAGCCAACTGACCCAGGACTTCGCCCTGTTGGGCCTGCAGGAGGCACGGCTGGCCGGTTTTTGTTCGGCCAAAGGTCGCCTGCTGGCGACCTTGATCGGCTGGAAAACCAGCGACAACGACGTGCTGCTGGCCCTGCCGGCCGAGCTGCTGCCGGCGGTTTTGAAGCGCTTGACCATGTTTGTGATGCGCGCCAAATGCAAACTCAGCGACGCCAGCGCCGAAGTTCAGCTCTGGGGCTTGAGCGGCGCGGCGACTGCAGCCTGGCTGGGCGATGCGGCGCCGGCAGCGCGCTGGGGCCGTGCCGAGATCTCAAATGCCACCGTGATCCGCCTGCCCGGCCTGGCCACCCAAGCGCGCTTTCTGTTGGCCCAGAGCGCCGACGCTCCGACCCCGGCGCTACCGCCGGTCCGGGAGGCCGACTGGCAGGCGCTGGAGCTGCTCAGCGGCCAGCCCTGGGTGCTCACAGCAACCAGCGAGCAGTTCGTGCCGCAGATGTTGAACCTGGAGCTGTTGGGCGGCGTCAACTTTCAAAAAGGCTGCTACCCCGGCCAGGAAGTGGTGGCGCGCATGCAGTACCGCGGCACGCTGAAGCGCCGCACCTTTTTGTTCGAGTTGGATGCGCAGGCCCAGCCAGGTCAGGAGATTTTCCACAGCGAGGACCCGGGCCAGCCGGCCGGCTTGGTCGCCAATGCGACGCTGAATGATGAAGGCCATGGCCTGCTTTTGGCGGAGACCAAGATCGCCGCCCTGGCATCGGGCAGCCTGCATCTGGGCGCACCGGACGGCCCGCTGCTGCGCCCCGTCGCCCTGCCCTATGAGCTGACGGAACCGCAATGACTTTCACCGCAACCACTGAGATCTACGTCTACTACAAGGTGGCAGACGCAAATCTTGCTGCGGCCCTGCAGGCCTTCGAGCAGGCCTTGGCGGCATTCAGCGAACCGCGTCCACGGCTGCTGCGCCGGCAAGACGGAACGACCGGCCCGCAGACCTGGATGGAGATTCATGGCGGCGCGAACGCTCAGGCCGATGAGCAGCGGTTATCCGTCGCCATGACGCCTTACCTCTGCGGTGCCCGTCACGTCGAGCGCTTTGAGGCGCTGCGCTGAGCTCGTTTACTCAGAGCGCGCGGACCATTTCCACATGGCCGATGCCGGCCTCCTCGAAGACCGCGCCGCGCTGCGCAAAACCTGCGCGCGTATAGAAACCGGCCGCCGACAGCTGCGCATGCAGCAACACCTCGCGATAGCCCTGCTCGCGCGCCGCCTGCATCAGCGCCTCCAACACCGCCCGACCAATGCTGCCGCCGCGCAGCTTACGCAGCACCGCCATGCGGCCGATCTTGGCCACACCCGGCACATGGGGTAATAAGCGGCCGGTCGCCAGCGCCACGCCGAGGCGGTTGAAGGCCACCGCATGCAAGCAGCTCTCGTCGCCGGCGTCCCATTCCATCTCGGCCGGGATTTTTTGCTCCTCGACAAAGACGGTCTGGCGGATCGCGGCGGCCGCCTTGCCGAGTTCGGCCCATCGGCCCAAACGCACCGCTATCACCGGCTTGCCGGCCTCGAAGGCTTCGATCACCTCGCGCAAGGCGGCCGGCACCGGCTCAGGGATCTGCGACTGCGCATCGGCAAACACATAGACCATCTCGCCGCTGACCAGCAATTGCTGGTCTCTGAACACCGCGCATTCGACCTGCAGCGAGCTGACGCCTATACGCAGGCAGCGCACGCCGACGTCGAGCTCGTCGTCATAACGGGCCGAACCCAGGTAGTCCAGCGTCGCCTTGCGCACGAATAGATCGCCGCCCAGAGCCTGCATGGTGTCGACATAGGGCAGGCCCAGGGCGCGCCAGTAGCCGCCCACCGCATGATCGAAATAGCTCAGATAGTGCGCGTTGAAGACAATTTGCTGGGCGTCGATCTCGGACCAGCGCACGCGCAGCGCTTGGGCGAAGGCGAAGTCACTACGTTGGAGCGTCTTGGTGTAGGTGGTTTTTTTCATGCTTGAAACGCCTGTTTGATCGCCTGGCCGCAAGCCTCCAGCGCAGTCAGCGCCTCGGGAATGGCGCGACCCATTTTGATGAAGTCGTGGGTGACGCCACGGTACAGCTCCAGCTGCACCTGGCCGCCATTGAAGCGCAGCAGGTCGGCGTAAGCCAGCCCCTCGTCGACCAGCGGATCGCATTCGGCCAGCAGCACGCAGGCGGGTGCCAGATCACTGTGGTCGACGGCCTCCAAAGGCGCAAAACGCCAGTCGCGCTTGTGGTGGTGGGCAATATAGTGATTGAAGAACCAATCAATCGACGCCGCGTCAAGCAAGAAACCATTGGCGAAAAGCTTGTGCGAGGCGGTGTCGGCATGCGCCGTTGTGCCCGGCGTGATCAGCAACTGCAGGGCCAGCTTGAGGCCGATATCGCGCGCATGCAGGGCGCAGACGGCCGCCAAAGTGCCGCCGGCACTGTCGCCGCCGACGGCGAGGCGTGTGCCGTCCAGGCCCAGGCTGTTGGCGGCTAAGGCGAGCCACGCCATCACCGCCCAGCAGTCATCGACGGCGGCCGGAAATTTATGCTCGGGCGCCAGCCGGTAGTCCAGCGCCAACACCGCCGCGCCGCTGCGCAAGGCCAGTTGGCGGCACAGGCTGTCGTGCGTCTCAAGGCTGCCGATGGTGAAGCCGCCGCCGTGCAGATACAGGATCACCGGCAGTCTGTCGTCACTGGCGGCATACAAGCGCGCGGCCAGCGGCCCCTCGGCACCCGGCACCTGCAGGTTCTCGACCCGGGCCAGCGCTGCGCGCGGCAGATCCAGAATTTCGGCACCCATCAGATAGCCAATACGCGCCTGCTTAGGAGTCAGGCTGTGAAACGCCGGCCGGTTCGCGCGGTGAATACGGCTCAGCACGCCGGCCATCTTCGGTGTCAACAAGGTGCTACTCAAACAGAACTCCAGGGATTAGGCTTGACGCCAACCAACGATTTTCTCATCATCACCGAAGGATTCACGATGGCCCTGATCCAGTATCTGACCCAGATCCACTTCGATTTCGGCGCCGTCGCGCTGCTGCCGCAGATCTGCGAGCAAGCCGGCATCCACCGGCCATTGGTCATCACCGACGCCGGCGTGCGCGCGGCCGGCGTGCTTGCACGAGCGCTGGCGCCATGGGGCGAGCACGCGCCGCCGGTGTTCGATCAGACCCCCGCCAACCCGACCGAGGCCGCCGTGCGCTGGGCCGTGCAGTTATGCCAGATGGGTCACTGCGACGGCCTGATCGCCATCGGCGGCGGCTCCAGCATGGATCTGGCCAAGGGCGTGGCGATTGCCGCCACCCACGAAGGGCCGTTGATGAACTTCGTCACCATCGCAGGCGGCAGCGCTTTGATCACCGGTGCGGTGCTGCCGGTGATTGCGGTGCCGACCACGGCGGGCACCGGCAGCGAGGTCGCGCGCGGCGCGATTCTGATCGTCGACGACGGCCGCAAGCTCGGCTTTCACAACTGGGTCCTGCTGCCCAAGGCCGCCATCTGCGACCCCGAGCTGACGCTGAGCCTGCCGCCGGGCTTGACGGCAGCCACCGGCATGGACGCGATCGCGCACTGCATGGAAACCTTTATGTCGGACGCGATCAACCCGCCGGCCGAGGCGATCGCGCTGGACGGCCTGCGCCGCGGCTGGGCCTATATCGAGCGCGCCACCCGGGACGGTAGCGACCGCGAGGCGCGCTGGCAGATGATGAGCTGCAGCATGCAGGGCGCGCTGGCCTTTCAAAAAGGCCTGGGCTGCGTGCATTCGCTCAGCCACGCCCTGGGCGGCATCAATCCTCGCCTGCATCACGGCAGCCTGAACGCGGTCTTCTTGCCAGCGGTGATCCACTTCAACGCCGCGGCTCCCGGCATGCAGCGCGAGCAGCGGCTGGCGCGGATGGCCGCCGCGATGGGCTTGGCCGCCGGCGCGGACGCTGACGGCACGGGCCTGGCTCAAGCCGTCAGCGCGATGAACGCCAGACTGGGCCTGCCGACCGGTTTGGCCGCCATGGGGGTGAGCCCCGCTCAGTTCGACAGCGTGATTGAAGCCGCCCTGCTCGACCATTGCCACAAGACCAACCCGCGCCTGGCCAGCGCCGCTGACTATCTGGCGATGCTGGAGGCGTCCCTGTGAGCGGGACCCAAGTCGAACTTTGTGCATCGATTTGATTCAACCTGGCGCCTAGCAGGGATAGATGCGCGGGAATATCCCGCCCCTAGGTCATGGGATGTGCTGCGCAAGTAGCGCGTTACTGGGTGCATGGCCGACGGTGCTACTGGGTTAGATTGCTAACGCGGCGGCGCGATCAATCTCGACCAGCGCCACGACGCATGACGAAGGGATGATTCGATGAACTCTCGCGTGAACTTCAAGCTACTTGCCACGGCCGTGGCCGCTGTTACTTTGCTCGGCGGCGCCGAGGCGGCGACCTATAACTATGCGGGCGACACCACCGGTGCGCCGACCTATAACCGCCTGCTGACGACCCTGACCAGTCTTTCGGCCGTCGGCACGGCGGTTCACTATCAAACCTTTAGTTTTCATGTGGACACCGCCGGTTCCTATGATTTCCTCAGCGTGACCGCGCCGAAATGGGATAACTTCTTGTTCCTCTACCAAGGCAGTTTCAACCCAGCGACCCCGCTGCTGGGTGCCGTCGCGGGCAATGATGATTTCCCTGGTACCGGTACCACCGGCGGCATCGCCGGCTTCAGCTTCGCTTTGAACGCCGGCACCGAGTACATCGTTGTGACCACCGCCTTCGGCAACAGCAACTTCGGCGCCTATGCCAACTCGATCAGCGGTGCCGGCACGGTGATTCCCTCGGCCGTGCCCGAACCCGCCAGCTATGCCTTGATGGCCTTGGGTCTTGGACTTGTCGGCTGCATGGCCCGCCGGCGGGTGGGTGCCCATCAAGTCTGAGTGAAGCGGCTCCAGGCGTAAAAAAAACCCGGCAGCGCCGGGTTTTTTTGATTCAAAGCCGTGGCTGATCAACCATGCTTGGCATCGAAGAATTGCTCATCTTCGGTCGAGCCCTTCAGCGCTGCGGTTGAGGCATCGCGCTCGATCGTCGTGGTAACGGCGTCGAAGTAGCCGGTGCCGACCTCGCGCTGGTGCTTGACGGCGGTGAAGCCACGCTCGGCCGCTGCGAATTCCTTTTCCTGCAACTCGACGAAGGCGCTCATATTGTTGCGGGCGTAGCCGTAGGCCAGCTCGAACATCGAGTGATTCAGGCTGTGGAAGCCGGCCAGCGTGATGAACTGGAACTTGTAGCCCATCGCACCGAGCTCGCGCTGGAACTTGGCAATCGTTGCGTCGTCGAGGTTCTTCTTCCAGTTGAACGACGGCGAGCAGTTATAGGCCAGCAACTTGCCGGGGAACTTGGCATGGATGGCGTCGGCGAACTGCTTGGCGAAAGCCAGGTCGGGCTTGCCGGTTTCGCACCAGATCATGTCGGCATAGGGCGCGTAGGCCAGGCCGCGGCTGATTGCCTGCTCGATGCCGTTGTTGGTACGGTAGAAGCCTTCGACGGTGCGCTCGCCGGTGCAGAACGGCTTGTCATTGGCGTCGATGTCGCTGGTGACCAGATCACCGGCTTCGGCATCGGTGCGGGCCAGCAGCACGGTCGGCGTGCCCATCACGTCGGCAGCCAGGCGGGCGGCGACCAACTTGGAGACCGCTTCACGGGTTGGCACCAAGACCTTGCCGCCCATATGGCCGCATTTTTTGGCAGCGGCCAATTGGTCCTCGAAATGGACACCCGCAGCGCCGGCTTCGATCATCGCCTTCATCAGCTCGAAGGCATTCAGCACGCCGCCGAAACCGGCTTCGGCATCGGCCACGATGGGGGCGAAGTAGTCAATATCGTTCTTGCCTTCCGACCACTGGATCTGGTCGGCGCGGGCGAAGGTGGCGTTGATCTTCTTGACGACCTTG
>JADMJQ010000048.1:297-1964 GCA_018780415.1 Roseateles sp. | reverse complement strand
CTGTGGCACAACGCCCACTCCGTGGACATGGGTGTGTTGATCATCCTGGCCATCATGTCCATGGGTAGCTGGTACATCCTGGCGATCAAGATGCTGGAGCAGCGCAAAGCCGGCAAGTTCGCCCGCGAAGCCACCGAAAAGTTCTGGAGCGCGGGTACGGTTGCACAAGGTGCTGCCGCACTGCACAAGGACAGCCCTTACCCGTTCATCGCCGCCGCTGGCGTCGAAGCCACCAAGAAGCACGGTGGCCTGATGGGTCACATCCCTCTGAATGACTGGATCAGCATGAGCATCCAGCGTTCCGTGGACCGCGTGAACCGCGAAATGCAAGGCGGCCTGTCCTTCCTGGCAACTGTTGGTTCCATTTCTCCTTTCGTGGGTCTGTTCGGTACGGTGTGGGGCATCTATGGCGCCTTGACACAAATCGGTATGTCCGGCCAAGCCTCCATCGACAAGGTGGCCGGCCCCGTGGGTTCCGCGCTGATCATGACGGCCCTGGGTCTGGCAGTTGCCGTTCCTGCCGTTCTGGCCTACAACTGGCTGATCGCCCGCAACAAGACCGTGATGGACGACGTCCGTAGCTTCGGTAGCGATTTGCACTCGGTCCTGTTGGGTTCGGCTTCCAAGAGCTAAACACGTGCGGTAAACGCGCAGAAAGTTAGCTCTATGTCCATGAACGTAGGCAGTATTGACGGCGAAGAAGACGCCGTCATATCAGCCATTAACACGACACCCCTGGTGGACGTGATGTTGGTGATGTTGATCATTTTCCTGATCACCATTCCTGTCGTCACAACCTCGATTCCCGTGACCCTGCCCAAAGAACGGGTAGAGGTTCGGGAAACCAAACCAGAAAACATCATTATTTCGGTTGACACCGCAGGCGGCATCTTCTGGTACGACCAGAAGGTGGCCAATGTGGAAGCATTGGTCGACAAACTGAAGAAGGTTTCGACCGTCAAGCCGCAACCTGAAGTACAGATTCGCGGCGATATGGCTTCCCGATACGAAGGTGTTGGCAAGATTCTTTATGCATGCCAGCGTGCGGGCATCGTCAAAGTGGCGTTCATCACTGAACCGCCAGCTTTGGGCGGTTAAAGCCCTGCCAGGAGGAATAGCAATATGTCTATGAATGTAGGAAGCTCTGGCTCAGGCGACTTCGAAGTACTGATGGACATCAACACCACGCCATTGATTGACGTGATGTTGGTGTTGTTGGTGATGTTGATCATCACCATCCCCATCCAGTTGCACGCGGTCAGCCTGGATATGCCAGTGGGCACACCACCCACCAACAATATCAAGCCTGAAAAAATCCAGATTGATATCGACGAAAACAGCATCGTGTATTGGCAAGGTTTGCCGGTGTCTGCGGCAGAGCTGGATGTCAACATGGAAACCGTGAGCCAACAGGCCGCGCAACCCGAGGTGCACATCCGGCCCAACAAGTCGTCGTCTTATGCGGTGTTCGCCAATGTCTTGTCTGCCTCCAAGCGTAAAGGCTTGACCAAGATGGCGGTGATCGGAAGCGAGCAGTTCGTCCAATGCCCACAATCAACATGAACACGGTTGGTCTGCACCCGGTCTACCGGCCGAAAGACCCGTCCAAGCGGTACAAGGGCATTGCCATTGTTGTCGGGCTGCACATCTTTCTGCTGTGGGCGCTG
>JADMJQ010000048.1:0-287 GCA_018780415.1 Roseateles sp. | reverse complement strand
GAAGCACCACCTCCTCCGTTTGTGCCACCACCCGATGTGGCACCACCGGTTGAATCGGCTGCCCCGGCTATTGTGTCGGTTGCTGCACCACCGCCCACACCGGCTGTGATTGCGCCACCACCACCACCGGCTGCCCCGCCTGCACCTGCGCCTAACCGCTCAGACATCCGGGTCGCTTGCCCCACCCAGGTCGCCCCTGAGATGCCCCGCAAGGCAACCCAGGACGGTACCGAAGGTGTGGTCAAGGCCCAGGCTGCGATACGTGCCGGGGTAGTGCGTGACGTGAC
>JADMJQ010000188.1:13002-13677 GCA_018780415.1 Roseateles sp. | reverse complement strand
CAGCTGCGCAAGGTAATGGTGTGTGCGCCTGGCCGCGCCCACGCGCGCCTGACGCCGTCCAACTGCGACTCCCTTTTGTTCGACGATGTTTTGTGGGTGGAAAACGCCAAGCGCGACCATTTCGACTTCGTCAGCAAGATGCGCGACCGCGGCATCGAAGTGCTGGAAATGCACAATCTGCTGGCCGAAACCCTGGCCGTGCCCGAGGGCAAGAAGTGGATTCTCGACAACCAAGTCGTGCCCAACCAGATCGGCCTGGGTTTTGTCAGCGAGCTGCGCGGCTTCCTGGAAGGCCTGGACAACCGTACCTTGGCCGAAACCCTGATCGGCGGCTTGTCGACCAATGAGTTCCCTGAGTCAATCGGCGGCGCCGGTTTCTCGGTCGTGCGCGATGCGGCGGGCGTCACCGAGTACCTGTTGGCACCTTTGCCTAACACCTTGTACACACGGGATACGACCTGCTGGATCTATGGCGGCGTGACGCTCAATCCGCTGTACTGGCCGGCCCGCCATGAGGAAACCATCCTCACCACGGCGATCTACAAGTTCCACCCCGACTTTGCGGGTCAGGTCAATGTCTGGTGGGGCGACCCGACCGAAGACCATGGACTGGCCACCTTGGAAGGCGGCGACGTGATGCCGATCGGCAAGGGCAATGTCTTGATCGGCATGAGC
>JADMJQ010000188.1:6671-12992 GCA_018780415.1 Roseateles sp. | reverse complement strand
CCTCACGCCAGGCGATCAGCCAACTGGCCGCCACCTTGTTCAAGAAGGGCGCGGCCGAGCGCGTGATCGTGGCAGCGATGCCCAAGATCCGCGCCGCCATGCATCTGGATACCGTCTTCACCTTCGCCGATCGCGACTGCGTGTTGTTGGCGCCGGACTTCATGAACCAGACCCGCACCTTCTCCTATCGCCCGAGCGACCACCCAAGCGGCATCGAGCTGCATGCGGAGAACAAGCCCTTTGTGGACGTCGTGGCCGAGTCGCTGGGCTTGAAGAAGCTGCGCGTCGTCGAGGCCGGCGGCACCGACTACCAGCGCGAACGTACGCAGTGGGACAGCGGCGCCAACCTGGTTTGTGCTGCCCCCGGCGTGGTCTACGCCTATGACCGCAACACCTACACCAACACGCTGCTGCGCAAGGAAGGCATTGAGGTCATCACCATCGTCGGCGCCGAACTCGGCCGCGGTCGTGGCGGCGGCCATTGCATGACCTGCCCTATCGTGCGCGACGCGGTCGACTTTTAAGCAGACGCACAGCAAGGCGCCCGCCGCTCACCGCCAACCAAGCAAGGCGCGCGGTGGCGGGCGCCCTACATTGAAGTCCTGTGACCGCCAACATGCGGTCACAAACCCTGCATAGACTCACTGACAACGTTTTGAGCCCTGGCTAGCAGGCTCAGCAGCAATTTTCCAGTTTGTCGCCCTGTGCGAGCAAACCAAACGCAGCCTTGATCGGAACCCGCCCGTGCCTGATAACTTCATCCATCAGCGTGCCCCGCGCCGCACACCGCACAGGGCTGCTGCGACCCTGGTGTCCTTGCTTGCGCTGGCAAGCCTGTCGGCCTGCAATCGCACGGCCGAAGCGCCGCCGGCCGAGGTTCGCCCGGCTCGGGTGATGACCATTGACAAGCAGGCCAGCAGCGGCAGCGTCGCCTTAACGGGCACGGTGCAAGCGCAGACCGAGATCAATCAATCCTTTCGCATCGACGGGCGCCTGATCGAGCGCACCGTGGATGTCGGTGACAGCGTGCGCCCCGGCCAGCTGATCGCCAGGCTGGACCCCCAGAATGAAGAGAGCGGCCTGCAGGCGGCACGCGCCCAATTGGCGGCCGCGCGCGCTCAGCTGGTCGAAGCCCGTAACAACCATGTGCGCATGCGTGATCTGGTCGCCGAGGCCGCCGTCTCGCGGGCACAGTTTGACCAGGCCGAGGCGCTGCTGAAGACCGCCGAAGCGCAGATCGAGGCCGTGCAGTCCCAGGTCAATCTGGCACAGAACCGGCTCAGCTACACCCGGCTGGTTTCCGAAGTGGCCGGTGTGGTGACCGCGCGTGGGCCACAGCCCGGCGAGATCGTCTCGGCCGGCCGCATGATCATCCAGGTCGCACGCGACGGCGCGCGCGACGCTGTCTTCGACGTGCCGGGCCAGATCAAGGACATGCTGCCCAAGAGCCCGCAGGTCACGGTGAGCATGAGCAATGACGCCAAGATCAGCGCGGCCGGCAAGGTGCGCGAGGTCTCGCCACGCGCCGACGCGGTCACCGGCACCTTTGCGGTGCGGGTGCAACTGATCAACCCCCCGGCGTCCATGCGCCTGGGCAGCACGGTCACAGGGCGCATTCCGCTCGACGCGGTGGCGGGCATTCAAATCCCATCGGCAGCCTTGGTGCGCGCCGACGGCAAGACCGCCGTCTGGGTGGTCGAGCCCAAGGCCAGCACCGTCTCGCTGCGCACGATCACTGTGCGCAGCTCCGACGCCAACACGGTCTATGTGGCCACCGGCTTGAACCCCGGTGACATCATCGTCACCGCGGGTGTCCAAGCCCTGCGTCCGGGCCAGAAGGTTCGTTTGCTCGGAACCAAATCGTGATCGGGCCGAATCTCTCCGAGTGGGCGCTGTCCAAGCGCTCACTGGTCATCTTCATCATGCTGGTGTCCGTCATTGCCGGCAGCTTTGCTTTCCTGCGCCTGGGGCGCGGCGAAGACCCGGCCATCACCATCCGCACCATGGTGATAGGCGCAGGCTGGCCGGGCGCCACCGTTGATGAAACGCTCAAGCAGTTGACCGAGCGCTTGGAGCGCAAGCTGCAAGAGACCAATCATCTGGACCGCATCCGCTCCTACACGACGGCCGGGCAAACAACCATCTTCATTGATCTGAAACAGTCAACGCCGCCGGCCGCGATTGCGGATGTCTGGTACCAGGTGCGCAAGAACATCGGCGATATTCGCCACACCCTGCCCGCCGGCACTGCCGGGCCTTTCTTCAACGACGACTTCGGCGACACCTTCGGCATCATCTACGCCTTCACCGCCGATGGCTTCAACTTCCGCGAGCTGCGCGACCATGTTGAGGACGCCCGCTCGCGATTGCTTCATGTGCCCGATGTCTCGAAGATCGAAGTGCTGGGCGCACAAGACGAACAGATCTTCATCGAGTTTTCGGCCGAAAAACTGGCCGGTCTGCGCCTGAACATCAGCAGCATTCTGGCAACCTTGCAGGCGCAGAATATGGTGCGCCCCTCGGGCACGATACAAACCGAAAAAGAGCGCGTGTTCCTGCGCGTCAGCGGCGCTTTCGACTCCGAGGCCGATATCGAGGCGGTCAATATCGTCGCCGGTGAACGCATCTTCCGCCTCGGCGATATTGCCAAGGTGCGGCGCGGTTTTGTCGACCCACCGCAGCCGATGTTCCGCGTCAATGGCAAGCCCGCCATTGGCCTGGCAATCGCTATGCGCGATGCCGGCGACATCCTGACCCTGGGCAAGAATATCCGCACCGAAATGGCTGCGATCAGCACCAACTTGCCGCATGGCATCGAGTCGACACTGGTGGCCGACCAGGCCGTGTCGGTCGATGTCGCGATCAGCGACTTCATGACCTCGCTCTGGCAGGCGATTGTGATCATCTTGGTCTGCAGTTTTGTCAGCTTAGGCATGCGCCCCGGGACGGTGGTGGCGCTGGCGATCCCGTTCACGCTGGCGATCGTGTTCGCCGTGATGGGCATGCTGCATATCGACCTGCACCGCATTTCGCTTGGCGCCTTGATCATTGCGCTGGCGCTCTTGGTGGACGATGCGATGACGACGGTGGACGCAATGATCCGCCGCCTCGGCGCCGGCGACACGCCGGACCAGGCCGCCACCTTTGCCTACCGCACCTTGGCCGCGCCGATGTTGATCGGCACGCTCGTAACGATCGCCAGCTTTGTACCCATCGGTTTTGCGCAAAGCTCGGCCGGCGAATACACCTTTTCGATCTTCTCGGTGGTCGGCATCGCGCTGATCGCGTCCTGGTTGGTGGCGGTGCTGTTTGCGCCGCTGATCGGCAAGGCCTTGCTGAAGCCGCCCAAGGCCGGAGAAGGCGCCGAAGCCGAGGCCAAGCCGAGCAAGCTGATGGATGGGTACAGCGCCTTCCTCGCCGGTGCGATCCGCATGAAGTGGCTGACCATAGGTCTGACGCTGGGCGCCTTCGTGCTCTCGCTGTTCTTGCTGCGCCTAGTGCCGCAACAGTTCTTCCCGGCGTCTGATCGGCCCGAGCTGACCGTGGACATGACGCTGCGTCAGAACTCCTCGATCTACGCGACCGAAACGCAAGTCAAACGCCTGGAAGAAGTGCTGAATAGCGACCCGGACGTTGACCACTACAGCAGCTATGTCGGGCGCGGCGCGATCCGTTTTATCCTGACCCTGAATGTGCAGCTGGCCGATCCCTTCTTTGGCCAGTTTGTGATCGTCACCAAGGATCTCGAAGCACGCGAACGCCTGCGCACCAAGCTGGACAAAGTCTTGGCCGAGCAGTTCCCCGAGGTGATCGCGCGGGTCTCGCCGCTGGAGCTGGGCCCGCCGGTGGGCTGGCCGCTGCAATACCGGCTGACCGGGCCGGACAAGGACGAGGTACGCCGCCTGTCCTTGGAGCTAGCGCAAATCCTCGGCTCCGATCAACGCACCCGTCACGTCAACTTCGACTGGATGGAACCGGCGCGGCAATTGCACGTCACGGTCAACCAAGATCAGGCACGCCAACTCGGCATCAGCTCAGCAGCCATTGGCAATGTGTTGAACGCCGCCGTCACCGGCACCGCGGTGACACAGGTGCGCGACGACATCTACACGGTCAATGTGCTGGCGCGCGCAGTCGACAGTGAGCGCGCATCGTTCGACACCTTGCGCTCGTTGCAAGTGCCCACGCCGAGCGGGCGCATGGTGCCGCTGAGCCAGTTCGCCACGCTGAGCGAAGAGCAGGAATTCCCCTTGGTCTGGCGCCGCGACCGCCTGCCGACGCTGACCGTGCGGGCCGACGTGATGCCCGGTGGCAGCCCGGATGACGTGGTGACGAGCTTGAAACCGAAGATCGACGAGTTCTCGGCCAAGCTGCCCGCACAGTACCAGGTCGTGACCGGCGGCATGTATGAAGAAAGCAAGACCTCCAGCCAATCGGTGTTTGATGTGGTGCCGCTGATGATTGGCCTGATGCTCTTCATCATGATGATCATGCTGGTGAGCTTCAGGCGCCTGGCGATGGTGGTGGCCATCATGCCGCTGGGCTTGATCGGTGTGGTGATGGCGCTGTTGGTCTTTAACCGGCCGCTGGGCTTCGTTGCCATCCTCGGCGTGCTGGCCTTGATCGGCATGATTGCCAAAAACGCGGTGATTTTGATCGTGCAGATCGAAACCGACCGGGCCGATGGCAAGGGCGTGCTGGAGGCAGTGATGGCCTCGGCCACCGGGCGTTTCCGGCCGATGTTGCTGGCGGCAGTGTCGACCGTGCTGGGCTTGATTCCGATCGCGCCGACCGTGTTCTGGGGTCCGATGGCTTTTGCCATCATGGGCGGACTGCTGGTGGCCACGCTGCTGACATTGGTGCTGCTGCCCACCGTCTATGTGGCGGTGTTCGGCAATGACAAAGCACCCGCGGCCGAAAGCACTTGAGTGGCGATGAGTGCCGTGACCGCCAAACCCATCGACCCATCGCTCCAGCAACCGAGCAGCGGCCAGGGGAGCAAGACGCTTGAGCTGTACCTGGGCGATACGCGTCAGTTGTTCAACTCGATGGACCCGGCGCCGTTTCACAAGCGCGAACTTGACCCCAAGGCGGCGGACTACATCGTCGACTGGGCCCGTGAAGTGCCGGCCGGCCAAAGCCTGTCGCTGATCGTGCATCTGGGCCAACTGTCCAGCGAGGCCGACGACGCCCAGATGCTGCGCAGCGCCATGCATGACTACTTTGCACGGCGCGCCGTGGCCACCCGCAAGAAGGTGCGCCAGTTGCTGCGCACCGGACGCATCAGTTTGCTGATTGGCCTGGCCTTCATGGCCCTGATGATGGTGCTCGGCGAGGCCGTTTTCAATTTATTCAAGCATGCGGCCTACGCCACCTTGCTGAAGGAAAGTCTGATGATCAGCGGCTGGGTGGCGCTGTGGCGCCCGGCCGAGATATTTCTGCATGAATGGTGGCCGATGCTGGAGGAAGCGCGGCTGTATGACCGCGTCAGCCAAATCAATGTGCGACTCAAAAGCGAGCCGGTCGCGGCCCATAGTCTTGCGGAGCCGGGCCGCGTATGAACGCCGCCAAGCCACCGGCGCCCGCCTCCAGCCTGCGCAGTGCCGGCGCGCGCGGTCTGGTCTATTTGGGGTTTTGGCTGCTGCTCTTGCCCAGCGCCAAACCGGCCGATCTGGTCTTGGGCGTGCTGGCCGCCGGCGCCGCCAGCTGGCTCAGTGTCTACCTGCTGCCGCCCACCAGCGGAGGCGTCCGTTTGGGTGCACTGCTCGGCCTGCTGCCTCATTTCCTCTGGGAGTCGGTGCGCGGCGGGTTGGATGTGGCCCGGCGGGCCTTGTCGCCGAGCATGCCGCTGAAGCCCGGCTTGGTGGAATGCCCGATGCACTTTGCCCCGGGGCTGGCTCGCAATACCTTCGCGGCCATTACCAGCCTGATGCCGGGTACGGTGCCGGTGGCCGAACGTAACGGCAGCTTGCTCTATCACTGCCTGGATATAGCCCAGCCTGTGGTCGATCAGCTGTGCGCCGAAGAGCGGCTGCTGGCGCGCGCATTCGTCGAGGGCCACCGTGACCATGGCTGAATTTCTATTGGCAGCGGCAGCCTTCGTCGTGTTGATCGTCGCGCTGGGCCTGCTGCGCATCTTGCGCGGGCCGGGTGATGCTGAGCGGCTGATGGCCGCGCAGTTGCTGGGCACCGGCGGTGTTGCGGCCCTGCTGCTGCTGAGCGTGGCGAGTGGCGAAACCGCGGGCCTGGATGTCGCGCTGACGCTCGCCTTGCTGGCCGCATTTGCAGGCTTTGCCTTTGTCAAGGCGCAGGGCATGGCGG
>JADMJQ010000188.1:0-6661 GCA_018780415.1 Roseateles sp. | reverse complement strand
GCATGGCGGCGCAAGACGACCAGCAGCGCAGTCACGAGGAGGAGCGGTCATGAGAGCGGCCCTCGATGTTTTCAGCGTGCTGGCCGTGACGGCGGGTTTGTTCTTCTTTCTCGCCGGCACCGTCGGCCTGTTGCGCTTCCCTGATTCATTGACCCGCCTACATGCGCTGACCAAGGCCGACAACCTCGGCCTAGGTCTGATCGCCTTTGGCCTGATGCCGCAAATGGACGGCATCGCGGCAATGCTCAAACTCTTTTGCATCTGGCTGCTGGTGCTCTTGTCCAGTGCCACCGTGTCGCAGCTGATTGCCCAAGGCCTGCACCGCAGCAACAAGGCAAGCCAGCAGGAGCAGCGGCCATGATGGCCGTGCTGAACCCGATGCTGGCGGCGCTGCTGCTGGGCTTGGCCGTTTGGACCGTGGTGTCGCGCGGCGCTTTTGCGGCCGTGGCCGGCTTCATTGCCTATGGCCTGCTCTTGACCCTGGTGTGGGTGCAGTTGCACGGCATCGATGTGGCGCTGACCGAGGCGGCCATAGGCGGTGGCCTGACCGGTGCGCTCTTGATCAATGCCGCCAAGCGGCTGCGCCACACCGAGGCGGCGGCGCGGGCCGAAAGCCCCTCGCCGGCCACGCGCGGGCTCGCCTTGTTGCTGGCGCTTGGTGTGAGCCTGGCGCTGGGCTGGGGCGTGCTGGCCCTGCCTGAGCCGGCGCCCTCTCTGGCCGCCGAGGTGATTGCCAAGATGGGCGCTACCGAGGTTGGCAACCCCATCACCGCCGTGCTGCTGGGCTTCCGGGCGATGGACACCTTGCTCGAAGCCATCGTGCTGCTGTTCGCCTTGATCGGCGTGTGGTCGCTGACGCCGGATGAGTTTTGGGGCGGCCGGCCGGGTGTGCGGCAAAGCGCCGAGCCCCATGGCATGTTGGCCTACGCCGCACGCCTGCTGCCGCCGCTGGGCATCGTGGTCGGGACCTATATCTTTTGGATCGGCGCCGACCATCCGGGTGGCAAGTTCCAGGGGGCCACCTTGATGGCGGCCATGGGCTTGTTGGTCCTGATGGCCGGCCTGGCCGACGCGCCGCCCATCAGCCGGCGTTGGTTGCGCGCGCTCTTGGTGGCCGGGCCTTTGATTTTTATCGCCGTCGGCGTATTCGGCGCCATCACGGCCGGGGCCTTTCTGGCTTACCCGCTGGGCTCGGCCAAGCCGCTGATCTTGGTGATCGAGTTTGCGCTGATGCCGACCCTGACCTTGATCCTGGCCCTGATGCTGCTGGGTGCGGCGCAACGGGGTGAGCAATGAGCGGCGCCACCTTGTTCGGCCTGTGCGCCGCAGCCTTGATCGGCATCGGCGTCTATGGCCTGATCGTCAACCCGCATTCGCTGCGCAAGATCCTCGCCTTCAACATCATCGGCAGCGGTGTGTTTTTGCTGTTCGGCGCGATCGCACGGCGCGGCGCCGGCGCCGGCTTGGGCGGCGACCCGGTCCCGCAAGCCTTGTTGATCACCGGCATCGTGGTCGCTTTTGCCGCCACCGCCTTGGCCGTTGCCTTGTTGCTGCGTTTGTTCGAGGCCAGCGGCTCGGTCTCATTGGCCAACGACGCGCCTGCCAAGCCGGCGCCGACCAAGCCAGAGAATAGGCCCGACTGATGGCGACGACGGCGGGCGGCTACTTATTGATACTTGCGGTGCTGGCGCCCTTTGTCGGCGTGCTGCTGGGTCTGCTGCTGGGCGGGCGGCATGCACAGCGCGTGGCTTCGCTGACCTTGCTGGCCGGTCTGACCTGCGCCGTGGCCATCCTGCTCAGCTGGCAAACGAGCGGTGCACCGCTGGTCTATTTGCTCGGCGCCTGGGCGCCGCCGCTGGGCATCGCACTGCGCGCCGATGGAATTTCGGTGGCGATGATATTGGCCGTTAGCGTTGTGATCAGCGGCATCGCCCTCTATGCGCGCGCCGATTTTGGCACCCCGGCGGGCAGCGCTGAGAAGCGCGCACCGCTGATCTTCTGGTTGCTCTTGATGGCGATCTGGGGCTCACTCAACCTGGTCTTCGTCAGCGGCGACTTGTTCACGCTCTATGTGGCGCTGGAGCTGCTGACCTTTGCCGGCGTGCCCCTGGTCTGTCTGGACGGCAAGGGCGAAACCCTGCGCGCCGCGCTGCGCTATCTGCTCTTTGCGTTGGCCGGTTCGGTGCTCTATTTATTGGGCGCGGTGCTGATCTACGGCGGCTACGGCACGCTGGACATTGCATTGCTGGGTCAGGCCGTCCGACCCGAGCCCATCGCCTGGGCCGCGGCCGCCTTGATGACGGTCGGGCTCTTGGCCAAGACCGCGTTGTTCCCGCTGCACATCTGGCTGCCGCCTGCGCATGCCGGCGCACCGGCCGCTGCCAGCGCGATCCTGTCGGCCCTGGTCGTCAAGGGCTCCTGGTTCCTGGTCGTGCGGCTGTGGTTCGACGTGATGCCGGCGGTGCTCACGCTGCCCTCGGCGCAGCTGTTGGCGGGCATGGGCGCGGCCGCCATCGTCGTCGGCAGCGTCGTGGCCTTGCGCCAGCAGCGACTGAAGTTGCTGGTCGCCTATTCCACCATCGCCCAGATCGGCTATTTGTTCCTGATGTTCCCGCTCGCCTTTGATGCGGCCACCGGCATGCTGGTGCACGGTGCGGCGCTCACCGGCGGGCTTTTGCAGGCGATCTCGCATGCCACGGCCAAGGCCGGCATGTTCATGGCCGCCGGCCTGATCTACGCTGCCCTCGGCCATGACCGCATCCAGGACCTGGCCGGCCTCGCCCGCGCCTTGCCGCTGACCGTCTTGACCTTTGCGTTGTCCGGCCTGGCCTTGATGGGGGTGGTGCCGAGCGGCGCCTATCTGGCCAAGAAGCTCCTGCTCGAAGCGGCGGACGGTTCGGGCCAATGGTGGTGGACCCTGGTGCTGCAAGGCGGCGCGATGTTCACCGCCGGCTATGTGGTGCTGATCCTCAGCCGCGCGCTGCGCCGTCCGGCTACACCGTTAGTTCTGGTGAAGCGGGTCTCGCGCCTGTCCGAGCTGGCGGCACTGTCGCTGGCGCTGTGCTCACTCTTGCTGGCCGGTGCGGCGATCGTCGGGCCCTTGCCGGCCGAGCTGATCAAGAACCCCTTGGCGCTCAAGGAGATCGGCAACACCCTGCTGGTGTTGGCGGTCGGCGCGCTGTTCGCATGGGGCTTTTCCCCCGGCGCAGCTTTCGCTTCCTTGGGCAAGGGCTTCGAACGGATGGACGCCTGGTTGCGCCGCTGGACCAGCGCCAGTCTTGCCATGCTGAGCCTGGCGGCCTTGTTCGGTTGGCTGATGATCCGCGAGGTCGCACGGTGAGCGCAAGCAGTTCAGCGCAAGACCGCCAACTCTCGCGCGGCGCACTGATCGCCTTGGTGGTCGGCTCGATGGTCGGAGCCGGCATCTTTACGCTGCCTGCAGCGTTTGCCCGCTCGACCGGGGCCCTGGGTGCATTGATTGCCTGGGCCATTGCCGGCAGCGGCATGCTGATGCTGGCCCTGGTGTTCCAGAACCTGTCGCGCCGCAAGCCCGAGATGGACGCCGGCATCTATGCCTATGCCAAGGCCGGTTTCGGCAACTATCTGGGCTTCTCGTCCGCCTTCGGCTACTGGATCGCCTGCTGCCTGGCTGACGTCGCCTGCCTGATCCTGATCAAGGCGACGCTGGGCCAGTTCTGGCCGGTTTTCGGCGACGGCTCGACCCCACTTGCCATCGCCACCGCCAGCGTGATCGTCTGGGGCGTGCACATGCTGGTGCTGCGCGGCGTCAAGGAGGCGGCGGCGCTGAACACCATCGCCACGGTCGCCAAGCTGGTGCCGATCGCGATCTTTGTGGTCGTCGTGATCGCCGGCTTCAAGGCCGATGTGTTCGCGCTGAATTTCTGGGGCGGTGAGGCGGGCAGTCTGTCCAGCGTGGCCGAGCAGGTGCGCCAGACCATGCTGGTGACGGTCTTCGTCTTCGTCGGCATCGAGGGCGCCAGCGTCTATTCGCGCTATGCCAAGGACCGCAACGATGTCGGCATCGCCACCGTACTGGGCTTTCTGGGCGTGCTCTGCCTGCTGGTGCTGGTGACGGTGTTCTCCTACGGCATTCTGCTGCGGCCCGATCTGGCCGCGCTCGCCACGCCGTCGATGGCCGGCGTTATGGAGGCCATCGTCGGACCCTGGGGCCGCGTCTTCGTCAGTATCGGTCTGCTGATCTCGATCGCCGGCAACTACCTGTCCTGGTCGCTGCTGGCCGCCGAGGTCCTGCATTCGGCGGCCAAGAACGACTCCATGCCCAAGCTGCTGGCGCGCGAGAACAAGAACCGCGTGCCCTATATCGCGCTATGGCTGACCAACTCGGTGATTCAGTTCTTTTTGCTGGTCACTTGGTTTGCCGAGCAGGCCTTCACGATCGCGCTGAAAATGACCAGCGCGATGACGCTTCTGCCCTATTTGTTGGTGGCTGCCTATGGTGCCAAGCTGGCCTACCGCGGTGAAACCTATGGCCAAGACCTGCGCGGCCGGCGCCGCGACGGCGTGGTCGCCGCGCTGGCCTCGGTCTACGCGCTGGCGATGCTGATCGCCGGCGGTGCGAAGTTCTTGCTGCTGGCGGCGCTGCTGTATGCGCCCGGCAGTTTTTTGTATTTTTATGCTCGCCGCGAGCAGGGCCTGGCGGTGTTCAGCCCAGCCGAGCAGCTCGTCTTCGGCGCGCTCTGCCTAGCGGCCATGGTTGCCCTTTACGCGCTGGCGTCCGGCGCGCTGACGATTTAGTTCAGCGGCTTGCCGGCATGCCGCAAGCTCGCATCTCTTGAAGGAAATGACGATGAAAATGAAACTGCTCACCGCCCTGCTGGCCGCCGGCTTGGCCGGTTGCACGCTCGGCCCCGACTATGTGCGCCCCACCATTGACGCGCCAGCGGCCTGGCGCATCGACTACCCGAAGGCCGCCGATGTGGCTAATTTGAAATGGTGGGAGCAGTTCGGCGACCCGGTGCTGAACGAACTGGTGGAGACCGCGCTGCGCGACAACCGGGATCTGCGCGTCGCGGCCGCGCGCGTCGATCAATTCATCGGCGCGCAGACGGCCACCGGCTCCCAGCTGTTCCCGCAGATCGGCTATGGCGGCGACGCCAGCCGCAACCACGCCAGCGCCGTCGCGATGCCGCCATTGCCGGCCGGCTCAGACCGCTATTTCTCGCTTTACCAGGTCTCGTTGGGCGCCGCCTGGCAGACCGATCTGTTCGGCCGCGTGCGCCGCCTCAATGAAGCCGCGCAAGCCCAGGTTTATGCCAGCGAACAGGGCCAGCGTGGCGTCGTGCTGTCCCTGGTGTCGGGTGTGGCCAGCAGCTATATCGCGCTGCGCGCGCTCGATCGCCAACTGGAAATTGCCCAAGCCACTTTGCGCAATTTCGAGGCCACGATGCGGGTGTTTGATCTGCGATTCAAGGCCGGCATTGTGGCCAAGACCGAGGTCACGCAGATCCGCTCGCAGGTGCAGCAAGCGCGCGCCGCCATTCCGGGGCTTGAGCAGGCCATCCTGGCGCAAGAAAACATGATCTCAATCTTGCTCGGGCGCAACCCAGGGCCAATCGCACGCGGCAAGTCCATCGATGCTTTGGTGGCACCGCTGATCCCGGCCGACCTGCCGTCGGCGCTGCTGCAGCGCCGCCCGGACATCATGCAGGCCGAGCAAAATCTGGTCGCCGCAAATGCCAATATCGGCGCGGCACGGGCGCTCTACTACCCCAATCTGTCTATCAGCGCGGCCCTGGCCAGCACCAGCACCGCCTTCGGCAATCTGCTCAGTGGCCCGGCCGGCGCTGGGCAGTTGGCGGCCAGCTTGAGCGGCCCGGTCTTCACCTTTGGCGCCGTCGAAGGCCAGGTCGCTTCGGCCGAGGCGGGTCAGCGTGCGGCGCTGGCTGGCTATCAGCAGACGGTGTTGAATGCCTTCCGCGAGACCAATGATGCGCTCAGCGGCAGTCAAAAGCGCCAGCAGGAGTTCGATCTGCAACGCGAGCGCGTGATCGCGCTGCGCGAGTTCGCGCGCCTGTCGAATCTGCGCTTTGACAAGGGTGTCAGCGGCTATTTGGAGGTATTGGTGGCCGAGAACGAGTTGTTCGCCGCCGAGCTCGCCTCGGTCGGCCTGCAGGCCGCCCGCTACGCACAGATCGTCAACGTGTATGGCGCGGTCGGCGGCGGCTGGGTGGACAGCGCTGTTGCGATGGCGCCCAAACCGCAAGGCGCTGCCAAAGCCAACTGAACCTACTTCGGAGGGGTCGGTCGTTTGAATCCCTCCTCAATCCTCTCCATCAGGTACGGAAAGAACGGGTTGGCCGACATTCGTGACAGCGAATCCACACTGACAATCAAGGTGCCGCGCTCACCGCGCGTGGCCATGGAGCCGAGGTTGACGCCGTATTCCTCGGGCTCATCGGGCTGCAGGCCGTAAAGCGAGTCGTTCATCGGAAACGTCAGCGCCAGATGCGATAGCGAGAAGACCTGACGCGGATAGAGCAGGCCAAGTGGCCGGATCTGTTCGCTGCTGGCACCGGCCTCGGTCACCCGCTCCACCACCTGGGCGCTGCGTTCGTTCTCGTTGCTGATGATGGTCGTCCGGAAAGTGCGCGGTGTATTCGGCAGCAGCCGGGTCAGCACG
>JADMJQ010000057.1:1233-1966 GCA_018780415.1 Roseateles sp. | reverse complement strand
GTAGCGGAAATTTCCCCCAGCGGGGGGCGATCCGGGGGCGCAAGCTCCGCCAGCACGCCCAAGAACGCGCTCTTGGTGCTCCACTGGAGCGCTCTGGCGCTAGGGAAACGCAGATTTATTCACCAAATTCGCCAACCTGCGCAGGCACTCAAACGTTACAGGGCAGCAACGTAAATCGCAGAGCCCAGATGAACTCCAAAACACCAATCCAGATCAGTTTCGCCTGGGCCGAATACGAAGGCAAGAAGAAGATTACGAAGCGTGAAATATTCCTTGCCAAGATGGAGCAAGTGGTGCCCTGGTCGAGGCTGATGGAAGTCATCGAGCCCTATTACCCCAAGAGCGGCAAACGCGGACGTCCACCAATCGGCCTCGAGCGCATGCTGCGCATGTACTTCGTGCAGCAGTGGTACGGCCTGGCCGATGAGGCCGTGGAGGACGCAGTCTACGACTCACAGGCGCTGCGCAACTTCATGGGCATCGATCTGAGCCGCACCAGCGTACCCGACGCCACCACCCTGATGGGGTTTCGCCACCTGCTTGAGGCCCATGACTTGACCAAGGCCATGCTGGTTGAAGTCAACGTCATGCTGATGGAGCGAGGCCTACTGATGACCAAGGGCACGCTGGTGGACGCCACCTTGATTGCAGCACCGAGCTCGACCAAAAACAAAGACCATGCACGCGATCCAGAAATGCACCAAACCAAGAAAGGTAACCAATGGCACTTTGG
>JADMJQ010000057.1:478-1223 GCA_018780415.1 Roseateles sp. | reverse complement strand
TAGACGCCCAGTCGGGCTTGGTGCACAGCGTGGCCACCACGGCGGCCAACGTCAGTGACATCAGTCAGACTGCGGCGCTATTGCATGGACAGGAAAGCGAGGTCTGGGCCGATGCAGGCTATGTTGGCGTGGAAAAGCGCGAGAACATGCAGCAGGCTCTGGCTGCCAACGAGCAAACCGTGCAATGGCATGTGGCAAAGCGTCGCAAGACCATTGAAAAGCTGGACGACGGATGGCAAAAGGATTTGGCGCAAGCCTACGAGAAACTCAAGGCCCGGGTCAGGGCTTATGTGGAGCACCCGTTTCATGTAGTCAAGAACATCTTCAAATACAAGAAGACGCGCTACAAGGGCTTGGTCAAGAACGATGCCCAGCTCAATGTGCTGTTTGCCTTGAGTAATTTGTACATGGTCAGGGGAGAACTACGTCCATAGAGGGCGTTGGGGCGCAAAAGGCGCCAAAAGAAGCCTCGAAAGAGGCATGGAAACGGAAAATAGGGCGCGATTGAAACGAAAATCGCGAAATTCGACGCAGCGCAAACGAAAAAATGAGCGCAGCGTTATTGGGCGGGAAAAACTTGATTTGATCCGCGCTTCCCTAGGGGTTGCACTGGCCTGGGGTACCTTGGCCACGAAGGCCAACGCCAATCCATCCGGCGGCGTCGCCATCGTTGGGCAGGCCAACATGACTACCACCGGCAACCACATGCTGGTGACCACCCAAAACGGGGCAGGCACCAACCATT
>JADMJQ010000057.1:0-468 GCA_018780415.1 Roseateles sp. | reverse complement strand
AAAGACACAGGGAAGAGTGGCCGCCACGCTGGCCGGCGCCGTGGTGCTGGTGATGGCAGCTGCGGCGCAGGCACAGGGCGTGTACAAATGGGTGGACGCCAATGGCAAGGTGCACTACGGCTCACAACCGCCGGCCACCGAAAAGGGGCCCGAGCCCGTGAAGATGCACAACAACAATAGCGGCTTTGGCGGCAATAACAACAACAGCGGCAGTAGCGACAGCGCCGCCAAGACGCAGTACAACGCCGACGGCACCAAAAAAATCCCCAAGGGGGTTGAGGAGATGCGCGATGGCCTGGTTAAAGGCCTGCAGCAGGTGGACCCCAAGACCGAGGCATTGTCCTGCGTGAAGGCCGTGGACAACGTGCGTTACCAGCTGGACCTGATGCTGGAAGTGGGCCAGCCGCTTCACGCCTTCGACTACGACGTGCTGGTCGCGGGCGCCGCGGTGCCGCAGATGGCGAGCCT
>JADMJQ010000177.1 GCA_018780415.1 Roseateles sp. | reverse complement strand
TGCACTGCGCCTCATAGACCTTGGGCACATGGTGCTTGGGGCTGGTCAGCTTGTGAATCAAGGCGCCGTCGTCGGTCAGTAGCAGCAGGCCGGTGGTGTCTTCGTCGAGCCGGCCGATAGGCTGGGCGTCGCGCTCGCGCAGCGGCGCCGGCAACAGATTCATCACGCTGGGATGGTGTTTGGGCTTGCGTGAGCATTCATAGCCGCTGGGCTTGTTCAACAGGATCAGGGCCTTGGCGTAATAGGGCCAGGTCTTGCCTGAGACCTCGAACTCCAGGCCCTCGGTCTCGAATTCCTCCCAGGGGTCGGCAATGACATGGCCACCAATGCTGACCTCGCCGTTGAACAGCAGGCCGGCGCAGAGTCGGCGGCTGCCGAAGCCTTGGGAAAACAGGATTTGGGCGATATGCATCTTCATGGCCGGCATTGTCCCTCAAGCCCAAGCGAGCAAATGCTTGCTTGTATGCTTCGGTCTGGGAGCGAACCAATCGATGTCAAACAAGCCAATAGCTGCCGTCCTGGCCATCCACGGCGGCGCCGGCACCTTGCTGCGCAGCAAGACCACGGCGGCCAAAGAGGCCGAGTACCTGGCCGCGCTGGAGCGCATCCTGCTGGCCGGCCAGGCCCAGCTCAGTGCCGGCGCGCCGGCGCTGGACGTGGTGGTCGAGGCGGTGCGGCAGCTGGAGGAATGCGAGTTGTTCAATGCCGGGCGTGGTGCCGTCTATACGGCGGCCGCCACCCATGAGCTGGACGCCAGCGTGATGGACGGTAGCAATCTGCAGGCCGGCGCCGTGGCCGGCTCGAGCAGGACGCGCAACCCGGTGCTGGCCGCCCGCGCCGTCCTGCTGCACAGCGAGCATCTGATGTTCACCGGCGCTGCGGCCGATGCGTTCGCGGCCAGCCACGGGCTGGAGCAGGTCGCGCCGGAATGGTTCGGCACCGAGCTGCGATTGACTCAGCTGCGAGCGGCGCAAGCTGGGCAGCGCGGCGCTCGGCTCGATCATGACGTTGAAACTCAGAGTTCGGGTCCCATCGACGACGCCCGCAAACTCGGCACGGTCGGTGCGGTGGCACTGGATGCGGCCGGCCATCTGGCCGCCGCCACATCGACCGGCGGCATGACGAATAAGCAAGTCGGGCGGGTCGGCGATTCGCCCATCGTCGGCGCCGGCTGCTACGCCAATGACACGACGGTGGCGGTGTCCTGCACCGGCACCGGCGAGGCCTTTATGCGCATCTGCGCCGCCTACGATGTGTCCGCTCAAATGGCCTATCTGGGTCTGCCCTTGCAGGCCGCCGTCGACAGCGTGATCCAGCACAAGCTGGCGGCGGTGGGCGGCAGCGGCGGCTTGATCGCCGTGGCGGCCAATGGCGACGTCAGCCTGAGCTTCAATACCGAGGGCATGTACCGCGGTTATGCGCGGGTTGGCGAGGCTCCGGTGATGGCGATCTATGGCGATGTGAGCTAAGCAGGCTGCTGCGCAGCCCGAGTCAGGCGAACACGCCGGCCTGGTCGGTCATGCGGGCGCTGACCTCGCCGAGCTGATGCAGGCTGTCGCCGAACTGCAATTCCATCACGGTCAAACGCTTGAAGTAGTGACTGGAGATGTATTCATCGGTGACGCCGATGCCGCCGTGCAGCTGCGTGCATTGCTGGCCGACGAAGCGCATGGACTGGCCCAGCTGCAGCTTGGCCTGGGCCAAGGCGCGCCGCCGGGCCGGCGCGGCCTCATTCAGTTTCAGGCTGGCAAAGTAGCTCATCGAGCGGGCCAGCTCCAGCTGCATTTTTACGTCCGCCATGCGGTGGCGCAGGGCCTGGAAGCTGCTGATCGCGACGCCGAACTGCTTGCGCTGGTTCATATAGTCGGCGGTGATGGCCACGAGCTTCTCCATCGCGCCGACGCCCTCGGCACAGAGCGCGGCAATGCCCACATCGACGGCCAGCTCCAGCACCGCCAGACCTTGGGCGGGGCCGACCAGCAGGGTGGCGTTGGCGCCATTCAAGATCAAGTCACCGGCGCGGGAGCCGTCTTGCAGGCCGTAGGCGCGGGTGCTGACGCCGGCGACGCCGCGTTCGACCAGATAAAGCGCGATGCCGTCAGGCTGACGGGCGGGCACGATGAAGGCGTCGGCCTGGTCGGCGGCGGCCACCAGATTCTTGACCCCGGTCAGCTTGCCATCCACGGCGGTGGTGCTGACATGACTCAGGCTGTAGCGCGCCGCGCGTTCTTGGTGAGCCAGGACAACCATCGCCTCACCGGCGGCAATCCTAGGCAACCACAGGGCCTGCAGGGCCTCGTACGCATGCTTGAGTACGGCCGGGGCGATCAGGCCGGCCTGCGCGAACGGCTCCATCACGATGCCGCGGCCCAGCTCCTCCATCACGACCATCGCGTCGATGGCGCCGAAACCCAGGCCGCCATGGGCCTCGGGCACGGCCAGCCCCAGCAGACCCAAGCCGACCAGGCCGTCCCAAGCCTGGCGCGAGAAACCGCCGGCCCTCACAATGCTCTGGCGCTGGGCAAAGTCGTAGTCTTTGGCGACCCAGCGGGCGACCGCGTCGCGCAGGGAATCCTGGTCTTCGGTGAAATCAAAGTCCATGTCTTGCGCTCCTTAGCCCAGCACCGTCTGCGCGACGATATTGCGTTGTACTTCGTTCGAGCCACCGTAGATGGTGGTCTTGCGGGTATTGAAATAATGGCTGGCCAGTGGCGCGCAATAGGCGGCGCCGACATGGTCGCCCTGCCAGCCGGCTTCCATGGCCTCATGGATAAGCGGCAGGCTGTAGGGGCCACCGGCCAGCATCATCAGCTCGGCGTAGCGCTGCTGGATCTCGCTACCGCGGATCTTCAGCAGACCGGCCACATCGAGCGACTGGCGGCCGCTTTTCTCGGCCGACAGCACGCGCAGCACCATCATTTCCAAGGCGACGATATCTACTTCCAGCAGGGCGACCTGATCGCGAAAACGCATGTCATCCAGCAAACCTTCGGCCTTGGCGATGCGCTTGAGGCGCTCCAGCTCCCGCTTGGCCCGGTTCACGTCGGCGATATTGGTGCGTTCATGGGCGAGCAGGTACTTGGCATAGGTCCAGCCCTTGTTCTCCTCGCCGATCAGGTTCTCGGCCGGCACTTCGACGTTGTCGAAGAACACCTCGTTCACCTCATGCTCGCCGTCCAACATGATGATGGGTCGCACGGTTACGCCGGGTGACTTCATGTCGATCAGCAAGAACGAGATGCCGGTCTGGGGCTTGCCGGAGCTGTCGGTGCGCACCAGGCAGAAGATCCAATCGCCGTATTGCCCCAGCGTGGTCCAGGCCTTTTGACCGTTGACGAGGAAGCTGCCATTGGCTTGGCGTTCCGCCTTGCATTTGACTGAGGCCAGATCCGAGCCCGAACCCGGTTCGCTATAGCCCTGGCTCCACCAGACCTCGCCGCTCATGATGCCGGGCAGGAAGCGCTGCTGCTGCTCGGGCGTACCGAAGGCCATGATGACGGGTGCCACCATCACCGGGCCAAACGGAACGATGCGCGGCGCACCGGCCAGCGCGCATTCTTCTTCGAATAGATGGCGCTGGACGGCGTTCCAGCCGGGGCCGCCGAACTGTTTGGGCCAGGCCCAGCCATGCCAACCCTGCTTGCCCAGGATCCGGGCCCAGCGTTGCATATCGCTCTTGTCAAGCCGCTGCGCTTGCTGCACCTTGGCGCTGATGTCCGGGGGCAGATTTTCAGCCACCCATTGCCGAATTTGGGCGCGGAAGCTGAGCTCCTCCGCAGTGAAATTCAAGTCCATGCTGCTTCCTCTGCCTTGTTCGGAACGACCGTTCGATCAGAACGAGGTTTTAGCACGAACGTTCTATTCGGTCTTGTCTCAGCAGCGACAGCGCGCCGACGCCGCCCAATAAAAAAGCGGCCACAAGGGCCGCTTTCGCTCAAACTGACTCAGCCGCTGTGGCCGATATCAGCTGGTCTTTGCTTTGCCTTGGCGACGGGTGTAGACGACACCGAACAAGGCCAAGCCGGCGAGAGCCAAGGAACCTGGCTCGGGAATGGCGGTTTGGGTAACGCTCACCAAGGTCTGGCTGCTTGCCGAGTTGAAGACTGTGAAGGTGTAATTCGAGGCCGTGCCGGTCCCGATGCCTGCCCAGTTGCCGGTGTTCAAGGCGGTCAAATAGGTGTTGATCTGGGTGCGCAGGCCAGCGTCAAGAATGGCCGTGGCGCCGCCGAGCTTGGTACCTTCGCGCAAACCACCCGAGGCAGCGTTGTAGCTGGCCCAGGTACCTGCGCTGGCGCCGGCTTTGGTGTCGCCCAGAACTTCCCAAAGTGCGAATTGGAAGGCAGCCGACTTGGTGCTGTTGCCGGTGAGTGTGGCGTCTGCGTAGGCGTAATTGAACAGCTCGGTCACCTTGTTCAAGACTCGGGTGTTGCCGGCGGTACCCGATGCTTGTTCATCGTACTTATTCGCTGTCGCGACCGCGCTGCTGGATACGGTGGCGTAGTCGCCGCCCTTGCCGAACTGCTCGGTGTACGAGGTGACGCTGTTGGCGACCACCGGAGAGCTGATGAAGGTGCTCAGGGCCGCGTTGCCCGATCCCGTCAGCTTGGTATAGGTCAGCGGGTTGCCCAGCGAGGTCAGCGGATCTAGGCAATAGACCCAGAACGAAGCGCCATTGCTCGACTCTTTGTAATTGCCAGCACCCAGCGTCGCGGGCTTCTTCTCCAGCGTTTGACCAAAGGTCAAATTCTCGGTCTTGTACTGGTTGGCGGAACTGCCGGTTTGCAGCGTGACGGTCTGCGCATGGCTTAGGCTGGCCACCAACAGCATTGCAGCGCCTCCGACAACTCGGCTGACCCACTCGGCCTTGCTTGTGTGAAAAGTAGATGTCATGGTGAGTTGCGGCTGGTTAGTACAGAGGTTGCTGCTTTTTGGGTACTGCTTGCGAAGCACCTATAGCGTTGGGCTGGATGGTAGCGGCAGGGCTTGTCTTGACAATCCCGTGAATGGGGGGGCGGCGGCGAGCGCTAGGACTTGGCATTGGCAAACACATTGTTCTTGCCGCCATCATGGTTGCAGGCCAAGTTCCGCCTTGAGGGCGGACAACTCGCTGCTGCCGGTGGGCAAAATGGGGGCGTTGAAAGCGGCCACCAACTCATCCTTGGCTTCATTTTTTCGTCCGGCCTTGGCCAGTGCAAAGGCGAGGTGCCAACGGACATTGCCATTGTTCGGATCTCGCAGCCGTGCCTCGCGCAAGTGGCGCAGCGCGATATCGTACTTGCCCTGAAGTGCAAGCACCCAGCCAAGGGTGTCAAGCGCGTCGGCATTGCCCGGCGCCAATTGCAGCGCTTTTTCCGCCATGCCCAATGCCTTGGGATCACCGATGCGCTGCAGCAGAACGGCGAAACTACCCGTCGCACCGGCATCCCTGGGGTTGGCCGCCAAGAGCTGGTTGAAGCTTTTGACTGCGGCGTCGTTCTTGCCTATGCTCATTTGCAGCTCGGCCGTGGCCCGCAGCAAGCCCAGCTCATTGGGCTGTTTCTTGGCTTGGGATTCCATCAGCGCCAGGGCCTTGCCTTGTTCGCCTGCTCCGCTGAGCGCGCGTGCAAGCAAGAGGGTGTGGCCGGCGCTGGGTGCTTTCTCAAGCACCTGCCTGTAGGCCGCTTGCGCCGCCGGAAATTGCCGGCGCAGCATCGCAATATTGCCCGTCGCCAACAGCGCCGGGACGCTGCCCGCATGCTTGGCATTGAGGACCTTGAGCGCTGCATCGACCTTGGCCTGATCTCCGCGTTGAGCTTCCACCTCCACTTGCAACACCAGGGCTTGAAGGTCGTCGGCGCTGGCTTGCAATGCTTTCTGGACGTTGTAACTCGCGCCCTCCAAGTTGCCCGCCATCATTTGCAGGCGGCCAATATGAACCTGCTGCCGCGCGTCGAAGTCGGCCGAGCGGGTCGCTTCTTGGAACATGGTGCGCGCGCTGGTGCTGTCCCCGGCCGCCAAATGGGCGCGCCCAAGGGCCAGCTGTACGGCAGTCTTGTTCGGAAATTTGGCGACCAGCTGTTTGCCGGTCGTGACCGCATTGGCGGCCTGCTGTTGAGCCAGGAACAGCTCGATCAAGGTCAAGCCGGGGCCGGCATCGTTGCGTTGCAACTCGCTGGCCAACTGCAGCTGTTCCTGCGCTTCGGCCATGCGGCCGGCGCGCAACTCCAGCACGCCAAGCTGGAACAGTAGCTCGGGATCGTTCTTGTTGCGGCCGAGCCAGAGCTTCATGCGTGCGCGGCCCTCATCAAAGCGCTGCTCCTCCATGTCCAACCAGGTCAGATTGACCGCCGCGGGCCTGAAGTTCGGGTCCTTGATCAGGGCTTGCTGAAAGGTCTGACGGGCGGCCTTTTTGTCCCCGGTTCGACCTTGGATATTGCCAAGGAAGTTTTGCAAAGTCAGATTGCCCGGGTCCACCTTGACCAGCGCTTCGGCGGTCTGCAGCGCTTGCTTGATCTTGCCCTGGTTGACATAACTCATCGCCAGTTGCACGCCCGCTCTGGCATCCGTGGGGTTGCTGGCAAAGTACTTCTCCAAGTTGCCGGTGCCCAGTCGCTCCTGACCCAGGCCCATCTGGCTGAAGGCCAGCTCACGCTGGGCCTCGGGCGAGCCGCTGCGGCTGGCTGCTTTCTCAAAGTACTCGCTGGCTCGCTGGTACTGCTTGCGCGCCATCTGCAGGCTGCCCAACAAGAGCAGCACTTGCGGATCGTCCGGTGCTGCACGTTGCGCACCTTCCAGCAAGGTGGTGGCGCGTCCATACTCCTTGTTGTCGATCAGAATGGAGCCTAGCAACAGCTGAGCGCTGAAATGCTTGGAATTCAGCGCTAAAAGTGTGTCCAGATAGCCTTTGGCCTTCTCGACATTGCCCAGCGCGGTATGCGACAAGGCGCCGGCCATCAACAGGGGGTCATTGCCCGCCAATGACGAAGGCTTTTGCCCGTCGACCAACTCGGCGGCCTCGGCGTAGGCCGCCTTGGCCGCTTCGGTGTCGCCGCGCCTTGCCGCCAGCAGGGCTTTGACATAAGAGGCCCGGGGGTCTTGGGTGCCCCAGCTGCTCAGCAGATCGATGTCCTTTTCCGCCTCTTTGTCGCGACCCAGGGCGAGCAAGAGCGAAGCCCGAGCGACGCGGGCGTCGACTTGCTTCTGGTTGAGGCTGAGAGCCTTCTCATGCGCCGCCAGTGCGCCGTTGGCATCTTTGAGGCCATACAAAATACTACCCAAGGTGTACCAGGCTGCAGCATTCTTGGGGTCCAGCTCCACTGCCATATTGGCCGCTGCTCGGGCTTTATCGGCCTCGCCCAAGCGCATCAACATGGGCGCCTCGGCAATCCAAGGCGCAGCCAACTGCGGCTTGAGCGCGCGGGCCTCGGCAAAGGCCTTGCTGGCTTGCCCCGTGTTGCCCGAACCGGCATAGGCCGAGCCGCGCAGGGTCAAGATATCGGCATGAATCGGTGTCGGCATGCCTTTGAGCGTGATTTCGTCGAGCAGGCGCTTGCGCTCACCGGTGACGAGATAGAGTTGGCCGAGCGACAAAACGACTTCGCTACGGTTAACGCCTTGCTTGAGCGCTTCCTCCAAGGCCGCTTGAGCCGCTGCGTACTCGCCTCGGGCGAGCAGGACCTTGCCGAGCAGCAAATGCGCAGCCAGCATTTTTTGGTCTTGCTGGATCGTGTTCTTGAGTTGGATCGTGGCGCTGTCCAAGTCACCCTTTTCATAGCGCTGCAGCGCATCTTCGTAGAACTTGGCCGCCTTCTCGGGCGTGGCCTGGGCCAGCGGCAGCAGGCCGGCCAGCAACCAGCCCAGGGCCTGCTTGCGAAGTGGGTGACTTTGGGTCATGGGTTTTCTTGAGCGCATCCGGCCAGTATCGTAAAACGCAGGCAATTCTTGAATGCCAAGGCTGCGCTTCGGGTGCGTTTTTTCATGGCCCAGTCTGATTTCTGTGCCCGCTGGCCTCAGTAGCGCAGATCCAGCGTCAGCACATCGTTATGTCTTTGCATCTGAAAGCGGGTCAAAAAGCTATTGCCTAGCAGCACATGGCTCATCTGACCCGGGATCACGATGGCCTCGACATTGCGCACTTCGACATCGCCGACCCTGACGCTGCCCAGCTGCATCATGTGGGCCTGCACCACGCCGTTGGCGGTCTGCGTCATGATGCTTCGGCCGGCCGAGAAGTTCAGGCCCATTCGTTCGGCCTCAGCCTGGCTGATTGAGATCGCGGTGGCGCCGGTGTCGACCAGGAACTGGGTGGTCTTGCCGTTGATGGTGCCGGAGCTGGTGAAGTGGCCGCCCGAGCCGGCGCTGATGATGATCTTGCGGCCGGCGGCGGCCGCCGCGCCGGTGTCTCCGACACGACCCGGCGAGGCGCCCATCAGCAAGGTCTGGCGGCGCCCGCCCAGCTCGATTTCGGCCCGCCCATCGTCAAGCGACAGCAGGCGAACGCCGCGCACCGTAGCGCCCACCGCGACGGTGCGCGCCTCACCGTCAATCAGCAGCAGCGCGGTCTTGGCGCCCAAACTGCCGTTGAAGCTGACCGTGCTTGCCGGCTGAGCCGCGACTGAGCCGACCAGCAGCCCCGCGATCAAACCGGCCCAAAAGCGTGCAGGCAGCTTCACTTGCGTTCAGTCCCGGAAGTTGTCGTAGCTCAGCGGCACGTCGGCGAATTCCTTCTTCAGCAAGGCGATGCCGACCTGCAAATCGTCGCGGTTCTTGCCGGTGATGCGCACGGTGTCGCCCTGGATCGAAGCCTGTACCTTGAGCTTGGCGTCCTTGACCGCCGCGACGATCTTCTTGGCCAGCACCGACTCGATGCCGTTCTTGATCTTGTAGACCCGGCGCACCTTGTCGCCGCCGAGTTTTTCGATCTTTTCTTGTTTGTCCAAGAAGCTGATGACCACGCCTTGCTTGATCAGCTTGGCGTAGAACACTGCCTCGATTTGCTCAAGCTGGAAGTCGCTGTCGCCGGTGGCGTGGATTTCCTTTTCTTTTTCCTTCAGCACGACCTCGGCGCTGGTGCCCTTGAAGTCAAAGCGGGTGGCGATCTCCTTGGCGCTGGTGTCAACGCCATTTTTGATCTTGGCCATATCGGGTTCGAGAGTGGTGTCAAAGCTTGGCATGTTTATATATTTGAGGGTGGATGGCTGGTGAGGGAAGGATAGCCCGATTGATCTGGGAAAATTCTGCCATGCCGGATCAAGCTGTAAATCCCCCGAATGAGTCCTCTGCCTTGTCGACAGGCCTTGCGCTGACGATAGAGACGGGCGTCAACCTGAAGCCTTACAACAGCTTCGGCTTGCCGGCGACCGCGCATCGCCTGGTGCGAATCCGCTCGGCGGCCGATTTGCGCCGCGTCGTGGATCACCCGCAATTGGGCCGTGCGCCGAAGTTTGTGCTCGGCGGCGGCAGCAATATCGTGTTGACCAAGGACGTCGATGCGGTGGTGCTGAAAATGGAAATACCGGGCATTCGTTTGCTCGAAGACAGGGCGGACGCGTGGATTATCGAGGCCGGCGCCGGTGTGCCCTGGCATCAATTGGTGCAATGGAGCATCGAGCAGGGATTTCCTGGCCTGGAGAACCTGGCCTTGATCCCCGGCACGGTGGGCGCGGCGCCGGTACAGAACATCGGTGCCTATGGTTTGGAGATCAAGGACAGGCTGGACAGTGTGGCCGTGCTTGACCTGGTGACCGGGCGCAATGTTGTGCTGCCCGCCTCGGTGTGCAAATTTGGCTATCGAGACAGCGTCTTCAAACAGACCGGCTTCGGCGGCCTGGCCGGCAAAAGCGTCATCACCCATGTGCGCCTGCGCTGCCCCAAACCTTGGCAGCCGGTGTTGGGCTATCTTGAGATTGAGCGAAAGATGGCCGAGTCCGGTGTTGCGGCGCCGAGCGCAAGGCAAATTTTTGACTGGGTGTGCGAGATCCGGCGCGCCAAGCTGCCCGATCCGGCCGTGATCGGCAATGCCGGCAGCTTCTTCAAGAATCCGTTGGTCAGCATCGATCAATGCCGCGACATCATCGGCCGCGACCCCCATATCGTTCATTACCCAATGCCTGATGGCAGCATCAAACTCGCGGCCGGCTGGATGATCGATGCCTGTGGCTGGAAGGGCAAGGCGGTCGGCGGGGCCGCCGTCTACGAGCGCCAGGCCTTGGTGTTGGTGAACCGCGGAGAGGCGCGCGGCGCCGAGGTCGTGACCTTGGCCCGCGCGATTCAAGAAAGCGTCTACGGCCGCTTTGGCATCCGCCTGGAGACCGAACCTATCTTGCTTTAGAGCAGGCCTTGCCTGGCGCAAACGGCTTCGCTGCTTCTCATCGCCCGCAGCAGCGACTGCCGGAGGGTTTCCAAATGGGGCCAGTCGGCAGCTGCGTCCGCGTGGTCATCAAGGGCGAATTGCCGGGCGCTTAGCTCCAGAGCCAAAGCCGCGGCTTGTACCGCGCGCATGCCCAAATTGGCGGCCGCGCCTTTGACGCTGTGGGCGGCCGCTTGCAGCGCGGCAGCATCTCGCAGGTCGGCTGCGCTTGCGAGCGCCTGGCGCGTCCCGGCGAGGCTGCCGATATAGGTGGTGTAGAGCTTTCGCACCGTCGCCTCGGGCAGGTTGTTGCGCAACTCGCCGAGCGCCGCTGGGTCAAGTTCGAGTGCAGGTTCGGGTGCAGGTTCAGGCGTCGGACTTGCCGGCAGATCCGCATCGATGGGGTCGCCCAAGGCTTGAGCCAAGGCCGCAATGCTGACCGGCTTGGCTAGGAATCCATCCATGCCGGCCTGCATCGCGCGCTCGCGCGATTCTTCGAAGGCATCGGCCGACAGCGCGATGATCCGAATCGCCGCTTTCGGCCCCGGCAGGGCGCGCATGGCGCGCGTCGCCTGGTAGCCGTCCATCAGCGGCGTGTGCAAATCCATCAAGACGAGGTCATAGTCGTCGGCAGCTTGCAAGCGCTGCAAGGCCGCCAGGCCGTTACTGCAAAAATCAGCGCTGTGGCCGAGTCGCTCCAAAACGGCTTGTAAATAGGCTTGGTTGGTCGGGTGATCTTCGGAGACCAGGATGCGCAGGCACTTGGCCCCGTGTGGCTGCGCAGAGGCAAGGGCCGGCTCCGGCGGTGCCGGGCATTGCGCCAAGGGCAGCGCCAAGGCAAAGGTCGAGCCCTGGCCCGGCTGGCTTTGCACCGTGATGTCTCCGCCCATGGCACGCGCCAGATTGCGCGAAATCTCCAGGCCCAGGCCGCTGCCGCCGTAACGCCTTGAACTTGAGTCATCACCCTGGCTGAAGCGCTGAAACAGCTTGCCCATGGTGGCCTCGTCCATGCCGATGCCGGTGTCGCGGACTTCAAACTGCCAGTTGGCCGCGCCACTGGGCCCGCTTTTGCGGCTCAGATGCAGGCTGACCTGGCCGCTGTGCGTGAACTTGATGGCGTTGCCGAGCAAGTTAAGCAAGATCTGACGCAAGCGCGTCGGGTCGGTGCTGACCCAGTCCGGCAGGTCGGCGTCGGTGCTGATGTGCAAATCCAGGCCGGCGGCACCCGCCTGCGAACGGCTCCATTGCTCCACGTCGCCGAGCAGGCTGCGCAAGTCCACCGCCTGCCGGTTGATGCTGATGCCGCCGGCCTCCATTTTGGAGATGTCCAGGATGTCGTTCAACACGGCCAGCAAATGCTGACTGGCATCGTCGGCCGCTTTCAATTGCAACTGTTGCACAGGGCTCAGTGGCGCAGCCTTGAGCAGGTCCAGCATGCCCAGCAATCCATGCATGGGCGTGCGCAGCTCATGGCTCATATTGGCCAAAAACAGGCTCTTGGCCCGGCTGCCCGCCTCGGCCGCATGCTGGGCTTCCAGCAACTTGGCGGCCTGCACTCTTTGGTCACGGGCATGGCGCAGCAAGCTCCTGAACTGGTGCACCACCAAGGTGGCCAAACCCAGCGTCAGCGCACATTGCAGCAGGGTCAGCCACAGGCTCAGCCGAGCTTGGTGGCGCACCATATCGCTGCGCTCGGTGGCATCCTGCGAAACCTGATGCGAGGCGCTCAGTGACAGGTCATGAATGCCGGCGGCCAAGCCGGCCATCTGGGTCAGTACCGCCTCGCTGCGACCGGGGTCCGTGACGATCTCGGCGGCCGTCAGGGGCAGCTTGTCCGCCCAATCGACAAAGCCGCGAATCTTCGCCAAGGTCTGGGTGTATTCCGGGTCACGTTGCAGCAAGCGGGTGGCGTGTTCGTCCTCCACCAAGCCCAGCCGGCTGACGAAGATTTCGAAGCGCCGTTCCACCAACTCGGCCGCCGCTGCAATCTCCGCCGTCTGACGCGCCAACTTGGCGTTGCGCGCCTGATCGAGCGCCTGGTGTAGTTTGAGGTAATCAACCTCGAACTGAAACAAGCTCCAGACGACATAGTCGTCCTGGTAGCGCTGCGCCGAACTGATCAGCTTGAATTGGCGGGTCTGCAGCCATCCCACCGCGCCAAAGGTGAGCACCAGCAAGCAGCACATGCCGGCCAAATAAATGCGCAGGCGGCGGCGTTGGTTGCTGAGGGCGCTGCCCGTGTCCTGGCCGTTCATGGCTGCCTCATTTGACCCGCAAGGCTTTCAGTTGCCAGGCGGCGCGGCTGTAGTACAAGCTGTTGCGCAAGCTCTCGTCGGCGTCGAAGGGGTAAATGATGAACAGCGGGCCCTTGTCCCGCAGCGTCATCGGCTTGTCGTCCAGCAAGCGTGCCACGATCAAATTGCGCTGCAAGGCGTCCTCGATCGGGATGCTGACCTTGTAATCATTGATGGCGATCGCTTCGATCACCTGGCCGCGCGCACCGGCCGCGGCCAGGACATCCCGCAGCAGCGGCCCGGTGAATTTGCGGGCCGCCGGATACCAAGGCGTTTTGGTCTTGAAGCTTTGCTGGGGCAGCGCGGCCAGCATCGCGATGTCAAACTTCGCCTCACCCGACACGCCGCCGCCATTGACCGTCAGCACAACGGCGCCGCTGGGCGCCTCCAAGGCATAGGCATTGCCGACGGCAAGCTGGACGGCCGCCGCACAAAAGAGTCGGCGCGTCCATGCTGGGCAAGCCCGCCTGAGCGGGAGCTGGGTGAGGCGGTCCACGGGGCGCAGTCCGGCGCGCTTGCTCAGGACTTGTCCGTACGCGGATCGCTGAGCTTGTCGTCCGCCTTGCCCTGCAGCTGCGGCAGGCTATTGGCCGTGGCCGGCGACAGCAGGCCGACCTTGGCATAGGTCATCAGCTTCTCGCGGGTGTCGACAATGTCCAGATTGCGCATGGTCAACTGGCCGATCCGGTCCAGCGGCGAGAACGGCGCGTCCTCGACCTTCTCCATGCTCAGGCGCTCGGGCTTGTAGGTCAGATTGGCGCTGCGGGTGTCGAGCAGCGAGTAGTCGTTGCCGCGGCGCAGCTCGATGCTGACCTCGCCGGTGATGGCGCGCGCCACCCAGCGCTGGGCGCTCTCGCGCAGCATGATGGCCTGCGGGTCGAACCAGCGGCCCTGATAGAGCAGGCGACCGAGCTTGAGGCCGTTCATCCGGTATTGCTCGATGGTGTCTTCGTTGTGGATGCCGGTCAGCAGGCGCTCGTAGGCGATGTGCAGCAGGGCCAAGCCGGGGGCTTCATAGATGCCGCGGCTCTTGGCCTCGATGATGCGGTTCTCGATCTGGTCGCTCATGCCCAGGCC
>JADMJQ010000260.1:1540-1975 GCA_018780415.1 Roseateles sp. | reverse complement strand
GGACACGGTTCGCGCTGAGCGCCTGTCCGTGCCGGACGCGCAGGATGCCAAGGCCTTGCCCGGCCGTGGTTTGGAAGCCAGCGTACGCGGCCAACGCCTGACCCTGGGTAGTAGCAGGTTGCTGCGAGAACTCGGCGTCGAGCCTGGAGCACTGGTCGCGGAGGCTGCGCGCCTCGAAGCTGAAGGCGGCACGATTTCCTGGCTGATTCGCAAGAACGGTGAAGTCGCCGAGTTGCTGGGCTTGCTGGCCTTTGGCGACACGGTCAAGGACGCGGCTCACGAGGCCGTAGAACGCCTGCACCGGTTGGGCATCGAGACCGTGATGTTGACAGGTGACACCCAGGGCAGCGCCTGGGCCGTGAGCCGGGCGCTGGGCATCAAGCAGATCCATGCCGAGGTGTTGCCGGGCGACAAGGCCGCCGTGGTGCAGCAATT
>JADMJQ010000260.1:0-1530 GCA_018780415.1 Roseateles sp. | reverse complement strand
GCCCGCGCTGGCCGCAGCCGATGTGGGCATCGCCATGGCGACCGGCACCGATGTGGCGATGGAAACCGCCGGCATCACGCTGATGCGCGGTGACCCACGCCTCGTGGCCGCGTCGCTGGACATCTCGCGCCAAACCTACGCGACCATCAAGCGTGGCCTGTTTTGGGCCTTCGTGTACAACCTGGTGGGCATTCCGCTGGCAGCAATGGGGCTGCTGAACCCGATGATTGCCGGTGCGGCCATGGCCTTCAGCAGCGTCAGCGTGGTCGCGAATGCGCTGCTGCTGCGCCGCTGGCGTCCGAACCTTTGAGGAGACACATAGAAATGGAAGCCATGAACATTGGCCAGGCCGCCGAGGCCGCGGGCGTTTCGGCCAAGATGATTCGTCATTACGAGCAAGTGGGCCTGGTGCCGCCGCCGCGCCGCACGGAGTCGGGCTACCGGCAGTACACCGAGAGCGAAGTCCACACGCTGCGCTTCATCCGCCAGGCGCGCGACCTGGGCTTTTCGATCCACGAGATCGGTGAGCTGGTCGGCCTGTGGCAGAACCGCAAGCGCCCGAGCCGGCTGGTCAAGGCCATGGCCGAAGCCCAAATCAAGGCCTTGGATGCCAAGGCCCAAGAACTGTTGGCGATGAAAGCAACGCTGGAACACCTGGTGCTTTGCTGCCATGGCGATGAGCGTCCGGACTGCCCGATCTTGGAGACACTCAGCGGGAATGAGTCCGTGGCGGGTCGTGCCCCCATTGCCAAGCGTTCGACAAACAGTCCTCGCAGGAAAACCGGATTCAACTAAAGCATCAAAGTCACCACTTGGCTTCAGTCCGTTGCAGCTCCGTCAACACCCATGGGGTTTTTCCGAACGGCGAGTTCCCACTTCGTACGCTGCCGCACAGTCAGAGCAAGGCACGAAGGTGACGATGGTCACGGCAGTTGCATTTCGGTGCGCTTGGGGCTCGCGGCAGCGAACTTGAGTGCCACGGGATCAGGCAGTCGATTCGCCGCTCACTCTATCGGTCTCGTTTGACAAAGATCAACAACTTGTAGCGCCGGCGTACTAGCATGATTCGACACAAATCCAAGACGCAATGAAATCCCTCTCGCAAACCCGCACCCGACGCAAGATCGCATTCGCGATGTTGCTGGTGTGGCTGTTTGCGATCGCGTCCGGGCTTGCCAACGCCTGCCTGCTGGAGTTGCCCGATGCGCACTTCCATGGGCCCCAAGCCGGGCACACTGAGCCAAACCAAGGCGCAGGGCCGGTAGGGCATGGTGCGGCCAGTACCGACCACGACCACGAACTCGATCACGACTCAAAGAGCTCGAAGGAACCTTGCCTCAAGGTCTGTGACGATGGTTCGCGCCTTGTGCTCAAACAGAAGTTCGGCTTCGATCACCATGACCCAGGTCCAGCACCGCTTGTCGCAGTTCTTTGGGTCATAGCGCTTCCCGTCAGGTCCAATCTGGTCAACCGGAACGACTTGTGGGTTCCGCCGGATGGTTTGCCTTTCCGAGTCCGCTACTCGCGATT
>JADMJQ010000201.1:13679-13958 GCA_018780415.1 Roseateles sp. | reverse complement strand
CCGCCCGCCCCTGCTGGACGAGGCCTTCATGCGCGCCAGCTACGGCCCCTGCAACAACGCCAGCCTGCTGAGGCTGAGCGACGGGGGCGTGCCCGGCTACGCCCGCACCACCCAGGTCGCGCCACGCAGCGGCATCTGCGCCGATTTCTTCGAGCCCGAGTCCTCGCGCAGCCTGCAAGCCGGCGTGCACGCCAAGCTGCCCGGTGTCGCCGGCCCGCGCAGCCTGCTGCAAGCCAAGCTAACCGCTTTCAACGACCGCACCGCGCACCTGCTGGAGAC
>JADMJQ010000201.1:12477-13669 GCA_018780415.1 Roseateles sp. | reverse complement strand
CGAGCGCGACCTGCTGAGCGTGCCTGCCGACCGCCTCTTGCTGGCCCTGGGCTGGCGGCAACCCTGGGGCGACATCGGCCTGCGCTGGCAGCAGGTCTGGGCGCGGCGCCACTTCACCGACAACACCCGCCGCGCCACGGCCCGACAAGCCGGCCACCAGCTGCTGGGCGTGACGGCGCGCTGGGAAGTGCACCCGCAGCTCTCGCTGGACGTGGCCGCCGACAACCTGGCCAACACCCCGCACCGGCTCGACAACGGCTTCGGCGGCCCCGGCACCGACGGCCCAGGACGCAACGTGCGCATCGCCCTCAGCGGGCGCTACTGACCGCGCCCCTCCACCCACACCTCCACCCGACCCTGACCTCAACCACCATGGAGCCCGACGATGAACCCGATCTCTCTCGACCCCTTGCGCTCGTCCTTCGCCGCCCTTCGCGCACAAGGCCTGCGGGCCCGCGACGCCGCCCGCCAACTGGGCCTCAGCGAGGGGGCCGTGATGGCTGCCCATGCTGTCAGCCAGATGTCGCCCCAACAGGCCAGCGACAGCCTGCTCGCAGGCGATCTGGCGCCACTGTCGGCGCATGCGTGCCGCTCGACGGTGACTGGGTGCGCATCCTGCAAGGCCTCGAAAGCGTGGGGCCCGTGATGGCCTTGACCCGCAACGAGCACGTGGTGCACGAGAAGGTCGGCGCCTACCGCAACGTCAGCGCGCAAGGCCCCGTGGGGCTGGCCATCGGCCCGGAGATCGACCTGCGCCTGTTCCTGATGCACTGGCACGCCGGCTTCCACGTCGTGGAGCGCGACGCCCAGGGCCTCAAGCCCGAGCAACACAGCCTGCAGTTCTTCGACCGCCACGGCCAGGCCGTGCACAAGGTCCACGCCCGCGCGCAGACCGACCTCGCTGCGCTGGAAGACCTGGTGCAGCGGCACGCCCGCCCCGGCACGCAACCAACGTTCGACGCCGCGCCCGCCATGCCCCACCGCGACAGCCCCGATGCCGACATCGACTGCCTCGGCCTGGGTGAGGCCTGGTCGAACATGAAGGACACGCACGAGTTCTTCGAATTGCTCAAGCGCTTCCAGGTCGGGCGGCTGCAGGCCCTGCGGCTGATGGAAGGCGTGCACACGCGGCGCACGCCGCTGGTGGCCATCAAGCAGGTCCTGCACGAGGCAGCGCGCACCGGCCTGTCGA
>JADMJQ010000201.1:9991-12467 GCA_018780415.1 Roseateles sp. | reverse complement strand
CGGTGCACCGCATCGAAGCCTTCGGACCCTGGCTCAACGTGCTCGACGAGGGCTTCAACCTGCACCTGCGCGCTGACGCCATCCACGAAAGCTGGCTGGTGAGCAAGCCCACCGACGACGGCGTGGTGACCTCCATCGAGCTGTTCGACGCCGACGGCGGCCTCATCGCGATGTTCTTTGGCGAGCGCAAACCCGGCCGAACCGAGCAGACCGCCTGGCGGCATCTGGCGCAATCGTCGGCTCAGTCCAGCGGCGATCACACCGCGCAGCGGGAGGCCGCATGACCACCCACATGAACCACCGCATGAACCCCAGAATGAACCGCCGCAACAGCCTGCGCACGCTGATGTCAGCGGCTGCGCTCGGCAGCACCTGGGGCACCTGCGCCCCCTCCAGCGCCTGGGCTCAGCCGAGCAGCACCCCCAGCCCAGGCCGCATCGTCAGCGTGCACGGCAGCCTGACCGAGGTGGTTTATCTGCTGGACGCGCAAGACCAGCTCGTGGGCACCGACACCACCAGCACCCACCCGCAGGCCGCGGCGCACACGCCCAAGGTCGGCTACCTGCGACAGCTCTCTGCCGAAGGGCTGCTGGCCTTGCGCCCGCAGGCCGTGCTGGGCACCGACGAAGCCGGCCCGCCCATCGTGCTCCAGCAGCTGGCGCAAGCCGGCGTGCCGCTGCGCCTGGTGCAGGTCCACCACCGCTTCCAGGACGTGCTCGACAAGGTGCAACTGGTGGGCACCGTCACGCAACGCACCGCGGCGGCGCAGGCGCTGTCCGCGCAGCTGCAAACGCAGTGGGCGGCCACGCGCCGCCGGGTGCAGCGAGGCGCGCCCCAGGCGGCGCCCCGGGTGCTGTTCATCATGGCCCACGGCGGCGCGCCCATGGCGGCTGGCAGCGGCACGGCGGCGCAAGCCGTCATCGAACTGGTGGGGGCGCGCAACGCGCTGGAGGGCGTGCGGGGCTTTCGCCCGATGAACGCCGAAAGCGTCGCGCAGGCCCGGCCAGACTGGGTGCTGACCACGCACGAATCGGTGGCGGCAACGGGTGGGCGCGCGCGCTTCTGGGAACAGCCCGGCCTGGCGCAGACCCCTGCGAACCGCCGCCAGCGCCTCATCAGCCTGGACGCGATGGCCTTGCTCGGCTTCGGGCCGCGCCTGCCCGCCACGCTGGACGACCTGCAGCGACAGCTGGCATGAGCGTGGTCACCGCCCCGTCGGCCACACCCTCGGCCCCCCCAGCGACGCCACCCGCCAGCACCCGCTGGCGCGCGCCCCCCGGACGCTGGCTCTCGCCAACCGCGAGCCACGCGATGGGCCTGCTCCTGCTGCTGACCAGCCTGGGCGTGGCGGCCTCACACGGCGCCTTCGCGCTCGGCTGGCGCGAGGTGCTGCAGCTCGGCGCGCTGTGGTGGCAAGGCCAGCCCGCGTCGGGCGAAGACCCGCTGTGGGCCGGCGCCCAGGTGTTCTGGCACATCCGCGCGCCGCGCCTGGCCATGGGCCTGCTGGCCGGTGCGGCGCTCGGCCTGTCGGGCGCATTGGTGCAGGGCCTGTTTCGCAACCCGCTGGCCGACCCGGGCCTCATCGGCGTCAACGCGGGCGCGGCGCGGGGGGCCGCCAGCTTCATCGTGCTGCTGCCCCTGTTGGGCACGGCCACCGTGGGCTTCCAGCTCGGCCTGTGGGGCGTGGCCGGGGCCATGCTCAGCGCCTTCGCGCTCAGCCTGCTGACCACGGCCCTGGTCTGGCGCATGGCCCGCCAGCATGGGCAGGTTGCCGTCACGCGGCTGCTGCTGGTGGGGGTGGCCGTCAACGCGCTGGCCGGCTCGGGCCTGGGCCTGCTGTCGCACATCGCCACCGACAACCAATTGCGCGCGCTCAGCTTCTGGATGCTGGGCAGCCTGGCGCCCAGCCACTGGCTGGCCGTGGCCTGCGTGCTGCCCGCGGTGCTCTTGAGCGCGCTGCTGTGCGCCACGCTGCCCGCCTCGCTCAACACCCTGGCGCTGGGCGAGGCGCAGGCCCGCCTCGGCGGGGTCGATGTGCAGCGGCTGCAGCGGCGCTGCGTGGCCCTGGCGGCCCTGTCGGTGGGCTCGGTCACCGCCGTCATCGGCATGGTCGGCTTCATCGGCCTGCTGGCGCCGCACGCGGTGCGCCTGCTCACCGGCCCCGACCACCGCGCCGTGCTGCCCGGCTCGGCGCTGCTGGGCGCCAGCCTGGTGCTGCTGGCCGACACGGTGGCCCGCACGGCGTTCGCTCCGGTCGAGCTGCCCCTGGGGGTGCTGACCGGCCTGATCGGCGCGCCCACCTTCTTGTGGCTGCTGCGACAACGCAGCCACGCCGCCACCTGAAATCTGACACCTGACACCGCCCGATCGGAGCCCAAGATGACCCTGTCTGCCCATGACCTGCAGGTCCGCCACGGCGAACGCCGCGTGCTCGACGTCGCCCGGCGCCTGCAGCGGCCCGCGCGGGCGGGCGGAG
>JADMJQ010000201.1:0-9981 GCA_018780415.1 Roseateles sp. | reverse complement strand
GCCAGCCTGCCGACCCTATGGGGTCTGTTCGCGCTGGTCTGCATGCTGTTCATGTTCCAGGCGGGTTTCGATGTGCTGCGCGCATGGCTGCTATCCGATGTCGGTGGCGCAGTCGAAAGCCGCCTGCTGCCCCGCGTGCTCGACGTCGCCCACCTGTCCCTGGCGCCCGGCCAGGTGCACGCCTTGCTGGGGCCCAATGGGGCGGGCAAGTCAACCCTGCTGCACGCGCTGTCGGGCCTGGAGCGCAGCTGCGCAGACCGCGTGCACCTCAACGGCCGGCTGCTGTCGGAGTGGGACACCCTCGCGCTGGCCCGCCAGCGCGCGCTGATGTCGCAAGAGCTGCAGGTGCCCTTCGATTTCAGCGCCCGCGACATCGTGCGCATGGGCCGCTTCCCGCACAGCGACTGCCCCCACCCCGACGAGCCCGAACTGGTCGAGCGCTGCCTGGACACCGTGGGCGCGCTGCACCTGATCGACCGGCTGCACCAGGGCCTCTCCGGGGGCGAGAAAGCGCGCGTGCAACTGGCGCGGGTGCTGGCGCAGGTCACGCCCCGGCCCGGTGACACGCCGGACCCCCAGCCATCGCACTGGCTGCTGCTCGACGAGCCCACCGCCGCGCTGGACCTCGCCCACCAGCACAGCGTGATGCGCTTGTTGCGCCAGCTCGCGGCACAGGGCTTCGGCATCGTGGTGGTGCTGCATGACCTCAACCTGGCGCAGGCCTACGCCGACCAGGCCCTGGTCCTGCGCGACGGCCGCCTCGACACCCTGGGCCGCTGCGACGACGTGCTGCAGCCCAAACTCATCCAGCGGATCTGGGGCGTGCTGTGCGACAAACTGCCGCGCCCGGGCCAGGCCGGCAGCTGGCTGGCCTTGTCCAGCCTGGCCTCGGGCGTGACGGAATGACGCGCCAGGGCAGGCACGAGCGGCCACACGCCCTGGTTCAAGCCCCGCCAGCGCGCAGGCTTTGGCAAACCTGGTTAAACTGCGCAGGTCCGAAAGGGGAGTAGCTCACCGCGCCAGCGGTTGGTGGCATCCCGTCAATACGGTGCGCGGCTGCAACGGCCGCTCGCCCGGGTTTCACGGCAGGCGCCCGCCTGCATCGCAAGACCTTTCGGCGCCGAGTTTGTGCGGCTGTTGCGGCTGCGCCATGTTCGTTTCCCTGTCGGAGAACCCTCATGCACACCCTGGCGCCGCTCTGGCTCTGGTTCGTTTTCGCTGCCGTCGTGCTGGCAGCGCTCTTCATTGACTTCGTCGTCCTGAAAAAACAGGGCGCCCACGCCGTGTCCGTGCCCGAAGCGGCACGCTGGTCCGCCCTCTGGGTGGCCCTGAGCCTCGCTTTCAACGGCCTGCTGTGGGGGGCCGTCCACCAGTCGCACGGCGCGGAAGTCGGCCAGGCGAAAGCGGTGGAGTTCCTCACCGGCTACCTCATCGAGAAGTCGCTGGCGGTGGACAACATCTTCGTCTTCCTGATGATCTTCACCTACTTCTCGGTGCCGGCCGAATACCAAAAACGCGTGCTGATGTACGGCATCATCGGCGCCATCGTGCTGCGCACGGTGATGATTCTGGTCGGCAGCTATCTGATCGCCGAGTTCCACTGGGTGCTGTATTTGTTCGGTGCCTTCTTGCTGATCACCGGCATCAAGATGTGGTGGGCGGCCGGCCAGGAGCCTGATCTGGAATCCAATCCCGCCTTGAAGCTGTTGCGCCGCACCATGCCGGTGAGCCAGAACTTTGATGGCGAGCGCTTCTTCACGGTCGAGAACGGAAAACGCCTGGCGACACCGCTGCTGCTGGTGATCGCGTTGATCGGCATGACCGATGTGATCTTCGCCGTCGATTCGATCCCGGCCATCTTTGCGATCACCGACGACCCCTTCATCGTGCTGACTTCGAACATCTTTGCCATCCTGGGTTTGCGTGCGATGTACTTTTTGTTGGCCGCGATGGCGACCAAGTTCCACTTGCTCAGCTACGGTCTGGCGGTGGTCTTGGCCTTCATCGGCAGCAAGATGATCTTGATCGACATCATCAAGATTCCGGTGCTGATCTCGCTCGGTGCGGTGGTCGCCATCCTCGCCGTCACCATGGTGCTGAGCTTGTACACAGCTCCGAAGCTGAAGACAGATTCGCAATGAGGGACGACGACGGCCGCCTAGCCGCGGCCGTCGCACTAACGCCAATGCGATAAAAACACAAATAACAATCGTTCGCATTACTGTTAACATCACGGCAATAGTTTTTCGCGCCTCGGCGCCCACTTGCCGTGACCAGTGCTACTGCTTCGATTGAGGACTTTGAGCCGAACCGCAATACGGCTGCTGCGCCTGTAGCGCCCGCGCTTCCCAAACCCGGCGCGACGCGGTCCGCACGCAGCGAGCCTGAGTTGCCCAGCTATTTACCCACGCAAACGCATTGGGCGGTGAACCCGGCGCAGCGGCGCCGGCGCCGCGCGCTGATGCTGGGCGTGCTGGCCCTGCATATGGCTTTGGCCTGGATGTTGCTGCGCGCGCATTTCCGGCCGGCGTTGGCGCCGCAGCCCGCCCCCATCACCGTCAACCTGCTGGCGGCGCGGGCCGAGCGGCCGCCGGAGCCGCCCAAGCTGAAACTGCCGGCACCCCAACTCGCGCCGGCGCCGGCGGTGATGCATTTCGCCATCCCGACCTTCAATACCAATCTGGCACCCAGTCCGACGCCGACCGCCGTCTATGCGCCGACACAGCAGCAGGAGCCGGCACGTGCCGCCGAAGCGGCAGCAGCGGTGGCCGCACCGGTGCAGGTAGCGGTTGCCACCGCGCCGGCCGTCAAGCAAATTGCCCCCAATGCGGTGCGCTATCTGGTCGAGCCTCGCTTGACGGTGCCCCTGCTGTCGCGCCGGCTGGGCGAGTCCGGCATCGTGCATTTGCGCATCGTCGTTGATGCCCGCGGCCATTTGAAGGACGCGGCGCTGAAGCGCAGCTCGGGCTTTGATCGCATCGACGCCCAAGCCCTGCAAGACATCCGGACGGCGCGCTTTGCGCCCTATCTTGAGAACGGCCAGCCGCTGGAGTGGGAAACCACCGCCTTGCTGTCCTACGAGCTGATCCGCTAGCGACAGCTCGCCGCCGCGGCCCTCTAGCGCCAGCGTCGACCGCTGGACTGGGCCGCGCAGCCTTCCTCCCCCTGTTTTTTCGCCCGTGCCCTTCCCTTTGAGTTGTTTGATAACTATGTCCAGCAAAAACTTTCGTACCGCCCTGCTGCCGCTGGGCGCCTTGGCTGCCGGCTTCGGCCTCGCCTCCGTCGCCCACGCGCAAGCTACCGCGCCCGCCGCCGTTGAAGACGCCTTGCCCATCGTGCGCACCAAGGCCAGCGCCGAGAAGGCCGGCAAGGACGACTACCAGGCCACCGATACCCGCATCGGCAAGGGCAAGCAAGAGCTGCGCGACATCCCGCAATCAGTCACCGTGGTGACCGAGCGGTTGATCGACGACCGCAATCTGGACACGCTGAAGGATGTGCTGAAGAACACCGCCGGCATCACCTTCATGGCCGCCGAGGGCGGCGAGGAAGACATTCGCTTGCGCGGCTTTGCCCTGCAATCGACCGGCGACGTGTTCGTTGACGGCCTGCGTGACCCGGCTTTTTATGACCGCGACACCTTCTTCCTTGACCGGGTCGAGCTGCTGCGCGGCTCGGCCTCGATGCTGTTTGGCCGCGGCTCGACCGGCGGCGCCGTCAACCTGGTGACCAAGGTGCCTCGTTTGTTGGATGAAAACCAGATCGACGTGACCGTGGCCGGCGGCAGTTATGGGCGCGTGGTCGGCGACTTCAATGTCAAGACCGGCGAAAGCTCGGCCGTGCGCTTCGGCATGATGGTCACCAAGGCAGACAACAATGGCGCCGGCAGCTCGCTGGACAAGGCCGGCGTGGCGGCCACATTCCGCACCGGCATTGGCGAGATCGATGAGTTCTCGGCCAGCATCTATCACCTGGACAATAACAACGGCATGAATTACGGCATGCCCTGGATTCTGCCGAAGCCGGGCGCACCGGTCGATCAAACTACCCTGCTGCCGGTCGCACCGGACGCCTACTACGGCATGGCCAGCGACCGCAACAAGGGGACGGCCGACCAGCTGACGCTCAGCCATACCCATCGTTTCAATCTCTCGACAGAACTGGTCACCCGGGTGCGCAGCGGCAACTTCAGCCGCGACCAACGTTCCGGCACGGTGCGCGTGGCCGCAGCCTCGCTGCAACCAGGCGGCGCAGCGGTCACGGGCGCGAACTTCAGCGGCGCCACCGTGCTGACGCGTGGCACGCATCTGAAGATGCAGGACATGCAGACCCTCCATGCGCAAAGTGATCTCAGCAGCAAATTTCAAGCGCTGGGCTTGCGCCATGAGGTGCAGGCCGGCATCGACTTTGCGCAGGAAGAAAAGCAGGTCTACAACGACAGCCCCAATCTGACCGGGGCGCAGCGCAGCGCCTTTTACGCCGCACTGGGTCTGACCAAGCCCAATACCAAGGCCGGCACGCCGAACGATGGCGCCTGGATCAACGAAGGCCTGCGCCAGCAATTGACCACGAGCGAGTACCGCTCCAAGGCAGCCGGCGCCTACGCGCAGGACCTGCTGCAGATCACCGAGCATTGGAAGCTATTGGCCGGCCTGCGCTATGACTACCTGAGGGGCGACTACGACACCTTCTCGTACACCTATAGCGGCGGCGCCGGCACCCATGGCTACGACAAATTCGCCAAGACCGGCACGTCCAGCTACCGAATGAAGGTGTCGGAATGGAGCAAGCGCCTGGGCCTGTTGTTCCAGCCGAACGAGCGCATGTCCTTCCACGCCTCGGCGGCTTCGTCCTTCAACACCTCGGGCGACGCCTATTCACTGGGCGCCACTAACCAGGACACTCCGCCGGAACAATCGGTCAACCTGGAGCTGGGCGCCAAGATCGAATCAAGTGACGGCCAGTTGAGCAGCCGCTTCGCGATCTTCCAGACCACCAAACGGCATGAGCGCAACACCGACCCGCTGGTCAATCTGGTGACCTTGTCGGGCAAACGCCATGCGGCCGGCTTCGAGGCCGACTTCACCGGCCGCATCCTGCCGGGCTGGGAGGTATTCGGCAGCTATATGTGGATGCCCATCGCCAAGATCGACATCGCGGCGCCGGGCCCAGGCATCGAAGCGCAGGGATCGCGGCCCTCGCTGAGCCCGCGTCACACCGGCACCTTGTGGAGCACCTATCAGCTGACCGCGGCGCTGCGCGTCGGCGCCGGCCTGAACGCGCGCAGCGCGCAGACCCCCAACCGCCACCCCGGTTGGTCGGCGCCCGCCTTCGTCACCGGCGACCTGATGGCCGAGTACGCGGTGCTGCCGGGCAAGTTCACGCTCAAGGCCAATTTGAGCAATGTGACCGACAAGCTCTACGCCGATTCAATCTATACCGGACACTATGTGCCCGGCGCAGGCCGCACCTTGGCGGTGACCGGCTCGCTGAAGTTCTGACCCTCCAGACCGCCTCGGAGACTCGCTCATGTTGATCCGCATTCCTGCCGTCCTCGACCCACAGACGCTGGCGACCATCCGTCAATGCCTGGCCGAGGCGGCCTGGGAGGACGGGGCGCTGACCGCAGGCTCCCAGGCGGCCCTGGCCAAGCAGAACCAGCAGTTGCCATCCAAAAGCGAAGCCGCGCAGCAACTTCAGGCGCTGGTGCTGGGCGCGCTGGAAAGACACCCGCTGTTCTTCTCGGCCACCCTGCCCAAGCGCATCTTGCCGCCGCTGTTCAATCGCTACGGCGGCGAGAGCAACCGCTACGGCGATCATGTCGATCAGGCGATCCGTTATGCGGCGGGCCAGCGGGTGCGCAGCGACATCAGCGCCACCTTGTTCCTGGCCGAGCCCAGCGACTACGACGGCGGCGAGCTGGTGATTGCCGACACCTTCGGCGAGCAGCGCGTCAAGCTGGCGGCCGGCGATCTGCTCATCTACCCCGGCACCAGCGTGCACCGGGTCGAGCCGGTGACGCGCGGCGCGCGCCTGGCCAGCTTCTTCTGGATCGAAAGCATGGTGCGCCTTGATGAGCAGCGGCGTTTGCTCTACGAGATGGACATGAGCCTGATGGCGCTGCGCGAGCAGCATGGCGACAGCCCGGCCACCGTGCAGCTGACCGGCACCTATCACAACCTCTTGCGCATGTGGGCCGACACCTGATGGCCACCGCCCCGCAACTGCAGCCGCTGCCGCCCGGCATTGCCAACCTGGCCGATTTTGAAGCGCCGGCCAAGGCGCGTATGACGGCACAGGCCTGGGCCTATCTGAGTGGCGGCGCGGCCGATGAAATCACGCTGCGCGCCAACCGTGCGGCCTGGGATGGCCTGCTGCTGCAGCCGCGCGTGCTGCGCGAGCTGGCCGGCGGCCACACCCGCTCGCAGCTGCTGGGGCGCGAGCTGAGCCTGCCGGTCTTGTTGGCACCGATTGCCTATCAACGCCTGGCGCACGCCGACGGCGAGCTGGCCGTCGCCTACGCGGCGGCAGCGCAGGGCATAGGCATGGTGCTGAGCGCGCAGGCCAGTGTCGGCCTCGACGCGGTGGCGCAGGCCATGGCCAGCGAAGTGCAGGCCGGGCCACTCTGGTTTCAGCTGTACTGGCGGCCCGACCCGGGCTTTATGCGCGAGCTGTTGCAGCGCGTCGAGGCGGCCGGCTACGAAGCCTTGGTACTGACCGTTGATGCGCCGGTGCATGGTGCGCGTGACCGCGAGCGCCGCGCCGGCTTCGAGCTGCCGCCCGATGTGCGCGCCGTCAACCTCGGCGGGCTCAAGCAAGCCTTGCATTTGGCGCCGGGGCAAAGCGCGATGTTCGACGGCCTGATGCCGGGTGCCGCGACCTGGGCGCAGGTCGAATGGCTGCGCGCGCAAAGCCGCCTGCCGCTGCTGCTCAAGGGCGTCAGCCATCCGGCCGATGCGCTTGAGGCACGGCAGCACGGCGTGGCGGGGCTGATCGTCTCCAACCATGGTGGGCGCACGCTGGATACGCTGCCCAGCACGGTGGCGATGTTGCCGCGCATCCGCGCCGCGGTCGGGGCCGAGTTCCCACTGCTGGTCGACGGTGGCATCCGGCGCGGCACCGATGTGCTGAAGGCCTTGGCCTTGGGCGCCGATGCGGTGCTGCTGGGCCGCCCCTATGTGCATGCGCTGGCGGCGGCCGGTGCCTTGGGCGTGGCCCATGCGCTGCGCTTGTTGCGCGACGAATTCGAGATCGCAATGGCCCTGTGCGGCTGCAAGACCGTGGCCGAGATTGACGCGCATTGCCTCTGGCAAGAGCACCCAAAAGTCGGTTGAAAAATGTACGGCCGCGGATGCCGTCAAGGCTTGCTGTCAGCATTTCTAGGCCCAAGTGACGCATGGCCGCGACACCAAGGGTAAACAGCCGGGCTTTCGAGGTGAGATTGGGCTCGCTTGCCCTGTGAAAGCCTTCTCAAGCCGCGAGTGCCGCAGTACCATCGCCCCTGCTAGGTGCCAGAGAGAATTGAAGGCTTATGCGGCCTTCACCCGGACCCGGCACATCAACAACTTTTGATGGAGAGAATTGAAATGGCAACTGCAAAGAAGGCCGCGCCCGCTAAGAAAGCGGCGCCGGCCACCAAAGCCGCACCGGCGAAAAAAGTAGCCGCGGCTCCGGCCGCCAAGAAGGCTGCTGCGCCGGCCAAGAAAGTAGTGGCGGCCAAGAAGGCCCCTGCGGCCAAAAAAGCACCGGCCGCCAAGAAGGATGCCGCTCCTGCCAAGAAGCGCACCCCGAACGCTGCTTTCATGAAGGCATTGACCCCCAGCGCCGCCTTGGCCGCCATCGTCGGCGCAGCTCCGCTGCCGCGCACCGATGTGACCAAGAAGGTGTGGGAGTACATCAAGAAGCACAATCTGCAAGATGCCGTGCAAAAGCGCATCATCGTTGCCGACGCGGCGCTGAAGGAAATCTTCGGCAAGGCCAAGGCCGATATGTTCGAAATGACCAAGCTGATCAACAGTCACTTGAAGTAATGCGTGAGCTCGCCGTGCAGCCAATGCGCGGCGGCAGGCAGCATCGTCAAAGGCCCGGTCGTCCGGGCTTTTTTTCGTCTCAAGCCTATGCCTTGCTCGGCTCGGCCAGCGTCGCACGCAGCGCCGCGACCATTTGCATCACATCAAAGGGCTTGAACCAGTAGTCGCTGAATCCGGCCGCCCGCGCCGCATCGACCTGGTCGGACAAATCATCGGCCGACAGCGCCACGCAATTCAACCCGGCATGCAGGGCCGAGCTGCGCAGCCGGGCCAGCAAGTCCAGGCCGCTCATATCGGGCAGATTCATATCGATCAGCACCAGATCCGGCCTCAAGGTTTCCAGCAGGCTGAGCGCTTGGGCGCCGTCCTCGGCGCATTCCAGCTGCCACGCGGGCAGGCGTCGAAAGACCTCCTCCATCAAGACGATGTTGATGCGATCGTCTTCAACATAAAGCACGAGGCGGGCGGGTGCCGGGGACATGGTTTTTTCAGCGAAGTGAGTGTCGGCTGCGGAGCCCGCGCAGATTAGCAGCGATTTGCTCGAGCCGAGCGACCCGAGGCAAGCGGCGCGGAAAAAAGAACGACGGCCTAGGACGACGCTCCACTGCTTTGTAGGACTTGAGCGCGAATTCAGGGTAAACGTGACTTAAACAACACCCGGGATCAACTAGCAGCTCCGGCAACCGCCCCATAGCAGGACGGGTTAGTACACTGTCGACAAGGCGGATCGCAGGAATAGATGGTGTTTTCCCGCCTGCGCCGAAGACCTGACTTGAAGCAAGTATGGGCGCCTTCCCCCGGTCTAAAGCCCAATTTTGATGGAATCCAGATAATGTCCTTGCTCGCATCGATTGCTCTTGCCGCCTCCAGCGCAGCGTCTGGCGCGACCTTGCCAAACTGCTCATGGGACAAGCCCGGCGTCAACCCGTATATGGGCGACGTGGTGGCGGCCGTCGACCGTTACAAAGACATCCCCGCGCCGGTGCGGGCCAAGCTGAAGGCGCGCATGCTCAAGCGCGACTACGACGAACTGGTCACGATCAAGCGCGACGGCATCGAGGGCCAGGCCCAATACGGCAGCGCCATCACCGATATGCATTTCGGCGCCAACAACGTCTGCAAGACGGTCAGCCGCGCCAAGTGGACGCAAGCCTATCAAGAGCGCGGCCTGGTTTATTGCGAAGAAGGCCAGTGCGTGCTGGTGCCGACGGTCTGCCGCAACGTCAGCCGCATCCAACGCATCGCGCCGCGCGCAGCCGGACCGGTCGGAGGCAATAGCGTGGCCTCGTCGACGCAAGACAACGAAACCCCGTTGGAGATGGATCCGACGGCGGCGGGCCCTTTGGCCGGCCCGCCCAGCTTTGCCCAGATTGCAGGCGGCTCCGGCTTTGAGGGCGGCTTGTTGACACCGGGTGTGGCGCCTCCCACCGGCGGCTTGCCCGGCCTGGGCGGTGGCGGCGGTGGTGGGGGCGGTATCGGCGGCGGCGGTGGCGGGGGTTTGATTCCTAGCCTGCCACCGGGCCCGATTGCGCCACCCGTGCCCGAGCCTGGCACCTGGTCCATGTTGGTGGCCGGCCTGCTGGCAGTCGGCTTCATCGCCCGCCGCCGCAAAAACCGCTGAAGCTTTCGCTGCGCTGGACTCAGCGCAGCAGGTTCTTCACTCAGCGAAGCAGGTTCTTCAAATAGCGCCCGGTATGGCTGCCCTCGTGCGCGGCCACCGTCTCCGGCGTACCGGCGACCAGCAATTGGCCGCCGCCTGAGCCGCCCTCCGGCCCCATATCGATCACCCAGTCCGCCGTTTTGATGACGTCGAGGTTGTGTTCGATCACGACGATGGTGTTGCCGGCATTGCGCAGCTGGTGCAAGACCTTCAAGAGCAAGGCAATGTCGGCAAAATGCAGGCCGGTGGTCGGCTCGTCCAGGATGTAGAGCGTGCGGCCGGTGTCGCGCT
>JADMJQ010000304.1 GCA_018780415.1 Roseateles sp. | reverse complement strand
GCGTTGACGATGCCCATGGCCATGCCGGCCTGGATCGCGTGGTACAGAAACACGGTATGGATGGCCTCGCGCACCGGCTCATTGCCGCGGAAGCTGAAACTCACATTCGAGACGCCGCCGCTGACCTTGGCGCCGGGTAGGTTCTGCTTGATCCAGCGCGTCGCCTCGATGAAGTCAACTGCGTAGTTGTTGTGCTCCTCGATGCCGGTGGCGATGGCGAAGATATTGGGATCGAAGATGATGTCCTCGGGCGGGAAGCCGACCTCGTCGACCAGCAGCCTATAGGCGCGCTCGCAGATCTCGATCTTGCGTGCATAGGTGTCGGCCTGACCCTTTTCGTCAAACGCCATCACCACGGCGGCGGCGCCGTAGCGCCGCACCAGCTTGGCCTGGCGCTTGAACTCGGCCTCGCCCTCCTTCATCGAGATCGAATTGACGATGCCCTTGCCCTGGATGCACTTCAGGCCGGCCTCGATGACGCTCCATTTGCTGCTGTCGATCATGATGGGCACGCGCGCGATCTCGGGCTCGCCGGCGATCAGGTTCAGAAAGCGCACCATCGCCGCCTGGCTGTCCAGCATCGCCTCGTCCATATTGATGTCGATCACCTGGGCGCCGTTCTCGACCTGCTGGCGGGCGACGGCCAAGGCGTCCTCGAACTGACCATTCAGAATCAAGCGTGCAAAGGCTTTTGAGCCGGTGACGTTGGTGCGCTCACCGATATTGACGAACAGCGTGCCGGCATCAACTTGCACCGGCTCCAGCCCGGAAAGCTTCATCGCCGGCGGCGTAGAAATGGGAGTGCTGGTGGAATTTGTAGCAGTCATGGCGGCCTCAAGGAAACATCGGGCCGCGAACTCACCGCAGCCACTAAAAACATGGATCGGTGAGCGTCGTTATCAGCAGCCCAGATCGGCGTGGACTGCCTGTTCAAGCCTGGCGAGCCTCCGCCGATCTCACGATCAATGCGGGTGGGCTGGTCGCAACGCTCCTTGAACCGTGCGCGATTTTACGCACAGCGCGGCTTTGCGCTGAATTTAGCGCCTCGGCGGCCGACAATCATGCAGCGAAAACTGCAAAGCCCATGGACTTGATACAGCTCCCCCCCAACAGCCTGCGCGTCGGCCAGGTTTTGACGTTTTCCCTGCGCGACGCGAGCGGCAAACTGCTGGTGGCCAGCGGCCAGACTCTCAGCAACGCCCCGCAAATGCAGGCCCTGCTGGCCAGCGGTGTCTGGGTGCTGGCGCATGAAACCAAGGAATATCAGCGCGCCATGGCGCACAAGATGGACACCTTGATGCATCAAGGCGCGAACCTGGGCGACATCGTCAAGGTGCAGGCGGACTTCGTCAAAACCGATCGCAATAAAAAGGTCGATCTGGGCGAGCAGGCCGCCTGGGCAGTTCTGCAGATGCACGCGCACAGCCTCTTGCGCGACCCACGTACCGATGACTTCCGGGGCCGCTTCCAGCAATTGCATAACGACGCCATCGCACGGTTGAGCAACAAGCCCGACGCGATCCTGATGCTGTTGATCTATGACGCCGCCCAAGGCTTTGAAAAGTACAGCGGCCGTCACGCCCTGCTCTGCCTGGCGCTGGCAGAACTCTGCGCGGCCAAGCTCGGCTGGCCCGATGACTGGCGGCTGGCGCTGACCCAGGCCGCCTTGAGCATGAACATCAGCATCAGCGCCCAGCAAGACCGCCTAGCCTCTCAGGTCGAAGAGCCCGCGCACAGCCAAAAGCAGGCCTTGATTTCACACGGCGACCGTTCGGCCGCCTTGTTGAGCGAGCTGGGCGCCAGCTCCGAGCTGTGGCTCAAAACCGTTTGCCTGCACCATGACGCCGGGCCCGGCCCCTTGGCCGGCCGCGCCCCGGCCGAGCAATTGGCGCGGCTGTTGCGGCGCATCGACATCTTCGCCTCCCGCATCAGCCCACGCGGCTCCCGCAAGGCACAGCCGGGCGCGATGGCCGCGCGGGCGGTGTTTTTAGATGAACTGAAGCAGCCCGACGAGGCGGGCGCGGCCATCGTCAAGACCCTTGGTCTCTACCCGCTGGGCAGCCTGGTGCGCCTGGCCAATGGCGAGGTCGGCATCGTGTTCAAGCGCGGCCACAGCGCCACCGAGCCTATGGTCGCCAGCCTGCTGGGCAAGAGCGGCAACCCCTTGAGTGAGCCGGTGCCGCGCGACACCCGACTGGCGGCCCAAGCCATCAGCGCCAGCTTGGCGCCGCATGAGTTGAAGCTCAGGGTCTCGATGGAGAAGTTGTTGAAGCTATAACTAGCCAGCCACCAACTCACTGAAGAACTTCTCGCCACTGGCCCGCGGCTTGTAGGCCGACACCTGGCGCGCAATCGCCGCGATATGGTCGGGCGTCGTGCCACAGCAGCCGCCGGCGATGTTCAAGAAACCGCTGCGAGCAAACTCCTCCATCAACCGACCGGTCACATCCGGCGTCTCGTCAAAGCCGGTGTCGCTCATCGGGTTGGGCAGGCCGGCGTTCGGGTAGCAACTGATTGCCGTAGCACCGGCCGCCTTGGACAGCTCCTCGATGTACGGCCGCATCAGCGTCGCACCCAGCGCGCAGTTGAGGCCAATGGCCAGCGGCCGGGCGTGGCGCACCGAGTGCCAGAAAGCGGTCACCGTCTGGCCCGACAGGATGCGGCCGGACGCGTCGGTAACGGTGCCGGAGACGATCACCGGCAAGCGCTCGCCGGTGTCTTCCATCAACTCATCCAGCGCGAAGATCGCGGCCTTGGCGTTCAGAGTGTCAAAAATGGTTTCAACGAGGAACAGGTCAACCCCACCCTCCAGCAGCCCCTTGGCCTGCTCGTAGTAGGCGGCGCGCAAGGTGTCGAAATCGACATTGCGGGCGCCGGGGTCGTTGACGTCGGGGCTGATGCTGGCGGTGCGCGGCGTGGGGCCAAGCGCGCCGGCGGCGAAGCGGGGCTTGTCGGGCGTGCTGTATTTGTCGCAAGCGGCGCGGGCGATGCGAGCGGCCGCCACATTCATTTCAAAAGCATAGGCTTCGAGGCCGTAATCCTCTTGCGCCACCGAGGTGGTGCCGAATGTATTGGTTTCGATGATGTCGGAACCGGCGGCCAGGTACTGCTCGTGGATCTCGCTGATCACATCCGGCCGGGTCAGCACGAGTAAATCGTTATTGCCCTTGAGGTCCTTGGGGTGGTCGGCGAAGCGCTCGCCGCGGAAATCCGCCTCCGTCAATTTGTAGCGCTGGATCATCGTGCCCATAGCGCCATCGAGAATCGCAATGCGCTGTTGCAGGATGGCGGGCAGTGCTGCGCCGCGGGTGTAGCTGATGGTGGAGGCGGTATTCATATCGCCATTGTAGAAAGCTTGGCGAAACCACAAAAAACCCGCCCCAAAACAACAAGGCCCGCCGACTGGGGCGGGCCTTGCTCAAAGGCCGGCCTTGGCGCCTTCCCTGTGTTTTCTACAAGCGGTCAACCAATCAGTCTTGCTGGCGGCGCCTGCGCACCATCCCTGCCAGGGCCAAGCCACCGGCCAGCATCAACATATAGCTGCTTGGCTCGGGCACGGCTGCGGTGATGCCGTTGATGGCGAAAGGCAGTTCGACGGTTTGACCATTGCCCGCATCGATCAAATCCAGAAAACCTGCGCCAGCCTGCGACTGCATCGCGTTGCCTTCACGGGCATCGGATGTTGGCGGCTGCCATGGGCCGGACGCTGCGGAGCCGGTCAAGCTCCAGACCAACCAGTAGTGACCGTCCGCCAATGAAAAGTCGGTCACATCGGCCTGCGCCTTGTAGATGGCCCGGTTGGTGGCGGTGGAGCCGGTCAACACGCGGTAGCCCATGACGCCGCCGTCGGTCACATTGGTGACGCCGGAAGCCACCACGGCCCCGTCGGCCGTGCCCGAAACAACACTCCAGCTGGCTTGCTGAAAGGTAAAGCCGACGGCCCCGGTCTGGTAGCTGAAAAAGTCCAGGCTTTGAACGTTCCAACCGCCGCCGCTGACCATGAAGTCATCGGCAACCCGGTTATTGGCCGAGGTTTGCGAGCCAAACCCATAGGTCGTGCCAGCGACTTCAGAGAAGCCATCGGCGCCGACCACCGGCCCATTGTTGTAAAGCTCGGCCGCATTGGCCAGGCCGCAGGCTGCTGCGGCAACGCTCAAAAGTACCAGACGTTTCATAAAAACTCTCTCCACTCGGTTGAGACAACTGTTTGAAAGAACTTGGGGAACTTGTTCACCAAGCGCTTCAGCGAAACATGAAGTTATCAGCCGAGCAAAGAAATTTCACTAGCGTCAACTACGCAGAGGTTTTCAGCAGCTTGACAAAATTGTGACAAGCTGGCCGCAGCGGCTTGGTTACCGCGTGCCGCGACGACCACCGCGGCCGGCGTCACGCTCTTGCGTGCGCTCACGGCCACGCGGCGCATGGTTGGGCCGGCCATCGCGTGGGTCGCGCGCATCGCGCACATCGCGCACATCGCGCGCCGGCGGCTGTGCTGCCGCCTCCTGGCGTGCAATCTCCAGCAGTCCGGGCAACTCCTCGGGCGTCACGCCCTTGAGCGCGCAGAAGTTGGGCAAGGTCAGCGTGGTGCGCTCAAAGTCATGCAACAGTCCCGCGCGGTTGCGCGCCTGCGCCTGCTCCAAGTCGATACGTTCTTGCTGCAGGCCGCGGCGGCGGGCCAATTCTTCGACCGCCGCAGCGCGGTGCTCGTCGCTCAAGTCGCCGGCCGGCTGGCCATCCAGATCGAACCTGGTGCGGGCCTTGCTGATGGCCATCAAATAGCTGGTGCTGCCGGTGTGGCGGCGCAAAAACGCCGACAGCTGCGCCTTGGTGAACACGCCGGGCGCGCGCTCTTGAATATCGGCCTGCACGCGCAGCTTCAAGGGCTTGACGCCACCGCCGACGAACAGGGCCGGAAACAGCTCCTTGAGCTTGGCGGCGCAAGCGGCCGGGCTCATCTCGACGGCGTTGGTGACGGTGACGGCGGCCGGGCCGGCGGGCTGTTCGGCCTCGCCCACGTGGGCTGCGACAGCAGGAGCTTCGACCACGGCGTCGTTCGCGACATCGGTCGCAACGTCGGTCACAACATCAGCGGCAGCTTCAGCAGGAGTATCCAAAGCCAAAGTTGGCGCGGGTGTAAGAGGTTCGTTCATGGGCGGGCGCTGAAAACTACAAAAGGAATCAAGCGCCTATTGTCCACTGGACGGCCGACTGAACCAAACTAGCCGCCAAACACCTTCTTCAGCAAGGCGCTGCCGCTGGCCAAGGGGTCTTTGCGAATCTTGCGTTCTTCTTCCGCAATCATCAAAAACAAACCGTCCAGCGCCCTCTTGGTCACGTATTGCTGAATATTGGCGTCCTCGCTCTTGACCAGGCCGAAGCCGACGCCCTTGCCGGCCACCGCGTTGTATTTATCGGCCAGCGCGACTTTCTGCGTCGCCTGCGTGACGATGGGCAGGAACTGCGCCGTCAGGGGCTCGCGGGTCTTGGCGGCAAAGAACTGGGTGACCGAGTCGTCGCTGCCCTTGACGATTTGCAGCGCGTCCTCGACGCTCATGGACTTGACCGCATTCAGCAACAAGGGCCGCGCCGCCGGCACCGCGGCTTCGGCCGCGCGGTTCATGGCCAACAGCAAGTCATCCACCTGCTTGCCCTGACCGGTCATCTTCAAGAGCTTGGCGCCGTCCTTCAAATAACCGGGCAGCTCGATCTTGACGGCTGGGTTGCCCATGAAGCCATCGGTTTTGCCCAAGCCGGCGATGGCGCTTTCCGCGCCCCGCTCCAGCGCCAGGCGTATGCCCGACGCCGCATCGGTTTCGGTGACCGCCGCCCAAGTCAGCGGTGAAGCGGCCAGCAGCGTGCCGCCCAAAATCATCAATTGCCTGCGTTGCATAGTGACTCCCGTTTTCAGTGCCCAGTCACGGCGGCCTCAGCCAAAGACGTGACATCTTGATCGATGGCGCCGAACAGGCTGAGACCATCGCGCCCCTTCATTTCGATCCGAATGCTATCGCCGAATTGCATGTACTCGGTCTTGGCCTGGCCCGACTCCAAGGCCTCAAGCGCACGCTTCTCGGCGATGCAACAGAAACCTCGGCTGGCGTCCTTGTTGCTGACCGCGCCCGAAGCGATGATGCTGCCGGCGCGCAGGCGGCGCGTTTTAGCAGCATGGGCCATCAATTGCCCAAAGTGAAAGCGCATCTCCGGCCCGGCCTCGCACAGGCCGACCTTGCGGCCATTCCACATCGCTTGCAGCGGCAGGTCAACCCGCCCAGCGCTCCAGGCGGCGCCCAGCTCGTCCGGGGTCACGGCGACCGGGCTGAAGGCGCAGGCGGGCCGGCTGGCCAAATCAGCGGGCGACAAATTGCGCAGCCGCCAGTCATTCACCAGCATCAACAAGCGCACTCCTTCCAGCGCCTGCGCCGCCGAGGCACCGCAGGCCACATCGCCGGTGATTACGGCCAGGCCGGCCTCGAAATCCAGGCCCATCGCCTCGGCAGCAAAGCGTGCCGGCTCGCAGGGGCCGAGAAAATCATCACTGCCGCCTTGCTGCATCAAGGGCTCGCCGAGCGGGTTTTGGGCTAGCAGTTCCGCTTGGTTCAGATAAGCGCCGCCGCCAACCCGCTGGAACGCGCGCGGCAGAGGCGCCATGCATTGCTTGGGCTCGAAGTTGAAGGCGTGGCGCAATTTGCCATGGTTCAGCTGGGTGTAAAGCTCGTCCAACTGCGGCGACAAAAAGCCCCAGTCATCCAGCACCTGCTGCATGCGCGTGGCGATGCCGTTGGCATAGTGCGCCTGGCTCAAATCGCGGGATACGACCAGCAGTTGGCCGTCGCGTGAACCGTCTTGATAGGTGGCAAGTTTCATCGAAGGGCTAGTAAAAATCTGCAAAGTGATGCGCAAACACAGGCAGCATTGTCCAATGCGCCGCGATCCCCTGTTCAAACCCACAACGGTCTTGCCCGCCGGCAAGGGCCGCGCCTGGGCCTGGGCAGCCGCGTTCAGCCTTGCTGCGCATGGGCTGCTGCTGTCGCCTCGGCAAGCCGCGGAGCCGCGTGCCCAGTCGCGCGCGCCGGCGGTCAAGGTTAGCCTGCAACATGAAGCTGCGCCGCCAACATCGGCGCCGGTGACCGCGCCAGCAACACAGCCGGCGCCGCCGAAGCGACCGACGCCTCTAGCCGCAAAAGCGCCGCCCCTACCGCCCGTGGAAGCCATCGCGCCCTTGACCAGCGCTGCGATACCCAAGCTGCCGCCGGCCATCGACTGGCGCTATTTGCTGTTGCAAGACGGCCGCCAAGGTGAGGCCAGGCTGGCTTGGCGGCCCGACGGCGCCGTCTACAGCTTGCGCATGGAACGCGAACTGGATGGCCGCCGATTGCCCGGTTCGCGCAGCGAAGGGCAGTTGAATTCGCAAGGGCTGAGCCCCGAGCGCTTCACCCAGCAACGTGCCGGTCGCGCCGGCCAAGCCCCGCGGGACGCGGCGGCCACCAACTTCCACCAGGGTGCGCAGCAAGACCAGATCAGCTTCTCGGCCAGCACCGAGCAGGTGCCGATGGCGGACGGCGTGCAGGACCGCATCAGTTGGTGGTTGCAGCTGGCCGCCACCGTGGCCGCCACACCGCAAGCGTTTGTGCCAGGTCGGGAATTGCGCATGCCGGTGGTTGGCCTGCGAGGCGAAGCACGGGAATGGACATTCGAGGTGTTGCCAGCGCAAGACCTGCTGCTGCCGATCGGCCGGGTCTTGCAAGCCGTGCATTTGCGCCGTGCGGCGCTCGGCCCCTATGGCGGTGAAATCGAACTTTGGCTGGACCCCGCCCGCCACCACATGCCGGTACGCCTCTTGTTCAGCCTGCCCGACGAACGCGCCTGGGACTTGCAATTATTGGACGAGGGTTTGCCGCAACCCTGATTCAGGGGGTGGGCCGGTATCTTTTGACGCTTTGAGCATGAATCTTGTCGGTCAATTCGCCGAATAGATCGGAGTTCTGACATTATTTGTGCACGGCCAGGTCCTGTTTTTGCCGATAAGACTTGAAACAGGCGCCGCTGGCCGCAGTTGACGCTGAAAGGAGCCACCATGCACATGCTTTACAACTCCCCCAGTTTCAGTGTCGTCAAGTTCGACATTCAAGTGGCCGAGCCCCTGCCGGGGGAATTTTTGCTTGCCAATCCGGAGCTGCAACTGAACCGCGGCGGCTTCGAGATTGTTGACAAGTTCAGTCGCAAAGAAATTTTCATCGAGGGTGCGCTGGCCCAGCAGTTTCAGGACGGCGTTGAGGCCTTGATCGAACAAGATCCCAGTGAAGAAGACCTGGATGATTTCATCGAGGGCTACGCCAATATGGGCCATCAACCGGTGGTGATGCACTGAAAATGCCCTGAAAAACAGCTCGCCGGCCTCTTGTCGTCGGCGCCGCGCTGAGACAAGATCGGGCAGCGCCGCGCAGTCTGTGGTGCATAGGACTGCAAGGAGCTGCCCATCATGGCCAAGCGTTTGGCTGACGCTCGTGTACTTCCCTCACCGGGCCTCAAGGAGGCGCCGGTGCTGGATAGGATGTGCACGCAGTTCGTACTGACGCTGACCGTCAAACATGCGGGACGCTTCAATCTGCGCCGCGATTTCAACGGGCTGTTGTCCTTCACAGGCCGCCATTTGGTTTGGCCGCCGCGTGTGTTGAGCCGCCTGCGCGACTACCTGAACCAGCGCTGCCTGGCCAACGAGCTGTGGAGCGGCCATGAGAGCCTGAGCGACGAGGCTTTTCTGCAGCGCCACGGCGTTTGGACCGGCCCGTTCTCGGAGTCCACGCTGTTCTTCTACCTGGACGAATATGTCAAGGACGCGCCCAAGGACATGATGGCCTTGCTGGCCACCACCAGCGAATGGCTGGACCGCCAGCTGAAGCGCGAATCGACCCTGGTCGAGAAGAATATCGAGGCGCTGGGCACGCTCTTGCAGCTGAACCCGGCCGAGCGCGCGCTGCTGCTCTACGGCACCTTGGCGCGCTACCAGCGCGAACTGCGCGGCGCCTTGGTCGAGTTCAAGGTCAATACCGCCCAGGAAGCCTTTGCGGCGATCGCGGCGGTGGCCGGTGTCAACGCCCAGGAAGTGGCCGAGGCGCTGCGTGCAGGATCAAGGTTAGAGCGCATAGGCATGGTCGAGAACCTGCTGTCTGAGCACAATATCACCGACCTGGCCGACCTGATGAAGGTCAGCGACCAGCTGCCGCCGGTGCTGATGCGCGAGTACAAGGGCCCGCATGATTTGATGGCGGTGTTCACCCGGCCGGCCTCGCGCAGCCTCTTGAGCGCCGACGACTTTCAATTCGTTGCCGAAGACTTGGCCGTGCTCAACACCTTGCTCGGCAATGCCGTGATGCGCCATGAGGCCGGCGTCAATGTGCTGCTCTATGGCCCGCCCGGCACCGGCAAGACCGAGCTGGCCAAGGTCGCGGCGCAGGCCGCCGGGCTGGATCTGTACGAGGTCGAGTATGCCGACCGCGAGGGCAACTCGCTGTCCGGCCGCGACCGCTACCGCTCTCTGCAGATCAGCCAGGTCTTCCTGAAAGCGAGCGAGAACGTGGCCTTGCTGTTCGACGAGGTAGAGGACGTCTTCCCGCCGCTGTCCAGTGACACTGCCCAGCTGATCGCCCGCATGGATTCGGCCCTGGACGCGCCGACCTCGGGCTCGGTCAGCGGCAAGGCCTGGGTCAACCAGATCCTGGAGACCAACCCGGTGCCGGTGATCTGGATCACCAACCGCATCGAGCAGATCGACCCGGCCTTCCGGCGCCGCTTTCAGTACCATCTGGAGCTGAAGTCGCCGCCGCCGGGCGCCCGCCTAGGTCTGGTCACCAAGGCCCTGGCCGACGTGCAGGTCACGGCCGAATTCACCGCCAAACTGGCCGAGCGACGCGGCCTGACGCCGGCACAGATTCGCACCGCCGTGCGCTTCGCTCAGCTGGCCGGCCAAGATCATGAGTGCGAGCGGATGATCGAGCGCCAATTGCAGAACGCCGACAAGGCGCTGGGCCAGCGCAGCCGCGAGCGGCTGGCGCGCCCCGTCGTCACGCAATACGCGCTGGACCTGCTGAACTGCGAGTCACGTTTCGAGATTCCCCGCATCGTCGCCGCATTGGAGAAGCGCGGCTGCGGCAATCTGTGTTTCTACGGCCCGCCGGGCAGCGGCAAGACCGCCCTGGCCGAGCATATTGCCCAGGCCCTGGGGAGGCCGCTGATGGTCAAACAGGCGAGTGATTTGTCCAGCAAATTCGTCGGCGAAACCGAGCAGAATATGGCGCGCATGTTCGAGGCCGCGGCGGCCGAGAACGCCGTCCTGCTGCTCGACGAGGCCGACAGCTTTTTGCGCAGCCGCCGCATGGCCGAGCGCAATTACGAGGTCTCCGAGGTGAATGAAATGCTGGCCGGCATGGAGCGCTTTGCCGGCATCTTCATCTGCACCACCAATCTGTTTGAGGATCTGGACGAGGCGGCGCTGCGCCGCTTCGCCTTCAAGATCGGCTTCAAGCCGCTGAGCGCCGAGCAGCGCCAGCAGATGTTTTTGCGCGAAGCGCTGGGCGATGAGGGCGCTGCGCTGGACGCCGATCAAATGCAGCGTTTGGGCGCCCTGGACGCCTTGACGCCCGGTGACTTCGCGGCCGTGCGCCAGCAAGTCGAGATCCTCGGCGATACGCTGACGGCGGATGAATTCCTGGCCCAGTTGGAGGCCGAGCATCGCGTCAAACCCCAGGTGCGCAATCGGCGTTCGATTGGCTTCAAGCAGTAGCGCGCCAAGTTCATGGCAAGCTAACGCCCCATGAACAAAGAATTGCCGCACAACCTCAAACTGCTGACCATCTGGCTGCTGATCCTGCTGGCGGTGTTCCTCGGTTTCAAGGCCTGGGAGCATCAGCGCAGTCAAAGCCTGATCACGATAGACGGCGCCGAGATCACGCTCAAGCGCGGCCCCGACGGGCATTTCCACTGGCCGGGCGCCGTCAACGGCGTGGCGGTGGATTTTCTGGTCGACACCGGTGCCACCGGCACCGCCTTGCCGCAAGACCTGGCCGAGCGCGCCGGCTTGGTGGCCGAGGCGCGGGTCAGCTCGCACACCGCCGCCGGCGTCGCCCAAGGCTACCGGGCCCGTGCCGACATCAGTTTGCGAGGCGGCGTGCAGGCCGAGCGTTTGGCCGTGACGGTCTTGCCGGCCTTGGGCGCGCCGCTGCTGGGCATGGACATTTTGTCCAAGCTGGACTTCAAGCAGGAGGACGGCAAATTGCATATCCGGGCGCAGCGATGATGGTTTGGAGGCAGCTTGGGGTCATCAGCTTGACTTGGGGCCTGCTTGGCCAGGCCATTGCCGGGGCCAGTTGCCCTGCACCGCCTGTGCAGGCGACGCCAGCTCAGACTCAAGCCTGGAGCCAGCAGGCGCCAGACCGCGGGCTGCTCTTCCGCATCAGCCGCGACGGGCGCGAGGCCTATGTTTTCGGCAGCCTGCATATAGGCCGGCCGGAATGGGCCTACCCCGGGCCCAAGCTGCGGGCGGCGCTTGAACGCGTTGACCTGCTGGCATTGGAGTTGGACCTCAGCGACGCCGCCACCTTGCAGGTCTTGAGTCGGCCGCCCGCGCATGCGCCCCGGCTCAAGCTCAGCCCGGCGCTGCGCAAACGGCTGGACGCCCAGGCGCGCGCCGCCTGCTTGCCGCCCGAGGCGCTGGCGGGCCAGCATCCGCTGATGGAACTGAGTACTTACACGGTGCTGGCCGCGCGCTGGGACGGCCTTGACCCCAGCTTCGGCCAGGAGGTGCTGCTCAGCGCCTGGGCGCGTCAGCATGGCTTGCCCATCATTGGGCTGGAGGATGCCGCCGGCCAGCAACAAGCATTGATCCCCAGCGAGGCCAAGCCGGCCCTGCAAAGTCTGGACAAGGGCCTGGCGCAACTCGAACAGGGGCGCGTGCGGCCCATCATGAAGCGCCTGGCCCAGGCCTGGGAGCAAGGTGATCTGGCGACGATGCAAGACTATGCGCGCTGGTGCGACTGTGTGGAGGACACACAGGACCGCGCCGACTTCATCCGCCTGAATGACGCCCGCAACCCTGGGCTGGCCGACGCCATCGCGGCCCGCCATGCCCAAGGGCAGTCGGTGCTGGCGGCGGTCGGCGCCCTGCACCTCAGCGGGCCGCAATCGCTGTTGAAACAGTTGAGCCAACGTGGCTTTGTGGTCGAACAACTGCACCCAGCGCCCAAGCGACCTGCGCTTCGCTAGCCCGGCGGCGTACCATTCAAGCGCTTCCCTCACCCCAACAAGACCGACCCAAGGAACCTATATGGCCGACAACAGTTTCAGCAAATTCGTCCCCGGCTTTGATTTTTTGCAGGGCCTGATGAAGGGCGCCGGCGCCGCCATGCCCGGCGTCGGTCAATGGGTGGCACCGACGCTGAACCCAGAAGAGCTGGCCAAGCGTATCGATGAGCTGCGCACCGTGCAGTTCTGGTTGGAGCAGAACGCCCGCATGCTGGGCGTCACCATCCAGGCGCTGGAAGTGCAGAAGATGACGCTGGCGACCTTGAAGTCGATGAACGTACCTCTGGAACAGCTGAGCGAGGCACTGCAGGTGCCGGTGGCCGCCGCAGCAAATCCGCTGGCCGCCGCCTGGCCGGGTTTGGCTCCCGAAGTGAAAGTGCCGCCAGTCAAAGAGGCCGCGCCACAAGCACCTGCCGCACCCAGTGACAGCGATGCCAAGACTGATGCCAAGCTGCCGGCAGCTGGCGCCGTCGACCCGCTGCAATGGTGGGGCGCGCTGAGCCAGCAATTCACCCAATTGGCGGCCAACGCCATGAAGGACTCGACCACCGACGCGGCCAAGAATCTGGCCGGCAGCATCGTCAAACAGTCACTCGACGTGGCCGGTGACACCTTGCGCAAGGCCGGCGCCGTGCCCGGCGCCGTCGCCGGCCAAGTGGCCAAAAGCCTGACGCCAAAGCCGACTGCCAAAGCCCCAGCTGCCGCCAAAGCCACGCCCGCAGCCAAACGCAAGCTCTGAGGCCGCGTTCAGCGGGCCGCAAGGCGGGGCAGTTACAGTCGGCCCAGCCCAGGAGGAAGCGCTTGAACACAGCATTGGCAACGAGTGTGGTTGACCCCGCCCAGCGTGCGCACGCGCAGGCTCGGGTGGTGCGGGCCTTGGCGGCGGAGTTGCCGGCACATGCCCTGCTCTGGCATGGCGAAGACACCGCGCCCTATGAGTGCGACGGCCTGACCGCCTACCGGCAACGGCCTTTGCTGGTTGCGCTGCCGGAAACCGAGACGCAGGTTGGCGCGGTGCTGCGCATCTGTCACCAGTTGCAAGTGCCGGTGGTGGCGCGCGGCGCCGGCACCGGCCTGTCGGGCGGCGCGATGCCGCATGCGATGGGCCTGACCCTGGGCCTGGCCAAATTCAAGCAGATCATCCAGGTGAATCCGGTCGCCCGCACCGCCACCGTGCAATGCGGCGTGCGCAATCTGGCGATCTCGGAAGCCGCCGCGGCCCACGGCCTGTATTACGCCCCCGACCCGAGCAGCCAGATTGCCTGCACCATAGGCGGCAATGTGGCCGAAAACTCCGGCGGCGTGCATTGCCTCAAATACGGACTCACCTTGCATAACGTGTTACGGGTGCGGGGCTTCACCATGGACGGCGAGGCGGTCGAATTCGGCTCGGAGGCCCTGGACGCGGCCGGCCTGGATCTGCTCAGCTTGATGGGCGGCAGCGAAGGCATGCTGGCCGTGATCACCGAAGTGACGGTCAAGCTGATTCCCAAACCCAGCTTGGCTCGATGCGTGATGGCGAGCTTTGATGACGTCCGCAAAGCCGGCGCGGCGGTCGCCAATATCATCGCCGCCGGCATCATCCCGGCCGGCCTGGAGATGATGGACAAGGCGATGACCGCGGCGGTGGAGGACTTTGTACACGCCGGCTATGACCTCGACGCCGCCGCCATTTTGCTGTGCGAAAGCGACGGCACGGCCGAAGAAGTGGCCGAGGAGA
>JADMJQ010000268.1:9368-14112 GCA_018780415.1 Roseateles sp. | reverse complement strand
CGTAGATGTCTTCCATCGTGGCGCCGGTCACGTTCAGGTAGCTGCCCTTGACCTCACCGGTCGCGGCCGACGCTTTGTTGACCCCGTCCATCACATAAAGGAAACGGTCACGCCAGTGCATAAAGGGCTGCGAGTTGATGTTCTCGTCATCTTTCATGAAGTCCAGGCCGCCCTTGAGCCCTTCGTAGATGACGCGGCCATAGTTGCGCCCCGACAGGCCGAGCTTGGGCTTGGTCGTGGCGCCCAACAAGGGCCGGCCGAACTTGTCGAGCCGCTCGCGTTCGACTACCAGGCCGCAGGGCGGGCCCTTGAAGGTCTTGACCAGCGCCACCGGCATGCGGATGTCTTCCAGCCGCGCCGCCTTCAAGGGCTTGAAAGAGAACACGTTGCCGATCAGGCTGGCGGTAATGTTGGCAATCGAGCCCTCCTCGAACAGGATGATGTCGTAGGCCACCCAGGCGAAATACTGACCTGGGATGCCGGGCACCGGGTCGACCCGGTAGGCCTTGGCGCGGTAGCTGTCGCAAGCGGTCAGGCGGTCGGTCCAGACCACCGTCCAGGTGGCCGTGCTCGACTCACCCGCCACCGCTGCAGCAGCCTCGATCGCATCAACACCGTCTTGCGGCGTGATGCGGAACAGGCACAACAGATCGGTGTCCTTGGGCACATAGTCGGCGTCCCAATAGCCCATCTGTCGGTACTTCAACACCCCGGCGCTGTAGCGCTTCTTGGCGTCGGTGATGACACCCTCGTCGATCGGCTTGTTCATTTGCTGCTCCATCGTTTGCGTTGCGATGGCGCCAATTTAAGCCTACACTTATATAAAGAAAATTCAGAAATACTTAGACTTCGATTCAGCTTTTACTGAACCCATATGCTCAATGCCACTTTTCGACAGCTGCGCGTGTTCTGCGAGGTGGCCAAGTCTTTGAGCTTTGCGCGTGCGGCCGAGGTACTGCACCTGACGCCGCCGGCGGTGACCATGCAGGTCAAGGAGCTGGAGTCCCAGCTGGGTCTGCCGATGTTCGAGCGCCAAGGGCGACAGGTTTCGCTGACCACATCCGGCGAGTACTTTCTGGTCTATGCGCGGCGCCTGCTGGCCACGCTCAAGGAGGCCGACGATGCGATGGCCCGCTTTCGCGGTGCCGAGAGCGGTCTGCTCTCGATCGGTCTGGTCAGCACCGCCAAGTACTTTGTGCCGCAATTGCTGGCCCGCTTTCATGAGGAGCATCCCGGCGTCGAGGTCAAGCTCTCGGTGTGCCAGAACCGCCAGCAACTGGTGGCTTTGCTGCAGTCTGGTGAGGTTGATCTGGCCGTGATGGGCCGCCCGCCCAAGGAGTTAGCCACGCGGGCAGAGCCCTTTGCTGCGCATCCGCAGGTGTTTGTCGCAGCGCCAAATCACCCGCTGGCCAGCCTGGATCATGTGCCCTTGGAGGCGCTGGCGAATCAACGCTTCATCGCGCGCGAAATCGGCTCGGGCACGCGCAAGATGATGGACGACTTTCTGCGCGAACACCATTTGGCGCCGCGAGTGGCGATGGAGCTGCCCAGCAATGAAACCATCAAGCAGGCCGTGATGGCGGGCATGGGCGTGAGTTTTCTGTCCTTGCACACGCTAGGCCTGGAGCTTCGCGTCGGCGTGCTCAAACTGCTGGACGTGGAGCACACACCCTTGATGAGAACCTGGAATCTGGTCCGCATGCAAAGCAAGCTACTCTCTCCTGCCGCCGAGGCCTTCCGTTACTTTATGCTTGAAAATGCCGAACCCCATTTGCTCAAGCATGACAAGGATCTGCTTGAGCCGCGGCACAAGGGCTGAGTCGCACGATGAAAGAACACTCGAAACAATTGATGGGCTGCTGGCTTGCGGCACTGCTGATGAATACCTTGCTGCTCGCTTCGGCCAGTGCGAGTGAGTTGCCGACCTGCTCCCGGCCTTTCAGCCTGGCTTTTCACGATCATGGCCTGTTGTACTCCAAGACCACCCAAAAAGGCATAGACAAGGACATTGCCGACGAGTTGATCCGGCGCAGCGGCTGTGCTTTCAACGTCAGCGTGATGCCCAGAGCGCGCATCTGGCGCTGGATCGAATCGGGCGAGTTGGATTTCAGCATGTCGGGCATCAGTACCGATGCAAGGGAGACGTATGCAGGCTTCGGCTGGTATCTCTTCAACAAGTACTACTTCTTGGTCCGGAAGGATGCTCAAGTCAGCAGCCTGGAGGCTTTCGAGCGCGAACCGCAACTCAAGGTCGGCAATATCCGCAGCTTCCGCTACAGCAAGAACGTCAACCTCATGATGGACAAGCTGAAGGCACAAGGCCGCATCACCGAGGTGGCGGATCACGAGCAATTGTTGGCGATGCTCAAGTTGGGGCGCATCCAAGCCATGGTCATTGAGCCCTTCAATTACTCGCAGGTCGAGAGCCGGGAACTCGCCGGGCTGACCCGGGTTATTGAGATCGGCGACCCGGCCGTGCTGCACGGTCTGATCATGTCCAAGAAGGCCCTGCCCGAGAGTGAACAAAAAAAGTGGCGAGCCCTGATAGACGACATGCGCGCCGACGGCACGCTGCTGAAAATCATGCAGCGCTACTTCTCGGCCGAAGAGGCCAAGGCCTTTGTCACCTTCTGACGCCGACAGACTGGTTTGCGGGAAGCTGATTGCGACCCTGCAAAGGCAAGGCTACGTCTATCCTTCCAAGCGCAATCCGACCCTTGTTGGTCTTGCGCACACACAGACTTCTAGGCTGTGGATTCGGGCTATTTGAGGCGTGCCTTGGCTTCGTCCGCATGCATGTGCGAGAGGAAATAGTGCAAATAGAAAACACCCATTCCCAGCATGACCAACAGGGTGGAGGCGCTGAAGAGACCAACATCGCTGCTGAAAAGATCGATGAACAGTTTCATATTTTCTCCTGATGATCAAGTGAAGAAGCCCACGCCTCGCAACTTGATTGGATGACTTCGCCGCCCGCAGGACGTTGACCTGCCGCAAGCTCAGCTCGAACATTCAGGGGATGGCGTCCATCCGAGCCAGGCGTCGGTACAAGGTACGCACGCTAACTTTCAACTCACCTGCCAGTTGCTCTCTGCTACCAAGATGCCGCTGCAAAGCGATACGCAGCGTCTGGTCCTCGAGCTGCCGCAGCCTGCTTACGCTGAACACCGCTTTTGGCATGCCACTCTCAATCGGGTCACTCACGCCTACCTGAAGCGCAGTCTGCATGGTGTCAGCTTCGATGACATCGCCATCGCTGAGCAGGGCAGCGCGTTCCAATACATGCGCAGTTCCCTCACATTGCCCGGGAAGGGGTAGGCCGCCAGCAAGCGCAGCGCAGCCGGCTGAATGCCAAGTTTGCGTCGCAATGCTTCTCGAACCAGCAGGGTATGGGCGGTGAAACGATGCTGATGTACACAGCGCATGCGCTTGACGCCTTCGTGGAGTTTGGCGTAGCTACCGACTACCGGTTGGCACCCAAGGCCATGCCTGCGGCCGGAGGGAGCAAGTACCATTGAAACGCCCTTCGGTGTTGAGAGGCGGCGTCATCAAGGGTCAAGACCCAAGCAAACCGCTCGGCATCGGTGCCAGCAGCTGGCGGTCACGCCCTTGCCTTTTTCCGGTCAACATGGCTTGATCGGCGCGCGCCAACACGGCCATCAAGTCCTCGTCGCAACCGATTTCGGTCAAGCCCACGCTAACGCTCAGGTGCAATGGAGCCTCAGCAAGCGAGTGCAAGTGCAAGGGAGAGTTGCGCAATGCTTCCAACAAACGCTCGGTCGTCAGTTGCACTGCCGCGTCATCCTCGCTGCGAAGCAGGGCAACAAACTCCTCGCCCCCAAATCGGATCAGCGGGTCGCTTTCGCGCAAGGTAGTGCGCAAAACGGTTGCCACATGTTTCAAGGCTGCATCACCGATGAGATGGCCAAAGCGGTCATTGACTCTTTTGAAATGATCAATGTCAAGCACCGCGAGATAGCAGCGCCGATTCTCACGCCGGGCATCACGCCGGCATTGGGCGAACATGGCGCTCAGGCCATGGCGCAGCGGCAGCCCGGTCAGTCCGTCGATATTTCCAGTAATGCCTTCGATACAGTGCTTGAGTTCGGCGAGTGCCGAAACCATCGAGCCTTGCCCGGCTTCATAGCGCTGCAGCGCGTCCTCCATGTACTCACCCGCCAGGCGCGCAGCGCACAGATCGCGCACCCCATCATGCATGGCTTGGTGCGCATGGCCTATCGCCTCGGTCAGGCGCGAATCGAGCTTTATCAGTTGCGGATGCTCCTGCCCGAACCAAAGGCCGAAGTGACACAACTCATGCGCGCGCGGGCGCGCCATATCGTCCTGAGCAGGCCGGCCCAACAAGGCATAGCGCAAGAGCCGTTGATTCCAGTCCAGATGCGATTGCATCGCCGCATCAATGCCGTCGAGCAGGCGGGCCAGTCCTTCAACGGTCAAAGCACTGCTCGATCCGTTCATGTGATTCAGGGCAGTTTGAACCCTGCCACCGCCGCCACCAACTGATCCGCCTGATCCCGCAAGCTAGACGCGGCCGCAGCGCTTTGCTCGACCAGCGCGGCGTTCTGCTGGGTGGCCTGGTCCATCTGGGTGATGGCGCCGCCAACCAGGGCCACGCCCTCGCTCTGCTCCTTGCTGGCCACGGTGATCTCGCCCACGATATCGCTGACCCGCTGAATAGCGACCACGACCTCTTGCATGGTGGTGCCCGCACGGTCCACCAATT
>JADMJQ010000268.1:1061-9358 GCA_018780415.1 Roseateles sp. | reverse complement strand
CCCATGATGTCGGTAACGCGGCGGATACTGCTCACCACCTCGCTCATGGTGGCGCCAGCCTGATCGACCAGGGTGGCGCCATGCGCGACCCGCTCGACACTGGCATTGATCAGGCTTTTGATCTCGCGCGCGGCCTCGGCACTGCGTTGCGCAAGGCTGCGCACCTCGGACGCCACCACCGCAAAGCCTCGGCCTTGCTCACCAGCCCGCGCCGCCTCGACGGCCGCATTCAGTGCCAGGATGTTGGTCTGGAAGGCAATCGAATCAATCACCCCAATGATGTCGGAAATCTTGCGGCTGCTGTCGTTGATGCCCTTCATGGTTTCCACCACCTGACCCACCACCGCGCCGCCGCGTCCAGCGACTTCGCTGGCACCCTTGGCCAATTGATCGGCCTGCACCGCGTTGTCGGCGTTCTGACGCACGGTCTGGCTCAGCTCGTCGGTGGTACTGTCCGTCTGCTGAAGATTGCTGGCCGTCTGCTCCGTACGTGTGGACAGATCCATATTGCCGGCTGCCACCTCGGTGGCGGCAACCTGCACCCCTTCGGCGGCCCGTCGAACGTCACGAATCAGGCCCAACAGGCGCTCGCGCATATGGTGCATCTGGCCCAATAGATGTCCGATCTCGTCTCCACCGTCCGCCTGGGTGTCGAGCGTCAGATCGCCGGCGGCAATCGCTGTCGATAAAGCATCAGCCTTGGCGAAACCACCACGGATGCGCGCCAGCAAACTGACAAACATCCAGGTCGCCGGCACACCCACCAAGACCGCCAAGCCAACAAAGACATAAAGGAGGATCTGCGCCCGCTCGGCACTGGCCTTCACAACTTCAGCGGCTTGTTTGTCCTCCAAATCAGCCAGTCGCCGCAGGGCCGCGTAGTAGGCCTCGCCCTCGTTACGCCCGGCCGCCAGGAAGTCGGCCATGACCTGGTTGCTGAAGTCGCCGCGCTCAACCGCGTCGATCGTTTGTGCCGATTTGACTTTCCAGGCTTCGCGCAGGCCGTCCACCAACTGGCTCAACTGAATCTCTTCCGATGCCGCAGGAATGGCCAGATAGCTTTTCCAGGCCGTATCTGCTTCGGCGCGCCGCTTCTTGGCGTTGTCCACATGGAGGCTGACCGGATGCTCGTGAATGCTGGCCAAGGCGCTACCCGGCGCATGCTGGAAGGCCAGCAGCAACTCGGTGCGATTGCGCTGATTCAGTAACATCACTTCCTCAATCAGGACGGCGGGCTTGAAGCTCTCGGCATGCACGGCCTGCAAATTTTTTGCGCCCGCGAACAAAGCCCAGATAGCCAATACAGCCAGCAATAAGAACGTTGCCCAATACATCGCCATGATGGCGACGAAGCGCTGCGAGATGCGGAAGTGATTGAACATGAATTTGCCTCAGGCCTTGTCAGTACGCGTCGCGCAAGTGTTCCAGCCAAATATGGCGTAAGGCGGGCACCAGCCGAGCAAGCCGGTTGCCAAGGGAATTAGGCCGAGATAGCCCCACCAGCCGATGACGCCAGCAAAGGCCAAGCCCAGCAAAACCAGGCCGATTGCGATACGCAGGATGCGGTCAATACCGCCGACATTGGACTTCATGGCTAATCCCATTTAGAAACGTTAAAAAACGCAGCAGCAGCAGCAGCAGATGCTGCGGCGACTTCGGTGGATGTTGCATGCAAAGCGCTGCAACAGCTTGATGCGCATCAATTCAGCGCGTCAATTTCCGCAAGGACATCACATCGTCCTCAACCATCTCGCCCGGTATCAGCTCGACCAAGCGGCCATCACGACTCACGGTGACCGTGAACGGCACACTGCGCCGCGCCCCCAGGGCACTGGCAAGCGCGGGGCTGTCGAGCGTGACCGGAAAGCTCCAGCGCCGCGCCGCCATATGCTTGCGCACCGCCTCGCTGTTGCGCTCGTTCACGGCACCCAACACGAGCAGACCGCTGCCTGCGCTGGCACGGTAGAGCTTTTCGACATGGGCGTTGTGGCGCTCGCAATAGCCACAATCGAGCGACCAGAACACCACCACGACCGGCCGACCGCGCAAATGCTCGGCCTCGATGCGGACGCCATCGAGCAAGCTGATTGCTGGCCAGGCAACCACATCACCTTTCTGAGGGACCGCAGCGTCTGCCAGGCCAACAGCCAGCAAAGGCTGCAAGGCCAGCAGCGCCACGAGCCTGCGACGATTCAAACCGGCCCGCCTCATTTCTGCGCCTGCTCCATCAGCAGATAAGTGTTGTAGGCGTTGATGCGATTGGCCGGCCCGAACAGCGGCAGCTTGGCGAAGCGTGACCAGTCGGTGCGTTTGTAGGCTTCCTCGAATGGCTCCATCTCGCGCGCTGCATCGCCCATGGTCTTGCGCAGATAGGCGAGGTAGTCACGCGTCATTTGCAGATCCTCGCGTGCCGTCGTCGACACCGGGCCATGGCCGGGGATGATGACGCCAGCGTCAAAAGCCAGCAGGCGGTCCAGCGCTTCGATCCAGCGGCCGCTGTCGGCCTGCCCGACAAAAGGAATGCGGGCACGGAACACCAGATCGCCGGCCAGCAGCAGCTTGAGTTGCGGCACATAGACGACCAGATCCTCGGGCGTATGGGCTGGGCCGGCCGGTTGCAGTTGGAAATCCAGCCCGCCCAGCCGCAGCGTGATCGGGCCGTTGATCCAGCGATCCGCTTCAACCAGCCGGGTCTTCTCATCTATCCAGGGGAACAAGTCCTCCCGGCTGGCTTGCAGACGCAGCTTGGCTGTCTCTGAATGCAGGTACTGCTTACCCTCTTGCTGCGCCAAGACCTCGGCGCCAATGCCTTTGAAGGCCTGCAATCCGTAGATGTGGTCGGCGTGGTAATGGGTGACGATCACCCATTTGATCGGCTGCGCGGTGATGCTGCGGATGGCGGCGATCAAATCTTCGGCCAGCGCCGGTGACCCCAAGGCGTCGACCACGACCACACCCTCGGAGGTGATGACGAAGGCCGCGTTGGAGATGAAGTTGCGATTGGCGCTGGAGCCAAGTGCCGACTCGCCCTGCACAACCCAAGTCTGCGGCGCCACCTGAACCGGCTGCAGCTTTTGAAGCTGCGCCTGCACAGCATTGACACCAATTGCCAAACCGATTGCGCCCATGCAGCGCAAAATTTTCAGAGTGATACTATTTATCAGCATATAACAATATTACACGTTTGCGAGCTGCTTGTCTCAGCCATGGTTTACCCCAATTGGAGCGGCAAGCAAATCTGCAGATGCTGGCACTCGGCAAAACCAACAGGAGACACGAATGATCCGCATGAAAGCAATCAAACGGTTTTTGGCCCTGGCGACCTGCGCTGCAGCCTGCCAGGCCCAGCCCGCTGCTGACCCTCTGCTGGCGCGCAATCTGGCTGCCACTTGCGCCAACTGCCACGGCAGCATGGGGGTGGCCAAGGGTGAGATGAAATCGCTTGCCGGACGCAATGAGGAAGAGCTGCTCAAGCTGCTGGCCGACTACCGCAGCGGCGCCCAACCGGCCACGATCATGCATCAGATCGTCAAAGGCTATACCGAGGATCAGCTCAAGTTGGTCATCAAGCATTTCGCCGCTCTGCCGGCAGCCAAGCCCTAAGGAGCCCAGACCATGACGAACAGCCTGACACAACAAGAATCCCAGCGCCGCCAACTGATCTTGGGCGGCCTCGCCTTTTCAAGCCTGGGCCTGACGGCTTGTGCCGGCAGCAGCGGGGGCCGCAGTGAAGCTTCGCTCGGCCGGGTGGTGGTGATTGGCGGCGGCTTTGGCGGCTGTACGGCGGCTCGCTATCTGCGTCTATGGGGCGGCAATATCGAGGTCACCCTGGTCGAACGACAGGCCAGTTTCATCTCTTGCCCGATCTCCAATCTGGTGATTGGCGGGCATAAGCAGATGGCCGACATAACGCGAGATTTCAATGGCTTGAAGGCGCTGGGTGTCAAGCTGGTGCAAGGCGAGGTGGTCGCGATCGACCCGGCAGCCAAAACCGTACGCTTGGCCGACGGCAGCAGCCTGCCCTATGACCGCCTGATCCTCTCGCCCGGCATCGATTTCATGCTGGACGGCATCGGCGGCCTGCAGGCAGCCTTAGACAAGGGCCAGGTCTTGCACGCCTGGAAAGCCGGCCCGCAAACGGTGGCGCTGCGCAAGCAACTGCTCGATATGCCCGACGGCGGCGTGGTGGCCATCAGCATCCCCAAGGCGCCGTATCGCTGCCCGCCCGGGCCATACGAGCGCGCTTGCATGATCGCCAGCTACCTGAAGACCGCCAAACCACGCGCCAAGCTCCTGGTGCTGGATGCCAACCCGGAGATCGCCTCCAAGAAGGCCTTGTTCGAGAAGGCCTTCAAGCAGCATTACGACGGCATCCTCGAGTACCGCGCCAATGCCGAGCTGAAAGAGGTCGGTGACGGCGGCCGGCTGGCCAAGCTGGAGTTCGAGGACGTCAAGGCCGATGTCTTGAACGTGATACCGCCGCAACGTGCCGCCGATCTGGCGGTCAAGGCCGGCGTGGTCAATATCAACCAGCGCTGGAGCGGCGTCAACTGGCTGAGCATGGAGTCCACCGCCGTGCCGGGCGTGCATGTGCTGGGCGACGCGACCTTTCCAGCGGCAGCCATGCCCAAGTCTGGCCATATGGCCAACCAGCAGGCCAAGCTCGCCGCAGCGGCCATCATCCAGTTACTCAAAGGCGAGCCCGTCAACGCAACGCCGGTGTTGATGAACACCTGCTACAGCTTCGTCACCGCGCGCGACGTGATCCATGTAGCCTCGGTCCACCAGTTCAATGCCGAGGAAAAAACCTTCAAACCGGTGCCCGGCGCCGGCGGCGTGTCGGCTGCGGCCAACCAGATCGAAGGCCGTTACGCGCTGTCTTGGGCGCAGAACATCTGGGACGATATGTTGGGATGACTGCTGGGCTAAAACTGCAGCGCCTATCTCAGTTCATGCCGCTGAGATAGGCTGAAACGGCTTTCAGCTCCAGCTCGCTGAGCTTGCTGGCGATCGCATGCATCACCGCGTTGTCGTTGGTACGTTCGCGCTTGTTGAAGGCCTTCAGCTGGTTCTCGGTGTACTGCGCATGTTGGCCGGCAATACGCGGCAGTTGGGGGGTACCGTAGCCGCGCTCACCATGGCAGGAAGCACAGGCCGCCACACCGCTGAAGGGGTTGCCGCGCATAAAGATGAAGCGACCGACCTGAGCCAGCTCGGGGTCGCCCAGCTCATGTTTGACCGGTTGGCGCGATTCGAAGTAGCGGCCCAGTGCGGCAAAGTCCTCTGTACTCAGATCTTCGACCATGGGCTGCATGGTCGTGCTCTTGCGTTTGCCGCTGCGGTAGTCGGCCAACTGCCGCGCCATATAGGCGCTGTGCTGGCCGGCCAGGCGCGGGAACACCGGGCTGGAGCTCTCGCCGTCGATGCCGTGGCAGATAAAACATTTGCCCTGCACGATCTCCTCGGCTCGGGCGTTTGAGTCGACGGCCTGCGCCACTGCCGAGCTCGCTATCAGCAGATTCAGCAGGCTCAACCCAAAGACAGAAAGGGCTCGAACCAGGCCGAGCGGGAAGGTTGCGGCTTTCATAACAACTCACTGCAGCGGGATGGCGCCTTCGACCGGGCGCTTTTCCAAGGTCCACTGGTGCATGGAGCCGTCATACAAGCGGGCATTCTTGTGACCCAGCAATTCGGACATCACGAACCAGGGGCCGGAGGAGAGATGGCCGCTGTTGCAGTAGGCGATGCTGGGCTTGTCAGCGTCAACCCCGGTAGCCGCTGCAATGCCGCGGTAGGTCATCAGACTGTGCAGCTTGACCGCGCCGCCGGCCACCGGCTTGGTCAGGAGTTCGGGCGGCAGTGATTTGGCGCCTGGGATATGGCCGGCCGCGTGGACGTAGTCGCGCTGGGCCAGGCCGTGGAAGGAACGCAGATCGCGACTATCGATCAGGGTGGCGGACTTGGCAGCGATCGCTGCCGCCACCTCCTCCGATTCGGCGCCGTACTGAGCCCTTCGGTCGGCCTTGAAGCGCCAGTTGCCGACCTTCGCCGCTGCCGCCTCACTGCTATGGGCGCGCGATTCCAGCAGCCAGACCGCCATGCCGCCGTCCAAGACCGCGATCTGGTCTTCGCCGTAAACCTTGAGCTGCCAGTAGGCCCGCAGCGCGTCATCGAGATCGACCACATCGACACCGACCGGAACCAGCACGATCGGCCGATCGGCATCGACGCCGGCCGCCTGCATCAACTTCTCGAACGCGGCCGGCTCCGGCAACATGTACTTGACCGTCAAGTCACCGATCTTCTTGTCGACGCGCAGCGGCTTGGTGTCCATCAAGCGTGCGCCAGGGATATGCCCGCCGACCTCGACCAGTACCTTCTTGCCGGTCTTGGCGTCGGTCTCAAATTCGGGCTTGGCGGTGAAACTTTTGATATTGCCGCGCACCTCAAAGATCTGCACCTCGTCCAGATGGGCGGCCAACCAGGCGCTGTCGACCACGGGGCCGGGCAGCAGCGAGGCGGCTTGACTCAACGCCGCCCACAGCAGCGCCAACGGGGCCAGCAATAACAATTTCAAAGCCTGCTTCATGGCGATTTCCTTCAACAGTCGGGGGTTCAAGATACAGCGCCTGAATGCGCTGGGGTAAATCAATTTCGAACTGGCACAGCACATCCAGTTGCCGGTCTTGCAGCACGCTTGGCAGCGGTTGACTCATGGCCTCCTGCTGCAGCCTCGCGTCGCGCTCGCGCAGCACTTGCTCGATCTCATCGGCGTACAGCCTCACCAAGGCCTGCAACCAACGCGCCAAGGGGGCCAAACGCCCGCGCCGCTGCAAACTGAAGCCGAGCAAGGCGGGGCGCAGCGCATGGACTTCCAGCATGGTTTCGCCGGTGACCCACTCATTGGTGCTGAACCAGCGCAAAGGGCGACCCACCGAGTCAATCGCCAGGGCGATCAAATGATGAAAACCGCCTGGAGGATCCACATCGCGCAAGAACAAATGGAAGTGGCCGTGCTCATCGGCGCTGCGCGGAAACTCATGCGCATGAAAGTAGAACTGCGTGCCATGTTCCCGGTCGCGGGCATCGCCGGCCGGGTAGTGGCGCCAAGGCTCGAAGCGCGCAGCGCCGCACAGCGCCAGCTCAGCCATGCTGCGCCCAGCTTGCGCCATCCGCAGGGGAATCTGCACCGCATCGAGCGCGGCCTGCTCCAAGCGCTCGAGTTGCTGCGCCGAGTTCATGGCTAGGGCCACCTACTTCTTGGCAGCACAAGGATTGGCGGGCCCGCAAGGGTTCTCGCTCTTCTTGCGCTTTTTCTTGGCCGGGCCACAGGGATTCTCTGGCCCGCAAGGGTTGGCGGCCTTGGCGGGTGTTGCAGCGCTGCTGGACGCAGCTGGCGCCTTGGCAGCTTTGGCGGCCTCGGTCGGCTGTGCTGCGCAGGCTTGTTGCGCCGGTTGTAACAACGCCAGCGCCATGAGCATGGCAGGCAATGCCTGCGCCGCACGCTGACCGGCAGGATTAGATGTGTTCTTCATTTTCATAGTGACTTCACTCGCTTGGTAGAAATTCAATCCGACTGCGCGCCCGCCACGGCCTCGGCCGCACTGACCGGGCCACGGCTATTGCGCTCCATGCGCCCGCCCAACCAATAGACGAACACCAGCGCGAGGCCAAGGCCGGCCACGGCCCAGCCATCCGGGATGCCAAAGGCATCGAGCAGGTTGTCGCCCGCCGCCAACTCGCCGGCCATGGTCAAGGCTTCCAGACCGCTGCCCCAGGCCCAGGCAAACAGGCCGGTACCCAATAACAAGCCGAGCACAAAGACCAGCGCATCAAGCCGGCCCGACATCAGCGCCACGACCGAAGTCCCAGGGCAATAGCCTCCGACCGCAAAGCCCGCTCCGACCAGCGCACCGCCGATCGCAGCAGCCCCGAGAAAGGCCGAGGGCACAAACACCGCGTCCGCCGCCAGCCAGCCCAAGGCGCGCAGCAGCGCCAAGCCGGCCGCAGCAACCACGATGGCCGTGAACATGACCTTGAGCACCGACCAGTCGGTGAAGCGGAATTGCGCCGTCAGCTTGGCCGGGCTGCCAAAACCGGCTCGCTCCAGCACAAAGCCGAACAGCAGGCCGCAGATCAGACCCGACACGGCACCACCGTCATTGAAAGGAAAGCTCATGCTCAGACTCCTTTGAGCAAGCGACTTGCCACAATGCCGGCCGCAAAGAAAAGTGCCAAAAACACAAAGGCCGCCACACCCAAAGTGGCCGCGCCCGACAGCCCCAATCCGCTGGTGC
>JADMJQ010000268.1:0-1051 GCA_018780415.1 Roseateles sp. | reverse complement strand
CGCCAAAGCCTGCCGCCACGCCCCCACCCAAGGCCATCATGAGGCGGCGCCCGCGTCCGACACTGCGCTCGCCGTCAAGCTGCACCCGCAAGCGTCCGGCTTGCCAAGCAGCCAGCAAGGCCCCCAGTGCCACACCCAGTACCTGCCAACTAATCCAGGAGGGTAAGGGGTTGCTGTTCTTCACCATTGGACCGAGATAGCCGTTCGATGCGGTTGCCGCCGGCGCCACGCCATGCGCCAGCGCGGCGGTCAGCCGCGTGCTGGCACCCGTAGCGCCAAGACCATGACCGGTCCACACAAAAGTCAGCAGCAACACCAAGCCGAGCGCCACGCCGGCCAGCCAGTTGGGCCAGAACGGCCGGGGACCACATACTTTGTTCGACATCTTTGAACTCATCAACGAGGAAAGGACCGCGACAGCACCGGCACCGGCTGATCCAGTGCCCCTGCCGGTAGATTGGCCGCGCGCTCAGGGCGGCGGTCCATGTAGTAATCAGTCAGCGCTGCGGCGGCCCACATCGCCGACAAAGTGACCCAAGAGGTGATGGTGAACACCGCCGCGCCCGAGAGGCCGGCACCGACCGCACAACCACCGGCCAGCATGCCGCCAAAGCCCATCAGCACGGCGCCGACCATATAGCGACGCATGCTGGCGCCACCGCTAAAGCCCTCCAGCTTGAGTTCGCCAAACAAGGCCGCAGCGGCAAAGGCGCCGAGGAACACACCGGGAACCAGGCCGAGGTCAAAGGTCGGTGCCTTATCGGGCGAAAACAGCACGCGCACCAGTACCTCGGCCGAGGGGCCGGTGAAGCTCAAAGATTGCTCCGGCGCGACTTGCGCATCCAGGCCCAGCAGTGCGACAAAAGAGGTGAACCACCAAGCCGCTGCAATCGACAAGCCCACCATCACCGCACCGGCCCAGCCCCAGAAAGGCACTCGCTGGTGCCAGGCCCAGCGAATCGCCGCCAGCAGCCACAGCGCACCGAACAGCAAGGCACCGCTGCGCCCCATGCCGGTTAAACCAATCAGGTCGCGCGCTGCCCCACCCTCC
>JADMJQ010000018.1 GCA_018780415.1 Roseateles sp. | reverse complement strand
GAAGACGCCGCTGGGCGAGGTGGTCGGCTTCAAGGTGCGTTTTCAAGACCGGCTCTCGCCCGGCGCCTCGGTCAAGCTGATGCCGGACGGTATTTTGCTGGCCGAGACGCAGACCGACCCGCTGCTGCGCGCCTATGACACCTTGATCATCGACGAGGCCCATGAGCGCTCGTTGAACATCGACTTTTTGCTCGGCTATCTGCGCGAGGTGCTGAAAAAACGGCCCGATCTGAAGGTCATCGTCACTTCGGCCACCATCGACGCCGATAGATTCGCCAAGCATTTCGAGTCGGCCAAAGGCCCCGCACCGGTGATCACCGTGTCGGGCCGATTGTTCCCGGTCGAGCAGCGCTATCGGCCGTTCGAGGAAAGCCGCGAGTACGACCTCAACAACGCGATCTGCGACGCCGTCGACGAGCTCTGGCGCGAGGGCGGCGGCGACGTCTTGGTCTTCCTGCCCGGTGAGCGCGAGATCCGCGAGGCCGCCGAGGCGCTGAGAAAACATCACCCGCCCGGCGTCGAGGTCTTGCCGCTGTTTGCCCGCCTGTCCCAGCAGGAGCAGGACAAGGTCTTCGAGCCGCACGGCCAACGCCGCATCGTCTTGGCCACCAATGTGGCCGAGACCTCGCTGACCGTGCCGGGTATCCGTTATGTGATCGACCCCGGCACCTCCCGCGTCAAGCGCTATAGCTACCGCAACAAGGTCGAGCAGCTGCAAATCGAGCCGGTCAGCCAATCTTCGGCGAACCAGCGCGCCGGCCGCTGCGGCCGCGTCGCTAACGGCATCTGCATACGGCTTTACGACGAGAAGGACTACCTCGCTCGGCCGCGTTTCACCGACCCGGAAATCCTCCGCTCATCCCTGGCCGGGGTGATTCTGCGCATGAAGACGCTGGGCCTGGGCCAGGTCGATGACTTCCCCTTCATTGAGCCGCCACCGCGCAAGGCGATCGCCGATGGCTACCAGTTGCTCAACGAGTTGGGTGCCGTTGACGACGCCAACGAGCTGACATCCATGGGCAAGGAGCTGGGCAAGCTGCCGCTCGACCCGCGCGTCGGCCGGATGATTCTGGAGGCGCGCAGCCGCGAGGCCTTGGCCGAAATTCTGATCATCGCCAGCGCCTTGTCCGGTCAGGATGTGCGCGACCGGCCGATGGAGCAGCAACAAGCGGCCGACGAGCGGCACAAGAAATTCGATGACGACAAGTCAGAATTTCTCGGCTACTTGAAGCTGTGGAAATGGCTGGAAGAAAGCAAGGGCGGTGCGGGTGAACACAAGCTCAGCCACCGCCGCTACGAAGCCTTGCTGCGCGAAAACTTTGTCAGCCCGCGCCGTGTGCGCGAGTGGCGCGATGTCTATTCGCAGCTACACACCGTCGTCGCCGAACATGGCTGGCGCATGAACACCGCGCCGGCGACTTATGAGCAGGTGCATCTGTCGATGCTGGCCGGCTTGCTCGGCAATCTGGGTTGCAAGAGCGACGAGGACGAGTGGTATTTGGGCGCTCGCGGCATCAAGTTCTGGCGCCATCCCGGCGCGCACTTAAGCAAAAAGCCGGGCCGCTGGATCGTCACTGCCGAGCTGGTCGACACCACGCGGCTATTCGGTCGCGGCATCGCGGCGATCGAGCCGCAATGGCTGCCGGGCATCGCCGGCCATCTGATCAAGACCCAGTTGCTGGAGCCGCATTGGGAGAAGAAGGCGGCCGAAGTGATCGCCCTGGAGCGGGCGACGCTGTACGGCATCGTCATTTACAACAACCGGCGCGTGAACTTCGGCAATGTCGATGCGCCTGCGGCGCGGGCGATCTTCATCCGTGAGGCGCTGGTCAATGGCGAATGGGAATCGCGCCTGCCCTTCCTGGCTCACAACAAACGTCAGATCGCCCAGGTCGAGGAGCTGGAGCACAAATCGCGCCGCCAGGACGTGCTGGTCGATGATGAGCTGATCTATGCCTATTACGACCAGCATCTGCCGGCCGAGGTCTGCTCTGGGGCAACGCTGGAGCGCTGGTATCGCCATGCCTCCAAGGCCGAGCCCAAGTTGCTGCATTTGAGCCGTGACGAGCTGATGCGCCACGAGGCGGCCGGCATCACCAGCAATGCCTTCCCAAAGACGCTGCGCATGGGTGGTGTCGACTGCCTAGTGAGTTACTTGCACGAACCCGGTGACGCGCGCGATGGCCTGACGGTCGCCGTGCCGATTTACGCGCTCAATCAGGTCAGCGAGGAGCGCTGTGAGTGGCTGGTGCCGGGCATGCTTGGACCTAAGGTGCTGGTCTTGCTGAAGAGCTTGCACCAGCGGCCGCGCTCGCGATTGGTGCCGTTGCCGGAGTTCGTGGCCGAGTTCATCGCCGCCAACCCGTTCGGCCAGGGCGCCCTGATCGAGGTGCTGCTGAAGGCGGTCAAGGAGCGCACGCAACTGGCGATTCAGCGCAATGACTTCAAGCTGGAGCAGCTGCAGCCGCATCTGTTCATGAACTTCCGCGTCATCGATGAGCATGGCCGCCAACTCGGCATAGGGCGCAATCTGGCGGCGCTGAAGGCCGAGCTGGGCGGCCAGGCGAGGTCGGCGTTTCAGGCGCTGGCGGCGCTGCGTCTGCCGGCGTCGGCACCGACCGTTGTTCAACCGCCGGTGGCGTCCGGAGGCATCCGCGCCGAAGTCAAAGCACCGCCCAAACCGGCCCGCGAAGTCAGCAAGACCTACACCGCCTGGACCTTCGGCGAGCTGCCCGAGCTGATGGAGGTGTCGCGCGGCGCGCAGACGCTGATCGGCTTCCCGGCCCTGTTGGACCGCGGCACGCATGTGGAGATCGAGGTTTTCGACGAGCCCGATGTGGCGGCGGCCCGCCACCGCCTGGGTCTGCGCCGCCTGCTCGCCCTGCAATTGAAGGAGCCGCTGAAGTTCCTGGAAAAAAACATCCCCGATCTGCAAAAGATGTCGGTGTTGTACATGAGCTTGGGCACGGCCGAGGAGCTGCGCGACCAGATCATCGGCGTGGCCTTGGACCGGGCCTTTCTGGCCGAGCCGCTGCCCACCGATGAGTTCAGCTTCAAGGCCCGCATCGACGAGGGCCGCGCCCGCCTGAACCTGATCGCCCAGGAAGTGGCGCGCCAGGCCGGCGTGGTGCTGCTGGAATTTGCCGCCGCCACGCGCAAGCTCAAGGATGCGCGCGCGCCCAAGGAGGTGAGTGAGGACATCACCGCCCAGCTGCAGCGCCTGGTACCCAAGCAAGTCATCGCCGCCACGCCCTGGGCGCAATTGCAGCATTTGCCGCGTTACCTGAAGGCCATCAGCGGGCGCCTGGACAAGCTGCGCGCCGACCCGGCCCGCGACGCCAAGCTGCTCAGTGAGCTGCGCCCGCTGGAGCAGCGCTATCTGCGCCGGGTGATCGAAATGAAGGGCTCGGCCGACCCGCGCATGACGGATTTCCGCTGGCAGTTGGAGGAGTTGCGGGTCAGCCTGTTCGCGCAAGAGTTGCGCACGCCGCAGCCGGTCAGCGTCAAGCGGCTGGAGAAGGTATGGGCGCAAATGGGTCAATGAGGGGCGCAGTGAGTACGACGAGCGCAGGCCTATCGGAATTGGCCTGCGAATATTGCTTTGCTCGCCCTATCAAGAATGGGCTGGATTGGGTTAAATGAGGTTTAAGCAAAATCCCCTGGCCTCAACTGGCAAGCATTGCCGACTTTTTCTGTGACCGACTCCAAGCCCAATTCACCAACTGCGCCTATTGCGACCAAGCCCGCCGCGCCCATGCGACGCTTTGGCCGCTTTGAGTTGCGTCAGTTGTTGGGCAAAAGTACGCGCAGCATGTTGTGGCTGGTGTTTGATGCCAAGCTCGATCAGGAGTTGATGCTGAGCATGCCGCGGGTGGCGCCCAATAGCGCGGCCGCCACCGAGCATTGGGTCAAGACGGCGACGGCCGGCGCGCGCGTCGTTCATCCGAATCTGGCCCATGTGATCGAGGTCGGCCAGGTCGAAAAATGGCCCTATATGGCCTATGACCGCGCCTTGGGCGAAACCCTGGACGAGCGCCTGGCGCGCCAACCTACGCCTCTGCCGGTGGAGGCAGCCGAATGGATTTGCCAGTATCTGGAGGGCCTGGCTTTTGCCCATGAGGCCGGTCATGCGCACCGCGATGTGCAAGGCTCGACGCTGATCATCGGTCCGACCAACCAGGTGCGGGTGCTGGGCCTGGAGGCGGCGCAGGAGATTTTTCCGGCCACAGCGGACTACAACTCGGTGACCCGGCGCGCGGTGCGCGATGCGGCGGCCGAAGATATTTTGTGCGTGGGTTTGTTGCTGCACCGCATCCTGAGTGGGCGCCCGGTGCTTGAGCAACCCGACCTGCATCTGGTGGTGCAAGAAATGCAGCCCACCGGCCATGAGCTGGTGCGCATGGGCTGGGAGACACCGCATCCGATCCCTGAGCCGCTGCGCGCCATCTGCAACCGTGCTACCGACCGCCAAGAACGCCAGCGCTATCACATCGCCCGCAGTTTTTTGCGTGCGCTGGATGGTTGGCGCACCTCGGCCGGCCATGACGAAGAGGGCCCGATCGCCTTGCTGATCGACAAGCTGCAGCGCATTGGCCATCTGCCCAGCACCTCGACCGCTTTGCAAAGAGTGGGCCAGTCATCGGCCATGGATCGCCAGCACACCAGTGCGGTGGCCACCATGGTGATGCAGGACATGGCGCTGGCCCTGGAGTTGCTGCGTCGGGTCAATAACGCCCTGAAACAAAGCGGCGCGCCGGTCGACGGCACGGTCTTGAATATGCAGCGCGCCATCGCCATGCTGGGGCTGGAGGGCGTGAGCCAGGCGGCGCGTTCGCTCAAACCCTGGCCGGGCCCCTTGAACGAGATGCAGGCGGCGATGCTGCAGAGCCTGATGAAGCGCGTCCACCGTGCCGGCCAGATCTCGCAAGCCCTGCGGCCGGCCGGTTATGACGCCGAGGTGGTCTACCTGATCACGGTGATGCAAAACCTCGGCCGTTTGCTGTTGCAATATCACTTCCCCGATGACGCGCAGCAGATCAGGCAGCTGATGCAGCCGCCCGAGCCCACGGTCGAGCAGCCGCACCCCGCCGGCATGACGGAGCAAGCCGCCGCCTTCGCGGTGCTGGGCTGTGATCTGGAGTCGCTGGGCACGGCGGTGGCCAAGCATTGGAGCCTGGGCGAAGAGTTGCTGCACATGATGCGGCGCCAGCCACCCACCGCCGCGCTGCGCGCCAGTGCGCACGGCAAGGAAAGCGATAACGAAGTGCTGCGTCTGACCTGCAGCCTGGCCAATGAGCTGGTCGATGCCCTGATGCTGCCCGAAGCCAAGCGTGTGGTCGGCGTCGAGTCGGCCACCAAACGCTATGCCCGCACCTTGGGGCTGGGTTTGAAAGACATTCAACAGGCGCTGAATCCAGAAGCCGCGGCGCCGGTGGATCAAGGGCGTTCCGGCTTGATGCCGTTCGACGGAGATGTGCCCAAGCCTTCGGGCTTGCGCGCGCGTTTGGCGGCCAAGGCGGCGGCCGATGGCAATTCGCCGCATTGACGCCGGACCACGACCGGCCTTGAGTGACTCCGCCAAAGTCAGGACTGAACGAACAAGCTCGTGATGAATCCCGACGACTCTTTGACTTACGCCTCTGCCGCACCCGATCTGCCTGATTTGGGGCGCTTTCATTTGCTCAAGAAGCTCGGCGAAGGCGCGCAGGCGACCGTCTGGCTGGCCCATGACCCCAGGTTGGACCGCGATGTCGCGCTGAAGGTCTTGCGGCCCGGCGCCGACCCGCTCAGCGTCGACGAATGGCTGCATGAGGCGCGCGCGGTCAGCCGCCTGACTCATCCCAATATCGTGCCGGTGTTTGAGGCCGACCGCCAGGGCGGGAAGTCCTATCTGGTGTTTGAGTATGTGCCGGGCGGAACGCTGGCGGACCTGTTGCGGGGTGGCCGCAATGCACAGCTCGGTGTCAGGTCTGCACTGGAACTCTTTCTGGGCGTTCTGGACGGCCTGCAAGCCGCGCATGCCGCCGGTGTGGTGCACCGTGATCTCAAGCCCAGCAATATCTTGATCGACGCCAAGGGCAGGGCGCGCGTGATGGACTTCGGCATCGCGGCGCGCTTGTCGGCGCTGGCGCCTGAAGCCGAGCTGGGCCACCCGCCGCGCGTGGTCGGCACGCCCGGCTACATATCGCCCGAGGCCGCACTCGGTGAGCCGGCGAGCGCGCAGATGGATGTGTTCGCGGCGGCCGTGATGCTGGGCGAGATGCTCAGCGGCCAGCGCCTGAATTACGACCCCGACCCCTGGATGTCGGTACGCCGCGTCATCGAGCAAGACCTGACCCTGCCGTCCGATCTAGGGCTGGATGTCGACGACGCCTTGCGGGCGATTGTGCAGCGCGGGCTGGCCCGCAAGGCGGCCGAGCGTTGGCCGTCGGCGCAGGCCATGCATGAGGCATTGAGCGAATGGCTGTACCCGGCTCAAACCAGCGTTGCACCGGTGGTGGACGGCGCCGCCTTGGAATTCCTGCTGCGCCGCATGCGCCACAAGAGCGACTTCCCGGCCATGTCGGATGCGATCGGCCGCATCCAGCGCCTGACCGCCTCCGAGAACGGCAGTCTGGCCAGCTTGTCGAACGAGATCCTCAAGGACGTGGCGCTGACCCACAAGCTGCTGCGCCTGGTCAACACCGTGCAGTTCAGCCATGCCGGCGGCGGCAATATCAGCACCGTCTCCAGAGCGGTCGCCTTGGTGGGATTTTCCGGCATCCGCAACCTGGCCTTGTCGCTGATCTTGCTCGAGCGTATGGAGAACAAGGCGCATGCCCAGCAATTGCGTGAGGAGTTTTTGCGCTCCTTGATGGCGGCCTCGTTGGCGCGCGAGCTGTGCCTGAATCCGCGCGAGGCCGAGGAGGCGTTTCTGTGCGCGATGTTGCACAACTTGGGTCGCTCCTTGTGCGAGTTTTACTTCCCCGAGGAAGCGCAGCAGATCCGTCGCATCACCCGCACCGAGCGGGTCAGTCAGGCGACGGGCCTGGCGGCTGCACCGCTCAGCGAGGCGGCCGCATCGGCACAGGTGCTGGGCATGAGCTATGAACAATTGGGCTTGGGCGTGGCGCGCCAATGGGGTTTGCCCGAATCCTTGCAACACAGCATGCGGCGCCCGGAAGGTGAACCGCCGCTGCGCCGGGCCGAGCACACGGACGAGCGCCAGCGCTGGCTGGCCCACGCCGCCAATGATGTGGCCGACGTGATCCTGCACACCGCCCCGGTCGACGCCCATGCACGCGTGCATGCGATGGCGCAGCGTTATGCGCGTGTGCTCGGCGTGACGGCCGAGACCTTTGATCTGGCCGCCGATCAGGCCCGCCAGCGGCTGGCGCAGGTGGCCGATGCGATGGGGATACAGCTGCCCAAGAACTCGCCGGCGCGGCGCTTGCTGGCGCCGCTGACCCCGACCGCCGACGATTCGCTGAGCGCGCATCAGCTGCAGGCGACGCAGATTCTGGAGCCGACGCAAAGCCTGAGCCGCCAGCAACTGACGCGTGAGCAAGCGGTCGAAATGATGGCGGCCGGCATTCAAGACATCACCAATGTGATGGTCGAGAACTTCAAGCTCAATGAGGTTCTCCGAATGATTCTGGAGACCATTTTCAGAGCGCTGGGCTTTCGGCGGGTGGTGTTTTGCCTGCGTGACCCCAAGACGGAAACGCTGACCGGCCGCTTTGGCCTGGGTGAAGGCGTGGAAGGCGTTGCGGCCTTGTTCCGCGTGCCCTTGCGCCTGGCCGATGGCGGCAATGCGGATCTGTTCGCCGCGGTCTGCCAAAAGGGCGCCGACACCTTGATTGCCGACGCTACCGCGCCAAAAATCGCCGAACGCCTGCCGCTTTGGTACCGCGGCGATGTGCGCGCGCCAAGCTTCTTGCTCTTGCCGATGACGCTGAAGGGCGTGCCGTTTGCGCTGATTTATGCGGACAAGGCCAGGGTCGGCGGCATCGACCTGGGCGAGAAAGAGTTGCAACTGCTGCGCACGCTGCGCAATCAGGCGGTGATGGCGTTCAAGCAGGTCAGCTGAAGGCGGGCTCGAATCAAGGGCTTTGGGGTCTGGGCTAGACTGCCGTCTGCTCGAGCTGCAGCCTGCCGCTCGCTGAAATCAACGCTTTTGTCGACATGTCCAGCATCCAAGAATCCGCCCTGCACCAAGCTCTGCAAACCATCGTCGACCCGAATACCGGCCAGGACTTTGTGACCGGCAAGCAGCTCAAGAATCTACGCATCGACGGCGCTGATGTGTCCTTCGAGATCGAGTTAGGCTACCCCGGCGCCAGCCAGATGCCGGAGCTGCGTCGTCAATTGGTGGCGGCCGCCCGCACGGTGGACGGTGTGGCCAATGTCAGCGTGCAGATCCACAGCAAAATTGCTGCCCACGCGGTGCAACGTGGCGTGCAACTGCTGCCCGGCGTTAAGAACATCATCGCGGTCGCCTCGGGCAAGGGCGGCGTCGGCAAGAGCACCACCGCCGCCAATCTGGCGCTGGCGCTGGCCGCCGAGGGCGCGCGCGTCGGCATGCTGGATGCCGACATTTATGGACCCAGTCAGCCGACCATGCTGGGCGTCAGCGGCCGTCCCGAGAGCGAAGACGGCAAGCTGATGGAGCCGATGTCCGCCTACGGCCTGCAGATCATGTCGATAGGCTTTTTGGTCGAGGACGACCAGGCAATGATCTGGCGCGGCCCGATGGCGACGCAGGCGCTGGAGCAGTTGCTGCGTCAGACCCGCTGGCAGGAGCTGGACTATCTGATCGTCGACATGCCGCCCGGCACCGGCGATATCCAGCTGACGCTGTCGCAGCGCGTGCCGGTGACGGGCGCCGTGATCGTGACCACGCCGCAGGACATCGCGCTGATCGACGCCAAGAAGGGTCTGAAGATGTTTGAAAAAGTCGGCGTGCCCATACTCGGTTTGGTCGAGAACATGGCGGTCCATATCTGCACCAACTGCGGCCATGCCGAACATATCTTCGGCGCCGACGGCGGCCAGAAGATGGCGCTGCAATACGGCATCGACTATCTGGGTGCCTTGCCGCTGGCGATGTCGATCCGCGCGCAGGCCGACGCCGGCCAGCCCACCGTGGTGGCCGAGCCCGACGGCGAGATCGCCGCGCTCTACAAGACCTTGGCACGCAAGGTCGCGGTCAAGATCGCCGCGCAGTCCAAGGACTATTCATCCAAGTTCCCGACGATTTCGATCTCGAAGAACAGCTGATAAAGCAGCTGATGTGCGCAGGGCGGGTGCTAGGGTATGTCGCGTTCATAAAGTGGCCTGGCTTGCCCTAGACTTGCGCCCATGCAGCCCGCCGAGATTGACAGCCAGCCAGCCATGCCGATTGCCCGGCGACCCGAGGTAAGCGTGGCCGTGGTGATGGAGCGCGAGGCCAACCCGAATCAATGGGAGGCCTGGCGTTTCAAGGTCACCGATGTGGTGGCGCAAGAGGCCGCATTTGGTGAACAGCCGAGGCTGCTGCGTGATGACGGCAAGCGCCAGACCCGCCTTTTCCCCGGCTTCACGCTGCAACTGTTTGCCGATGAGGCTGAAGGTTACTTCCTGAATCTGAACAGCGGCGCGCCGGTCTGGTTTGTGGTCTGGCGGGTCGACGACGAGGACCCATCGCTGGCCTGGGCCGAGCGCGTCAGCCTCAGCTATACCGAGGCCGGCCGCTGGCTGGATGCGCAGGAGCGGGTCGACAATGTGCCGCTGCCGGCCGATCTGGCGGACTGGCTGCAGGCCTATGTGGCCCAGCATTACAAACCCGAGGTCAAAAAAGAGCGGCGCCGGCCGCAGTCGTTTTTGCCGCCGGAGCAGCGACGCTGATGACGACCGGGGACGACAGCGGCAGTCGGCTGGCGCGCTGGAGCCGGCTCAAGACCGCTGCCCGCGCGGCGGAGCCACCAATAGCTGTGCCGGCGCCAGAGATTGCGCCGGCCGAGCCGCTTGAAACGCCGCCGCCACCGCCCGGCTATGCCGAGGTCGAGCTGCTGACGCCGGCCAGTGACTACGCCCGCTTCATGGGCGGCGATGTGGACGGCGGCGTGCAGCGGGCGGCGCTGAAAAAACTGTTCTTTTCCGACCCGCATTTCAATCTGATGGACGGGCTGGATACCTACATCGACGACTACAACACCCCCGATCCGCTGCCGCTGGCGATGCTGCGCCAGCTCCATCAGTCTCAGGTTCTGGGGCTGTTCTCGGATGAAGAAAAAGTAGATCAAGCCCCCGAACCCGCGAGCCAGCACTATGACGACGACCACCCTGATCTGCGATTGCAACAAGACGATGACGCTGGACGGCCCGGCGCTGATCAAGGCGCTGGGCCCTGAGAAGAGTGCTGGGCTTGACTGCGTCCATACCCTGCTGTGCCGCCGCGAGGCCGGCTCGTTTCAGCGCGCGGCCAAGAGCGGCGACGATCTGCTGGTCGCCTGCACGCAGGAAAGCCAACTCTTCCTGCAACTGAACGAGCAGACAGCAGGAGCGCTGTCGGTGGGTGAGCGGCCGATTCGCTTCGTCAATATCCGTGAGACCGGCGGCTGGTCCAAGGACGGCACCCAAGCCACACCGAAGATCGCCGCGCTGCTGGCGCTTGCGCAGCTGCCGGACGCGGCGCCAGTGCCCACCGTCAGCTACCAATCAAAAGGTCGCGCCGTCATCATCGGCGCGCCGGAGCGGGCGCAACAGGCCGCCGCGATGCTGGCCGACAAGCTGGATCTGAGTTTGCTGGTGCAGGGTCCCGGCGCCTTGCCGCAGACCCGCTCGCTACCGGTGCATGCCGGCGAGGTCACTCAGCTGCGCGGCTGGCTGGGCGCCTTCGAGCTGAGCTGGACGCAGCGCAACCCGATTGATCTGGATCTGTGCACGCGCTGCAATGCCTGCGTTGACGCCTGCCCCGAGGGCGCGATCGATTTCAGCTACCAGATCGACCTGAGCAAATGCAGCAGCCACCGCGACTGCGTCAAGGTCTGCGCAGCCGCCGGCGCGATTGATTTCGACCGCCCGGCACGCAGCGTCACCGAACATTTCGATCTGGTGCTGGACCTGAGTGCTGCGCCCCTGATCGCGCTGCATCAGCCGCCGCAGGGTTATTTCCATGCGGCGGACGACGCGCAGCTGATGGCGGCCGTCTTGCAGCTGCGCGAGGCGGTGGGTGAGTTCGAGAAGCCCAAGTTCTTCAACTACAAGCAGAAAATCTGCGCCCATAGCCGCAATGAGCAGATCGGTTGCACGGCCTGCATTGACGTCTGCTCGGCGCAGGCAATCCGCAGCGATGCGTCCAGAAAAGGCAAGTCCGGCGGCGCCACTCTGGCCGGCATCATCGTCGAGCCGCATTTGTGCGTAGGCTGCGGCGCCTGCACCACGGTCTGCCCCAGTGGCGCCTTGAGCTATGCCACGCCAGGCCCTGACGCTCAAGGTCAGCGCATACGCACGCTGCTGAGTACCTATGCTCGTGCCGGCGGAAAAGACGCAGCGCTGCTGATTCACAGCCAGAGCGGCGGCGCCAAGCTGATCGCCGAACTGGGTCGCGCCGCGCGCACGCAGGCCACCGTGCAGGGCGTGCCGGCCCGCGTCTTGCCGCTGGATGCCTGGCACACCGCGTCGATCGGGATGGAGCTGTGGTTGTCGGCGATCGCCTATGGCGCGTCCCAGGTCTGGGTCTTGATGACCGACGAGGAAGCGCCCGACTACCGCGCGGCCGTGCGGGCGCAGATGGCGACGGCACAGGCAATTTTGAGTGGCCTGGGCTTCAAGGGGCAACACCTGACCCTGATCGAAAGCAGCAACGTCGCCAGCTTGGACCAGGCCTTGCAAGCGAAGCCCGCGCAATGCCTGGCACAGCCGGCCGGCTACCGCGTGCTGGCAGACAAGCGCGCCACGCTGGAGCTGTGTCTGGAGCATTTGATGGCACAGGCCGCTGCGGTGCCGGACGAGATTGCCTTGCCCGAGGCCAGTCCTTTCGGCGGCCTGATCGTCAATGCCGACGCCTGCAGCATGTGCTTGAGCTGCGTCAGCGCCTGCCCGGCCGGCGCGCTGGCCGACAACCCCGATAAGCTACAGCTGCGCCTGATCGAGAAGAACTGCGTGCAATGCGGCCTCTGTGCCAGCACCTGCCCGGAAGGCGCGATCACGCTGCAGCCTCGGCTTTTGCTGGCCGATGGCGGACGCCAGCGCAAGCAGCTGCAGGTCTTGAACGAGGTCGAGCCCTTTTGCTGCGTGCGCTGCGCCAAGCCTTTCGCCAGCCCGAAGGCGATTGAGCTGATGCTCGCCAAACTCGGCGCTCACCCGATGTTCCAAGGCGCGGCGCGTGAGCGTCTGCAGATGTGCGGCGACTGCCGGGTGATCGCGATGCACAGCAACCCATCAGAAGTCAGGATCGACCAGTTATGAGCAGCAGCACGGCAATTGACTTTCACAGCCAGGCGGACGCCGGCGAAGAGCTGGCCCGCGCCGAGGTTTACGGCCTGTTGGCCGAGCTGTTTTACGCGCCTCTCTCGCAGGAGATGTTCGGCCAGCTGCGCGTGGCGGTGACCGAGGCGCCGACGGCCGGCGCGTTTTTGGAAAGCTCTTGGGGCGAGTTGGTGGCCACCTCGCGGCGCTTGGGCTTGGCCGAGATCCAGGCCGAGTTTGTCGCTCTGTTCGGCGGCGTCGGCAAGCCGGCGGTTTGCTTGTTTGGCTCGCAGTACCTGGCCGGGTCCTTGAATCAAAAGCCCCTGGTCGAGCTGCGCAGCTCCCTGGCGGCGCTGGGTCTGGAGCGGGCGCAAACGGTGCTGGAGACCGAGGACCATATCGCCAGTCTCTGCGAAGTGATGCGTTACTTGATTGCTGGTGAGGATGCCGGCGTCAGCAATCTGGCCGCGCAGCAGCGTTTCTTCAACAGCCATCTGCGCGGCTGGGTGGACGGCTTGTGCGACGCGCTTTGCGCTCAGTCGCAGGCCGATTTCTATCGCGCGTTGGCCGGCTTCGCGCGCGATTTTTTTGCCGTCGAAGCACAGGGCTTTGACCTGCTTGAAGCTTAGATTTTGTCTGCCTGTGCGCTGCGCGGGTTTGGCGCGATGCAAAACTTTTGCAACAGGGCTATATTCGCCCAGCAAGCTTGTTACGGAGTTGATCACCATGAGCATGAGCAAACAGCAAGTCACTGAAAAGATGGACAGCACGGCAGCTGGCGCACCGTTGAAACGACGCGGTTGGCTGTTGGGTTTGGGCGCAGCAGGTGCCGCCGCCGTGGTGGCCAAGGCCTTGCCAGTGGCGGCGGTGGATGAGCCGCTGGTCGCTGCGGCCGAGCTCGCTGTGCCGCCCGATACCGCCGGCGGCTATCAGCTCAGCCCGCATGTGCTGCGCTATTACGAAACCGCGCGCTCCTGATTCACCTTCGGGTACTTGGTTTTGACGGGCCGATAACAGGCCCCGCTGGAGACAATATGCTGCTGACACGCAAGACTTCTGCCGCTGCCCCGGCTTCCCCGACGGGCCTACTGAACAGCCTGAGCCGAGGCCTTGATGGCCAACGCCGCGCCATCCCGACCATGGACCGACGCCTGTTCCTGCGCCGCTCCGGCTTGGGCTTAGGCGCCGGCCTGGCCGCCACGCAACTCAGCCTGGTGCAGCGCAAAGCCCATGCAGCGGATACGGCGCCGGCGCCTGCTGCCGGAGCGGGCGCCAAGGTCGAAGTCAAGCGCACCATCTGCGGCCATTGCTCGGTGGGCTGCGCGGTTGACGCGGTGGTCGAGAACGGCGTTTGGGTGCGTCAGGAGCCGGTGTTTGACTCACCGATCAACCTCGGTGCGCATTGCGCCAAGGGTGCGGCCTTGCGCGAACACGGTGCCGGTGAGCACCGGCTGCGCACGCCGATGAAGCTGGTGAACGGCAAGTATCAAAAGATCAGCTGGGACGTGGCGCTGACCGAAATCAGCGCCAAGATGCTGGAGCTGAAAAAGCAAAGCGGCCCGGACTCGGTCTTCATCGTCGGCTCCTCCAAACACAATAACGAGCAAGCCTATCTGCTGCGCAAATGGGTCAGCATGTGGGGCAGCAATAACTGCGACCACCAGGCGCGCATCTGCCACTCGACCACGGTGGCCGGCGTGGCC
>JADMJQ010000059.1 GCA_018780415.1 Roseateles sp. | reverse complement strand
CAGGAAGAGAGCATGCATTACGAGATGCTCAAACACACCGGCGAGTACCCCATCATCGGCGTCAACACCTTCCGCAACCCGCATGGCGACCAGGTGATGGAAAGCATTGAATTAGCGCGCTCGACCGACGAAGAAAAGCAATCTCAGCTGCACCGCCTGCGCGACTTCCATGCCCTGCACGCCGCCGACAGCGCCGCTCAGTTGCAGCGATTGCAAGAGGCTGTCATCGCCAACAAGAATGTCTTCGAGGTCTTGATGGACGCGGTGAGGGTGTGCTCGCTGGGCCAGATCACCTCGGCGCTGTTCGAGGTGGGCGGGCAGTATCGGCGCAGTATGTGAGCCCTGCCTAGGCTTGGCGCTGTTGCTCCAGCCAAGCCCGGGGTGCCAGCCCGCTTGCTAGGGCAAAGGCACGCGAGAACGAGGCGGCGCTGGCATAACCCAGTGCCTCGCCGGCACTCTTGATGGACGCTCCTCCAAGCAGCATCGATCGTGCGACCGACACTCGCCACTGCAGTAGGTAGTCGGCCGGCGTGCTGCCAAGCTGCTGTTTGAACTCGGCCGCAAACGCACTACGTGACATGCCCGCGGCAAGCGCCATGCTTTCAAGCGACCAGGCCGCGCCGGGTGCCTCGTGCATGGCCGTCAGCGCATGCGCCAACTTCGGATGCGCCAGCCCATGGATCAGACCCGCCTGCATGCCGGCCTGCTCGGGATGCTCCAGCAGCCAGCGCAGCAGCTGCAGCAACAAGACCTCAAACAAGCGGTCGGCCAAGAGGCGTTGGCCGCAGCGCAGGCGTTCGGTTTCGGCGAACAGCAGCGCCAGCGTCGGCTCCAGCCCTTCCACCGACCGCAAGGGCAGCACCAGAACCGGCGGCAGCGCCGCCACCAGCGGATGACGCTCGCCACCTTCAAAGTCCAAGGTGGCACACACGAAATCGGAGCCTTCGCTGGGCGCGTTGCTGAACTGATGAGCCAGCGGCCGCGGGTAAAAAAGCAGCGTAGGTTCACTGACTGCTATTTTGGGCGGCGCCCCGCTGCCCGGCGGATGCGTCAGGACCATCTCGCCCCGACGCAGCACATGCATAAAGGCGCGGCCCGGCTGGGCGTCGAAATGGGTCAGGCCGCACAAGGCGCCGGCATGGAATAAGTGCGCACGCACCCGGAAGCGGTCCAGCAGTGCCGACAGGCGATCGAGAGGCGGGGCGGGGTTTGAGGGCATGGGGCTTGAGTTGAGGCGTATGCGTCGGACGAATTGGTATGTTCTATGGATTTTAAGCATCAATTCGAACTTCACCGCCGGTGAAACTGGCCATGTGCCCCAAAAGCACAACCCCCAACCATCAACATCAAGGACTCCCCATGAACCGCATCCCCCTGATTGACCGCGCCAACACCAGCGCCGACCGCAAGGCCTTGCTCGATGCCGTCCACGGCGCCTTTGGCACGGTGCCCAATATGTTCCGCGCGGTGGCGAATTCGCCGGCCGCCCTGAGCAGCATGTGGGGCGCATTCGGTGCCCTCGGCGGCGGCGTGATCTCGGCCAAACTCGGCGAGCAAATCGCGGTGGCGGTGGCCGACCGCAATGCCTGCGAGTACTGCCTGGCCGCACACACCGCCCTGGGCCGCAAGGCCGGCGCCAGCGCCGAGGAATTGCTGCATGCCCAAGCGGGAGAGTCGGCCGACCCGAAAACGCAGGCGGCCCTGCGCTTTGCGCTCAAGCTTGTCAACGAGCGCGGCCAGGTCAGCGACGCCGACGTGCAAGCGCTGCGCACCGTGGGCTACGGTGACGCGGAGATCACCGAGATCCTGGCCCATGTGGCGCTGAATCTGTTCACCAACTATGTGAACATCGCCTTCGCCGTGCCGGTGGACTTCCCGGCGGTCAAGCTGCGCAAATAGCAAGGCAGCGCGCCCACGAGCGCTGTGGGCGCCTGCTACTTTCAGCTTGTGGCGCCAAACGCCCAGCCAAAGTCCGGCAGCGGTTTAGCATCGGTCAACG
>JADMJQ010000338.1:12592-14150 GCA_018780415.1 Roseateles sp. | reverse complement strand
TTCCGACTGTGATTTCTCATTCATGATGAACTCCTTCAAGTTGAGGTTGAGACTGATACACCCTGGGTCTTTTGAACCTCGGGCAGCCTCAAGGTAGTCCTCTTGGAGGACGCAGGCTATGGGGCCATGCTGATCCCCGCGAGCGTTTGGTCAGGCGGGACGATGGCATCCCATAGTGCGATAACGGCTATTTGAAGCGGTAAGTTTTTGCGCAACGACGCCTTACTCGTTCGGCCGAGCGGTGGCGGCTCGCCGCAATCTTCACCGCGTTTATCTACCGAACGTTTTGGCCGTTATTGCCAAACTGGGGGTGAGGGATCAGGCGGCGAGATCGTCATATCTCAATGTGCAGTGAGATTGCCCCCGATGAGATTCCTGACGGCCAGGCAAGAACCTGGAGTCTGTGCTGGCAAGCGGCGGTTGGCAGGGAGTTCTTCGTGCACCCGTCGCTGGTTGCGCAAATCCGCAGTCGCCTGATTGGCGCACATCAGCGATCGGGCAGGGTGTTGATCGATTTCGTTTTGCTGTCCACGGAGATTCACGCCGTCGCGCAGATTCCAGCGGGTGACTCGGTCGGGGGCGTCGCCCGTGCCTTCGGGAACGTTGTGTCTCGATGGGTGCGCGAGGCACAGCCGGTTCGCAGTCCCGTGCTCGCTGGTCCTTACCGGGCACAGCGCATCGAGTCCGCTGAGGCCTTGCGTCACGAGGTGCGCATGCTCGCGTGGCGGCCGGTGGTTCAGCAATCATGCGCGACGCCGACGCATCATCCGCACGGCGCGCTGCGCATCGCTCTGGGACTCACGCCGGCCAAGGGCTTTGATGCCCGGCCGTTGCTGGGGTATTTTGGGGGCTCGGTGCCTGCGGCTCGGGCTGCGCTGCGCAGTTGGATCGCGAAGCGGCCGTCGGAGCAGGACTGGCGCGCCTGGGAGTTGACTCGGGGCTTGGCGCTGGCGACCGGCAGCGTGGGGCCTCATCCGTCCATGGCGAAGGGGGTGGACGCCGCTGCAGCAGCCCTCATCGCTGCCGGAGGCAGCTATGGCATCGATGGCGCGCTCGCGCTGCTTGAGGTCTGGGTCGGCGCGAGGATTCATCCAGGCAAGCCACTGGATCTGCAGGCAGCGTCCAGCGCCGTGGCGGCGCGGGGCCGGGCCTTGGTCGCCTGCCTGGCCGTTGCGCACCGGCTTTGTTCGGCGGCGTCGGTCGCTCGGTACTTCCACCGCGCCAAAGCTACGCTCAGTGAACAGATGACGGCATGCCGGTCGCGTCCCGCGGATCGGCTCATCCTTGCGGTCCCGTTGCGTCGAATCCTGGAGGAATCGGCGTCCGTGCGTGTTGCGGGTCCTAGCTGCGTACACCGCTGCATATGCGCCGAGCCCAAGGATGCGGGTGCCATGACCGTACCGTGTGCTCACGACGCCCGAAAATGATCGCCAGCCACAGGTGATCCTCTCAAACCGCCAGTCAGAGCGCCCGCTGGCGCAGGCGCTGGTCCATTGGCCGCTCTAGGGGTGCCCCCTGTGAGCGTCCCGATCCCTCGTCGCCCTGGTCGGCCGGCCCC